>DAOUHZ010000094.1:0-31670 GCA_034428455.1 Dehalococcoidia bacterium
GCGGTTGTCGGCGTCTGGGGTGTCGGTTCCAACGCATCCATGCCCGCCATTCCGGTAAGGTCGGCGGCGGTCAGTTCCGTGACGCCGCCAGTTTGCAGGTACCGCTGGCAGTCCTCGTCGTTCAGCAGCACGCGCATCGCCCCGGCGTCGCGGATCGCCGCCAGAGTGCCCCGACTCACCGCGGCGGCCAAACCCTTGAGCGCGTAATTCTCAAATCCGTTCAGCTGGGCCTCGGCCAGTACCGGGTCGTCCAGTAGGTCCTCCAGGGCTATGGAGGGCGGAACCGACCGGCGCCGCGGTTCCTCCGCCAATAGGGCCAGCGCCCGCAGCGTCACCTTGAGTTCAGCGATGTCGTCGATATCGGCCAGCCACTGCGACAGGGCCGCCGCCGGTATCGGGATCCGGCGTGCGTTGGCCGGGAGGGTCGCTTTGCCAGCGACATCATCCATCTAGGCGACGGACTCCTCGTAGCGCGCCAACTCGTCAAACCGCATCAGGTTGTCTCGGAAATACAGGTGGAAACTCCCGGTGGGTCCGTGGCGGTGCTTGGCCACGATGAGCTCCACCAGGTTGCGCGGGTAGGGACGGCCCGGCGCGTGCTGCTCCCACTCTTCCTCGGTGAAGACCCGGTCCTCCCGGAACAGGAAGGTCACCACGTCGGCGTCCTGCTCGATGCTGCCGCTGTCGCGCAGATCAGAGAGCTGCGGGCGATGGCCGGGCCGGTTCTCCACCACTCGGCTGAGCTGTGAGCAGGTGAACACCGGCGTGTTCAAATCCCGGGCCATACCCTTGAGCGACCGCGAAATCTCGCTGATCTCCTGCACCCGGTTCTCGCCGTATCCCTGTCGACGGCCGCCGCCCTGGATCAGCTGGAGGTAATCCACCACCAGAAAGTCCAACCCGTGCTCCAGCTGGAGCCGCTGCGCCTTGCTCCGCATATCCATCGTGGTCTGAAACGGCGTGTCGTCGATAAAGATGGGGAGACCCGAAAGCAGACCCACGGCGTCGGAGATCACGTTCTGCTCGTTTTCCGACAGCAGACCGAGGCGCAGCCGGTGCGAGTCCACGCCGGACTCGGCCACCAACATCCGCATTGCCACCTGCTCGCGGCTCATTTCCAGGCTGAAGATGCCGCAGGTCTGACCGGATTTCGCCGCGTTGGTGCAGATGTTGAGGGCTAGGCTGCTCTTGCCCAGGCCGGGTCGCGCGCCAACGATCAGCAGGTCGGACCGCTGCATCCCCCCCAGCAGGCTGTCGAAGTCGCTGTATCCACTCTGCAACGGCGGTTCGTCGGTCAAGGACACGTCGCCGATATCGCCTTGCAGGTAGACGTCCAGCACCGAGCTCAGCGGTATGAAGCCGCGGTCATCGGCGGCAGGGCGAACGCCGAACAGGACCTCCACCGATTGGCGCATTGTCTCGTCCACATCCGAACTCTCGTCGAAACCCAGCTCGGCGATGCGGTTGCCCGCTGCGATGAACCGCCGCTTGGCCGCCGTCTCGGCCACAATGGCGGCGTAGTGCTCCACGTTGACCGACGTGGGTGTCCCGGCGATGAGCTGCCCCAGGTACGGCAAGCCGCCCACCTGCTCCAGGCGACCCTGGGTCTGTAGCTCCCGCGCGACGGTGATCTGGTCGATGGCTTCCTGGCGTGAGAAAACCGCGAGGCACGCGGCAAAGCAGAACTGGTGCCGGGCTCGGTAAAAGTCCTCCGGCTTGATCAGCGGCGTCACGCGCAGCAGGGCGTCGCCGTCGATGAGCAGTGCGCCCAGCACGGCCGCCTCGGCCTCAGGGTCGTGGGGCAATTGCCGTTCGCTGTACGGGTCGGCAACCACGGGGCACCGGTCCTCTTTCAGATAGCCACAGCCAAATACGCTGCGACGAGTTGGCGGCTGTTGGCGAGCTACTCTTCCACGGCCGCGATGACGTTGATGGTCGCGCGAATCTCGCTGGACAGGTTCAGCACGACCTCATAGTCGCCGGGCTCGCGGATCGGTTCGACGTTGTTGGTGATGCGGCGGTCGATGTCGCGTTCCAGCATCTCGCCGATGGCGTCGGCGATCCTGACCCCGCTGATGGCCCCATAGTAGCGGCCGGTTGGCGTGATCCGGCCCGGGATGGTTACGGTGAGGTTGTCCAGCGCTTCGGCCAGTTCCTCCACGACCTGCGTTTCCCGCGCCCGCTGCTGGTCGCCCTCGACCTTGATCTTGTCCAGGCGCTTCATCGTCTCGTCGGTGGCGATTTCGGCCAGGCCCTTGGGCAGCAGGTAGTTGCGGGCGTAGCCGCGCGAAACGCGCTTCACCTCGCCGGCCCGCGCCTGGTCGGGAACGTCGTGCAGGAACAACATCATCATGGGGAGGGCCTCACTATGCTTGCGGCAGCCGGCAGCGGTTCATCTGTCCCTGCCGGCGTTCGCGAATTCTGGAGTTCAATTTCAGAGTGACCATTATAGACCATCCGAGTTCCTGGCGGCGCGGGCTGCTGTCACTCGCGCGCCCACATCGTCCTCTTTACATCATCCCGTCTATCCCGTTCATCCCGTTTATCCATAGCGAATGGTCCTTCTTTGGCAGACTGGGTACGCATGAGATCCACGCCGCCCGCGGGTTGTAGTACATTACCCACAAGAACCGACCGGACCCATCCCACCGGGAGCGATGCCATGACCACCGCCCAGCCCCTGCCACGCGGCGAAATCACCCAGCAGCCCGACGGCATCTACGAACTCTTCCCCGTGCCCACCGATCAGGACACCCTCCACGGCATCCTCACCGACTGCCTGGCCGAGTGGGAGCGCATCCGCATCGGACTGCTGATCCCCGGCGCCGTCTGGGAGATCAAGCCGCCGCGCCCGCCCCGCACCGGCTTCCTCGACGGCTACCTCACCGTCGACTTCGAGGAGTGGCACCTGCACCTGTGCATCGGCGAGCACACGTCCGCGCCGCCCGAGGTGGCCCGCCTGCGCCGCACCGCCCGCGCCGAGCTTTACCGCCGCCTCAACCCCGACCACCAGCCCACGTCTTGGGGCTTCCGCCTCTTCAATGGCGGCGGCCAGCAGCAGATCACCGTCCTCCTCCCCAACCCCCACCTCGACGAACACCAGCAATACGAAAAGCAACCCGTCTGGAGCCGCCTCTACCTGTGGGACCGCCTACGCGCAAAGTACCTGGCGCAGGGTGAGGACCCGACGGACCGGACGGCGCCGGGGTTTTGGCATGGGTGATTTGCCAGACCCAGCTATCCTGCGGGGAATTTCGCAACTATGCGCCAAGTCGCGACGCATGGCACACATGATCGAGGCGGTTCGTTTGCTAGGTCTACAGCCAAGTGCTAGGATGCACGCTACCCTACGACCGCCGCTTCAAGTTCGACGTGTACGTCCGAGCGCATAAACACTACCGGATTTGACGAGATGAAGCCGCTGCTGCGGTGGGCCGGTGGCAAGCAATGGATATCGGAGCGCCTATGTCGAATGGTCCCGGATGGCATAGGCGCCTACTATGAGCCCTTTGCCGGAGGTGGCTCATTATTCTTTCGGCTGCTACCGGATCGGGCGATCTTGTCTGACCTGAACATCCAGTTGATGGAGGCTTATCGGGTCATGCGGGATTACCCAAATCGTTTGGCGGCTGTTTTAGGCAGGTGGCCTAACAACGAGGCCACCTACTATCGGGTGCGTAACGCCAACTACAGCGATCGAATTAATCGAGCGGCCCAACTGATTTACCTTAATCGGACTTGTTGGAACGGCCTGTACAGGGTCAACCGCAGCGGCAAGTTCAACGTTCCATTTGGCCGAAATGGGCGGCGAGTATTCGACAATGCCCATTTGCTCAACGTGTCGAAATCCTTACAAAACGTCAAGCTTTGCTGTGGAGATTTTGAGACAGTTGTAAATACGGCTACAGCAGGAGATTTCGTCTATCTCGACCCTCCGTACTCGACACATCGCAAGCGGAACGGATTCATACAATACAACGAACAGATTTTTAGCTGGAATGATCAACGCCGCCTCGGCAACATCGCTGTACGGCTCGCCGAACGCGGTTGTCATGTGGTTGTTACGAACGTTGGGTACCGGCCGGTCTTGGAATTTTATCCGGGCTTCGCACACCAAGAAATTTCCAGGAGCAGCGTGTTAGCCGCGGACCCCAGTTTCCGCCGGCCAACCACAGAACTGCTGATCTACTCTAAAGGCTTGCGCTCATTGTGACGGGCCAAAGCATGAGGTTTATCAAATGAAGGTGAAGAAAATCTCGGCCAAAGGTTTTTTGCTCCAAGAAAAGCCGCCGATTATCTGTGCAACTTTGCTTGGTAGTTGGTTGTTGCAGCACACCACTCCATCCTGGCGTTATGATGATCCTGTAGAAGGATTCCAACGCATGGTGAATACAAAGCGTGCGATGGATATAGCCCTCGCGGTTCTAGACCAACACCGTACTTTCCCGAATGCTATCGTTCTGGCCACGGATACGGAAGCAATCTCGGTAGACGCCGGGGTAGTCACAATCCCCGAAAGAGTGCGTTTCTTGGTAGTGGATGGGCAACACAGGCTTTGGGCCCAAAAACACTCTGATTACGAGGCGCCGTATGCCTGTATAATCCACACTGGTTTGTCTCCAGAAGGTATGGCCAACCTGTTTTTGGAAATCAATGATAATCAAAAAAGGGTGCCTGCGTCGCTCCGTTGGGATCTAATCCGGCTGATCCGGCCTGAAGATGATCAACAGAGATTGGCCGCAGCTGAAATTGTATTTCTTTTGGCCACCGAAGAGGAAAGCCCATTTTTTCAAAGGATTGACCTGACCGGTGAACAATCAGAAATGCAAATAAAGCAAGCTTCGTTGGCTCCCGAATTCAGTACATTGATAAGCCGCCGGTCGCCGTTGGCTCGGCTTTCGTTTCTGGAGCAACACCAATTGATATTGCAATATTCGGTTGCCATCCAGCAAATTGACGCTGATCGGTGGGGCAAGCGAGATTCCCCCTTTTTCAAAGCCCGAGTCTTGCGGTCCTTGTTTAGGTTGTTGGCCGATTTGGCGCGGAGTATGGACCATACGCAGTTGGCGGAAAAGACGTCAGCCGACTTTGTGCCGTATTTGCAGCGAATTGATGAAAAGACCTTGGATCCGGAGTATATCCGTTCGATGCAAGGATCGGCGGGAATCAGGCAGATTTATCTTCAAATCAAATCGCAAGTATTTTCTGACGGATAGTCATCATGCGCGTGTTTTCTGTAGCCGGAGCGCAACATTACTGCCACAATTTTCAAGCTGGTGCGGTACCTCTCAACACTTCTCTGGATGATTTCGTTCAGGGGCCTGCCGGTAGGCTACGAGCGATCGCGGAAGGTTCGGCTGAGTTCGATGGATACCGCACTTTGGCACTCCGAAACGCGGAGCGCGACCTATTTTTGGCTGCTAGCCATTTTCGTCGCTCGCTTGACCTCATGATCCAGAGTTCGAGCCACTGGGCGCACGTAACCTTGTACTATGGTGCCATGTTTGCGGCTCGGTCTCTGCTGGGGATGTTTGGTTGCCGAGTATTCGCAAACAATATCATGGAGGTTGATCGCTCGCAACCGGGGTCCCAACGCTTGGTGAAACGGTCCACGCAGGGAGGCTCCAATATCTACGCATTAACCAGAAGAGGATCGCACGAGCGATTCTGGGAAGCCTTCTACAATGCAGCACGTAGCATCAGGAGATTGACAAACGCGCCATCGGCAGCGGCATTGACACCCATTTCCAACGACGCGGGGTGGTTGACAAAGCAAAGAAACAGAGCTAATTACACGGCTGAAGAAAGTGTTGGTATCGCTCACGCGTTCGGTGCTACATTCGATATCAATAATATACCGCATAGCTTGCCAGGAGTAATCAATACACAATTCAGAGTGTGCCAGGGGCTGTTGAGCGTCGCGTTAGACTTTACTGATCAGTTCGGGTTGTCCACTGATGCTTTAGACGTCTACGGAAATCAAAATACCTTTCGCGAAAAGGTCATACACTTTGTATATGACATTCCAGTGCCAAAATTTGCTGACCTGCCCGACGCTCATAGGTTGTTTGGATTACAGCGTCGACCACCCTTGACACTGTAATGCATCGCGGCACAGGTTATCGTCGATGTACAATGCTATACAAATGTATATTAGAGTTATCCATAATAACGCTGATTGGGATTATACTTATTCCCAAGGGAAGGCTTGTCAACGCATATCACATGGTTAAGGTTGGGAACTCGGTGGATGGAAGGATGCGTACACACGCAAACCTGTCAACTTTTAATGCTGCCCCATGCTCGCACACCCCCGCCACATCATCCACGCCGACCTCGACGCCTTCTACGCCGCCGTGGAGCAGTTGGATAACCCCGACCTGCGCGGCCTGCCCGTGCTGGTTGGCGGCCGGCCCGAGGGTCGCGGCGTGGTGGCAACGGCGTCCTACGAGGCGCGGCGGTTCGGCGTCCACTCGGCCATGCCCATGGCCACCGCCGTGCGCCAGTGCCCCGACGGCATTATCGTGCGGCCGCGCTTCGACCGCTATCGCGAGATGTCCGGTCGGATCATGGACATCTTCCGCGACGTCACCCCAGTGATCCAGCCCGTGTCCCTGGACGAGGCTTACCTGGACGTCACCGAGGCCGCCGCCGACCGCTCGCCCATCGCCATTGCCATCGACATCAAGGAGCGCGTCGCCGCCGAGACCGGCCTCACCGTCTCCGTGGGCCTGGGAACCGGCAAGACCGTCGCCAAGATTGCCTCGGATTTGCAGAAGCCCGACGGCCTGGTGGTCGTTCCCGTCGGCAGCGAGGCCGAGTTCCTCGCGCCCCTGGCCGTGGGCAATCTGGTGGGCGTGGGTCCCAAGTCCGCCGCCCGTCTCCACGATGAGGGAGTGGACACCATCGGCCAACTGGCGGCCATGCCCGACGCCTGGTTCGCCCGCCATTTCGGCAAGCGCGGCTCCAGCATCCGCGACCGCGCCCGGGGCATCGACCACGACCCGGTGCAGACTTCCCGCGAGGCCAAGTCCATCAGCGCCGAGACCACCTTCGCCGCCGACCTCCCCGGCAACTCCGACGAAGAGCGCGCCAATCTGCGGTCGCTCATCGAGCGCTTGTCCGGCCGCGTCGCCGGGTCGGTTTCCCGCAAGGGACTGGTCGCCCGCACGGTCACCGTCAAGATGCGTCTCTCCGACTTCACCACCTTTACCCGCCAAACCACCCTGCCGGCACCCACCGATGAGGAAGCAGCCGTCGTCTCCACCGCGTGGATGCTGCTGGAGCGGGAGCTGGCTCCGGATCGCGCCTTCCGCCTCCTGGGCGTCGGCGTCTCCGGTTTCTCCGAAAAAGAGGGCCCCGACGATCCCTCGCCGGAGCCCGTTGCCGCGCAGCAGCGGCTGATCATTTAGCCCGTGTCGGTATTTTGAAATTCAAACCGTCGTTCCTGCGAAAGCAGGAACCCAGTACATCTATTGCAAGAGGGACGTTGGTATTGTTGTGTACTCTCTGGATTCCGGCTTTCGCCGGAATGACGGGAAATGTAAACAGGATCTAAACACTTCTGCCCAATCTGTCATTGCGAGCGCAGCGCGGTAATCTCGTCGTGGCGACAGTCGGCCACGCAATAACGAGATCGCCGCGTCGCTACGCTCCTCGCGATGACAGGTTGGAGAGGCCCCCGCTATTACCCCCGGAACGTCCCGGTTACCGGCTGGTGTCCGGCGTTCTCCTCGTAGGGCTCTTCGCGGTAGAGCGCCATCTGCTTCATGATAGGTATGTCCTGGATGGAGAACAGGACGGCCTCATCATCCGTGTCGTTGGCATGCTCGTGCCACACCCACGGCGGGACCACGAAAAAGTCGCCCTCGGTCCAGTCGAACCGCGTGCCGTCGATGACGCTGTGGCCCTGGCCCTTGTACACTTGGTACACGGCGCAGCTGGTCTGACGATGCGCCCGGGTGGCAACGCCCGGCCGGATCATCTGCGCCCAGCAGGTCATCGTCTTCAGCACCGGCCCGCCGGTCATCGGGTCGCTGAACTCCATGGCCACGTCGTCGAAGGGGCTGGCGTCCACCCGGGCCAGCTGCTGCAATGCCTCGTGGGTCTTGTCCCACTTGTAGTGCCACAGCGCCGAGTAGGGCGCGCTCGGCTCCTCCCACGCCGGCCGCAGCGCGCCGGAGGCGAACTTGCGCTCCGACTCCGCTACCCCGACGATGGGCTGCTGGTCCTCGGGGTAGGCTTCGTAGAAGTTGGCCCGCAGGTAGCGCACCAGCGGCACGTCCAGCCCGTCCAGCCAGACCATCGGCTCGTCGCCCTCGTTGTTGTGATCGTGCCACGTCCACGACGGCGTCAGCACCAGGTCGCCCGGCTCCATGTAGCACTTGTCGCCCTCAACAGTGGTATAGGCGCCCGTGCCCTTGAGCACCCACCGGATCGCCGTGGGCGTGTGCCGGTGCGCCGGCGCGTTCTCGCCAGGCAGCAGCAGTTGCAGCGCCGCCGTGATGGTGTGGGTCGTGCCGCGATCCAGGCCCGGCGTCGCCAGGCGCAGGGTGCGCCGCTCCACGTCCCGGTCGGGCGTCACCAGCTCGCCGCTCTTCATCACCAGCGGCTCCACCTCGGTCCAGCGCCAGAGGTAGGGCTCCATTTCCGGCAGCGGCTGGCCCTCGCCCTGCAGCCAGCCCGGCTTGACCTGGATCCGGCCGGCGGTTTCGTAATACTGCTGCTCCTCTTGCGTATTCAAGCGTTCCCTCGTCGTCACGTCGCTACCTCCTCGCCTCGGTTCCTCGCATGTATTGCCGCGATTGTAATCGTGATCGGGCGTGGTGTCATGCGCTGTCAGCCGTTGGGTGTTAGGGAAATGGCGGAACGCCCGTGCCGTCCCATGCTAACCCAAGATGACGACCCGAACCTGAAGACGGACACCCACTCCGCCAGCAACAACACGCGCGGTGATACAATCGTAGATTGTTGATTGGGTGACTGCGGCACAAGCCAAGAACACCGAGAGGTATTCTCCAATGCCCATCTGGGAAGACCAGCTTAAAGGGCGCATCGCGACCGGTATCAGCCGGAAAGGACGGCATTATGAATCAGCAACCTGAAGCGCGTGGCTTGCGGGAGGAATTTGTGGCCGAGGCGGTGCACATCGAACCCATCGACCGCAAACGTTTCCAGGAATTGGCTGACCGGTGGCAAGAGGAAACTGTCTTCCTATCGAACTCGGCCCGTATAAATGCGCACCCCGCCCTCCAGGAAATCATCAGCATGGGACAGCCGGTGGTGCCACTGGTTCTGGAGCGAATGCGTTCCCAGGGAGGCCATTGGTTTGAAGCGCTGCGACAGATAACCGGAGCCAGGCCCGTGCCGCCGGAAAGCCGTGGGCGAATTAAAGGAATGACCCAGGCGTGGCTGGATTGGGGCGAGAGGAATGGATACGTCTAGGTGGATGACATGGCTCAATGTGTCATTCCCCTACCTTCGCAGAAGTTGGGCATTGGACGGTGTTACAATCGGCCGCAGACCCCAAATCTCATTTCCCATCCGAGGAGAATCATGGCCAGACTGCCCGTAGTAACCCGAGACATGGTGCCCACAGAATTCCACGATGCCTTCGACGAACTGACCAGGCCCACCGGCGGCACCATCACCGGCGGCCCCTATTCCATCGCCATCAACAGCCCCGAGATGGCCCGGCGGCGCAGCAGCCTCACCGGCTATCTGCGCTTCGAGAGCACCTTTTCAAAGCGCATCCAGGAGTTGGCGATCCTGGTTACCGCCCGGAATTTCGACTGCCCCTACATCTGGAACGCCCACGCGCCGGCGGCCCGCCGCGAGGGTGTCAGCGACGCCCTGGTCAACGCCATCCGGGATCGGCAGCCCCTGCCCAACATGACCGCGGACGAGCAGGCAATCGTCAACTTCTGCAACGAGTTCTACGCCAACCACCGCGTGTCCGCCTCCACCTTCCAGATCGCCCTGGAGCAGTTCGGCGCCCAGCACCTGGTGGAGATCACCGCGCTGATGGGCAACTACGCCCAGACCGCCTTCTTCCTCAACGCCTTCGAGGTCGAGCTTCCCGCCGACCGCACCGAACCCGTGCTGCCCGTGTCCTGACCTTGTCGTGCATAACGGTGACGCTCCGGGCGTCATGCTAGCGCAACGGGACAGTCTCGTCTCTTCCCGGATGTCATTGCGAGCTCAGCGTGGCGATCTCGTTGGGGCAGGGAACGTTGCCGCGGGAACGAGATCGCCACGTCGCTGCGCTCCTCGCGATGACAGCCAGGTTATGGGCCGCAGCCTCCTTGGATCATGCGCGTCCTGATCATCGGCGCCAGCGGGTTTATCGGCCGGTACGTGTCTCGCCGTCTGGTGAGCGCCGCCGGCCATGTGGTCTTCAGCACCTATAGCTCCCGCCCGCCGGTCGACGACGGCGCGTCCTGGCATCGCCTGGAAATCGCCGATGATACGCAACTGGACGCGCTTTTCGGCGCGACGCAGCCCGAGGCGGTGGTCCATCTCGCCGCCATGGCCGACGTGGGCGCGGCTGAGCGCAACCCCGAGGCCGCCGCGGTGGTGAACGCGACGGCCACCGAGACCATCGCCCGCCTCTGCCAACGCCACGATGCGCGGCTCGTGTTCGTGTCCACGGAGTACGTCTTCGAGGGCTTGAACGGGCCGTACCGCGAGAACGACCCGCCTTCACCCAACACTCAGTACGGCCGGACCAAGTTCGAAGCTGAGCAGGCGGTCGCGGCCCTGGCGTACAGTTGGAGCATCCTCCGCACCAGCATCGTCTACGGTTGGCCGGCTCCGGGACGCCGCAACTTCGTTCCGTGGCTGGTCCAACGGCTCCGCAATGGCGAGGCGTACCACGGGCCGACCAACGTGTACCGGTCGCCGGTCTACGTCGAACACCTAGTCGATGGCATCGAACGACTGGTCGAGGTGGAGGACACTGGCATCCATCACGTTGCCGGATCCGACTGGGTCACCATGTACGATTTCGCGGTCGCCGTTGCCGAGAAGTTCGGGTTGGACACGAGCTTGGTGATCCCGGTGCCCGAATCGACGGACGACCGGCTGGGCCTGGATTGCGCGCGCACGATGGCCGGCTTGGGTCTCCCGCATCCTGGGCTTGATGAAGGTCTCGCCGCCATGAGAGCCGCCGCTCCGTCCATGTAACACTTCTCGGCTACCGCTCATGCTCGCGGACGCCTGGCCGCTGCCAGGAGGATGGCCGCAGCAACGGCCACAGCCGCCAGCGCCAGGAAAGCGCCCTGGTAGCTGCCCGTCCGGTCGTACACCACCGCCGAAGCCAGCGGGCCTACGGCGAAACCGACCACCTGCGCCGCCCGGCTCACGCCGAAGATGCTGCCCAGCGAACCCCTGCCGTAGTAGTCCGCCCACATTATCGGCGCCAGCGTGTTGATGCCCGCGCCCACGATGCCCTGGAGCACTGCGAACAGGTACGTCTGAAGTAGGTTGTCCGCTCCCATCAGCACCCACATGCTGACCGCACTCAGCAGGTAGGCGAGGACCAGCAGCAGTTTGGACGACGCCCGTTCCGCCATCAGACCGCAAGCCAACGCGGCCAGCGCGCCTGAAATCGACATTACGCTTATCGCGCCCACCGCCGCGCCGGCGCTGAGGCCCTGCTGCGTCAGGTGCGGCATCAGGTGCAGCCCGATGCCGGAGGTGGCAGTCGCCACCAGGAACAGGGACACCAATATCTGCCAGAATGACCGTGTCCGCAATACGGTCGAGAGACCAACGTCTCGGTCCAGGCGGGACGCTTCGGAACTGTCGGGCGGGGAAGATATTCCATCGCCGTCCACACCCAGGCCCAGGTCTTCCGGTTGTCGCCGCACCAGCAGCAGCGCGGGAAGGGCGCCGACCACCAGCATCACCACCGCCAGCATCACCCACGCCGCCCGCCAATCCCAGGCTGAGATGACCAGTTGCACCAGCGGCGCCATGACGATCACCCCGCCGGCATTGCCCAGCGTCACCAGACCCGTGGCTCGCCCGCGGAACCGGGCGAACCACTTGCCAGCGGTCACCGCTGCGCTCACCTGTATCAACCCCTGGTCGGCGATGCGCACGACGGTGAACGCTACGTAGAACCCCGCCAGAGCCTGCGCGCCGGCCAGGTACAGGCAGCCGGCCACCACGATCAGCCCCCCGGCCACCAGCGTTACCCGCGCTCCGAAACGATCCACGGCCCGCCCTGTGAATGGAGCCAACCCCGCGCCCAACACCGCTCCCAGGCTGGTGGCGCCGGCCACCTCGGTCCGGTTCCAGCCAAACTCCTGGCTCATGGGGACCACGAACACCGTGAGGATGCTGATGGCCGTGGCCGCGTTGGCAAAAGACATGCCGGACGCGGCGGCGACCACCCACCAGCCGTAGTAGATCCTTCTGGGCAAGATGTTCATGCGGCGGTACAGCAATCCAGCATTTCCATTTACGCGAGCCACCCGTTGGGCTGACGCATCCCACTTTGTCATTGCGAGCGCAGCGTGGCAATCTCGTTGCGGCCAGGGCCGTCGCCATATCAACGGGATTGCCGCGTCGCTGCGCTCCTCGCGATGACCGTGGGTAGCGGAGGCGCCATCGGCACTAGCCCCTCGGACGCAAAAATGGTATCGTTGCTCTTACCTGTTTGAGGGGAGAAACCGTCAGACCTACCGGCGGAAATCCAACGTGGAGGGTTGAAATGCCTCAGATCAAACACATCGCAATCGCAACCAACGACGCGGAAAAGACAGCCAAGTTCTACCAGGAAGTTTTTGGCCTTCGCGAGGTTGCCAAGCTGCAGAGCGACAACGCCAACGGCTACATGCTCAGTGACGGGAACGTCAACATGGCCATCCTGGACTTCCAGAACGACACCGTAGCCGGGGAGCGCGGCAAGGAGTGGGAGGGTATCCACCACATCGGCTTCGAGGTCGAGAGCCTCGAAGAAACCGAGGCGCGCCTGTCCGCCGCCAACTCCCAGCCCATGGACGAGGTTAACCACGCCCTGCACGCCGGCATGACCGGCCCGCGCACGCAGAACGTGGAGACCAAATACGAGGGCCCCAACGGCGAAATGATCGACGTTTCGGAAACCGGCTGGGTGGGCACCCGTGGTCTTGACTAAATCGGAAGCTGAATAACTCTTCCGGCTCCGACTGTCGAATGAGGAGGGCGATGCACTCGCATCGCCCTGGAGTATTGTGAACACTACACCGCGACAGCTGACTTGCTACATCAAGAAAACCCAGGCCAACCCCGAGACATGGGAAGGATTCTGTGTCGAAGTGGATATTCCTGCCATCGGGGATACTTACGAAGAAGTCGTTGGGAAGATGCACCAGCGTCTGGGGAACTATATCGATTTCATCCATGATCGCCAGCCCGATGACGAGCAGATGTTGATGTTCCGCCCAATGCCTGGCGGCCAGGTGTGGAAGCTGAAATTTGAAGAGCGCTTCCTGCAGCGTCTGCCGTTTTCCAATCGTCAGATTCGCAAAACCTACGTCAGCACCGAGAAGGGCATCCCCCCACAATTGGATCCCACCCATACGGAACTGTGCTTCAATTGCCGGAAATACCGGAGCGTAAACCAGTTCGAGGTGTTCCACGAACCTAATTCCGCCTACGTGTGGTACGACAAGACCTGCGACGTGTGCAAAGACGCCGGACTCGCCTGAACGTCGTCACGGCAAAAGCGGAAAGAATGACCGCCCCACATCGGTGGGGCGGTTTTATTTTGGCCGCTCCCGGCGCCAACCCAGAGCGGATGGCCCGCGGTCGGTGAAGGCGTTACGCCGGCCGAAACACCAGGCCGGGCTCGTCCGGGTCAATCTCGGACAGGTCGATTTCCAGTGCCATGCCGGTCCGGATGTTCTGCGGGTTGGCCGCGTCCACGCCGGCGATCCGCGCGGAGATGCGTGGCCCTTCCTCCAGCGTGACGATGCCAGTGCAGTACGGGTTGTTGCGACCGAAGCCCTTGGCCTCCAGGGAGGCCGGCGCGACCGATATGCAGGTGAACGTGCTCAGCGTGGCGCGGCCGCTGAATTCGTGCCACTCCATGTCTCGGCTGTGGCTCACGGGGTCGATGGGCCGCGCCTCGGCATAAACGTTGCCGTTTTCGCGGCAACGGACGCCCATGAACCGACCCTCTTGCAGGAAAGCGTAGAAAGATGCCGCGTTGAACGGGCGAGATTCCGCGTCCGTAGTCATCCGGGATCCTCCTAGCCGCGCTGCAACACGTTGACGACGCAGGTGCCGCCGGTACCGCCCACGTTGTGCGTCAGCCCGAACTCCAGGTTGGAATCGCCCAGTTGCCGGTCTCCGGCCTCGCCGCGCAGCTGTTTGTACACCTCGATGACCTGCGCCACGCCGCTGGCGCCGACGGGGTGGCCCTTGGCCTTCAGGCCGCCGCTGGTGTTGATGGGGCGGTCGCCGGTGCGGGCGGTGCGCCCTTCGTCCACGGCGTGGGGGCCTTCGCCCGGGGCGAAGAAGCCCAGGTCCTCGCTGGCGACAATCTCGGCGATGGTGAAACAGTCGTGGACCTCGGCGACGCCAACCTGTTCGGGTCCGATGCCGGCCATCTCGTAAGCCTGGGCCGAGGCGATCTTCGCCGCTGACAGGGAGGTCAGCTCCTCAGCGTCGTGCAGTGGGCGGCCGGTGGCCTGCCCGATGCCGGCGATGTGCACCGGCTTGTCGGTGAACTGGTTGGCCAGTTCGCTGGCAACCAGCAGCACGCAGGACGCGCCGTCGGTGATCGGCGCGCAGTCGTAGAGGCGCAGGGGCCAGGCGATCCACGGGTTGGCCCGCGCGTCGTTCAGGAAGTCCAGCTCGTCTTCCCAGTCGGGAACGGGTTCGCCGCGCTGTTCGGCCCTGGCCTTCCTCCGATCCATCATGTCCCTGACGGTTACCTGGAATTGGGCCTTGGGGTTCAGTTTGCCGTTCTCGTGGTTCTTGACCCCCACCTTGAGCAGGTGGTTCAGGTTGGTTTCGTAACGATCCATGTGCGCCTTGGCAATGGCGCCGAAGATGCCGGGGAAAGTGAGGCCGGCAGGAACCTCGTACAGCCCGTCCGCAGCGGAGGCCAGCACGTCGGTAACGCCCTCGGTCGGCAGCGAGGTCATCTTTTCCACGCCGCCCACCAGAACCACGTCGTACATGCCGCTGGCAATCGCCATAACCCCCTCGCGGAGGGCGCTGCCGCTGCTGGCGCAGGCGTTCTCCACGCGGGTTATCGGCGTGGGCGTCATGCCCAGCCAGTCGGCCATGATGGGCGCCGTGTGGCCCTGATGCTCGAACAGGTCGGCGGAGTAGTTGCCCAGGTAGCCGGCCTCGATGTCCTGGGCCGAAATGCCCGTATCGATGTTTTCCTGCATGTCCTGGAATGCTTCGACGAACAGGTCGCGGCTGGTCTTGTCGGGATAGGCCCCGAACTGGGACAGACCGGCGCCGACGATGGACACCGGGCGGGCCAGGCGACGGGAACGGGTGGTAGCCATTAGAAGTTGCTCCTCACGTGCGGTTGCGGTGCGTCATCCTACACCAAAAGTTCCCAGCAGTACCAGCAGGGTTGCCAGCCAGGGCAGGTAGGCGTTCATGGCCACCGTGCGCCAATTTTCGTCTTTGGCGGCCCGGCGCAGCAGGACGTAGGGCGCGATTGAGGCTAACGACAGGAAGATAGCCGACCAAAAAGCGCCTACCGTATCTAATGCGCTCACTTACCCACCCAATTGCAATGGAAGAAGAGAGTACGCATGAAGGAGCCGCCCCAGCCATCCATCAGCTCGTTGCTGGGATCCAAGCCGGCGCAGAACGATACCGGCGCGAAAATCGCCCAGGGGATCACAATGAGGGAGAGAACTACAAAAGGAACGACGAAGACACCCAGAGGCGCCATCTCTTTCAGCTTTTCCATGGTACCGTTCCTCCTGAAGGAAACCACCGCTTGTCAGCCATTATATCTCTAAACCACCAGATGCCCCTACTGCGCCAACCGAGAACCGGCCGGTTTGCCGCCAAAAATCGTGAATGCTATACTCCCTGCAAGATGCTGCCGGAGCGGTTTTTGCGGAAGGCGACGGGCGCAGTATCCGGAGGGCCGATGATACAAAGCGCCGTTGTGCAGCAGCTTCGTCAGGGAGGCGTGCGGGTCACGCCGCAGCGCCTGGCCATCGCCGAGGCCGTGCTCAACTCCACCGACCACCCCACGGTGCAGCAGATCCACGAGCGCGTCCAGCAGCACTTCCCGTCAATGACGCTGGCCACGGTTTATTCGACCCTGGGCGTGCTTTCAAAGAGCGGCTTGATCCAGGAACTGCCCTTCGCCAAGCAGTCCCGCTACGAGAGCAACGTCTCGCCGCACGTGAACCTGGTCTGCATCGGGTGCGGGAATATCGCGGACGCCGACGACAGCAGCGACATCATCATCCGCCTGCGCGACCAAGTCTCCACCGAAACCCGGTTCCAGGTCATGTGGCAGCGGGTCGATTTCCACGGCTGGTGCCGTTCTTGCCTGCCAGCGGATGAGCCGGCCAACTCTGCCTCCGGCTAGTCGGCGTTTCCCGTGATTACCGGCGTTGTCGGCATAACCCTGTGGACCGACGACCTGGACCGGATGTTGCGGTTCTACCGTGACGTCCTGCGTCTGCCCCTCCATTCCTTCCACGAGGACGAGGGGTTTGCAGCCTTTGAATTGGGAGATATCCGGTTCAACGTGGGCCGGCACGCCGGCGTAAGCGGCAAGTCGCGAGACCCACTGCGCATGATGCCCCATCTCGGCGTCGACGACATCCACGCCGAGCACGCCAGGCTTGCCGCCGAGGGCGTACCGTTCATCCGCGTTCCCGAGCGGGAGCACTGGGGCGGGTGGGTCGCCACCCTCAGCGATCCCGACGGGAACGTGCTCCAGTTGTTGCAGTTCCCCGATTAGCGGTTCGGGCGCTCATTCCCGGAGCTTGCGGGCCAGCTCAGCGTTGGACGGTTCCACCAGCACCGACCCGTCCGGGAAAATGATCGTCGGGATGATCAGCCGGTTGTCGTTCACCTGCTTCACGTAGGCTTGGGCGTCGTCGTCGCCATCCACGTTGATGTACTCGTAGGCCACTGACCGGCTGTCCAGGTAATTCCTGGAGCGGTGACAATCGGGGCACCACTCGGCGCCATAGAGCTTGATTTCAGGTTCGGCGGTGGTCATGCGGTTGCCTCCATGCGTTCGCGGCCTTCCTTCTGTCGAAGAGTTCAGTCGGCGGCCCGGCCGGCGCCCTCGTCCTGCTCGGTGTAGGTCGGGCGAACCAGCTCGAACACGTCGTCGGTGTGGCAGTACATGTTGCCGGCCAGGCGGCCGGTGGGCTTGAGCGCGGCGTGGTTGATCCGCAGGCCGTTGGGACCGTCGTAGAGCACCTTGTCGCTGACGTGCATGCGGACGATTTCGCCGATGACGATCCCGTGGGCGTGGGGTTGTTCACCGATGTTCACCACCTGCACCAGCCGACACTCCATGTTCACCGGAGATTCCAGTACCCGGGGGGCTTTCACGATTTCGCTGGACGCCTCGGTAAGTCCGGCGATGTCAAACTCCGACACGTCGGACGGGTACTCGGCGGCGGTGGCGTTCATGGCGGCGGCGATGTCGTCCACCACCACGTTGACCACGTACTCGCCGGTCTCCTCCACGTTGGTCAGGGTGTCCTTGCGCTTGTCCTGCCACCCCGGAGCGCGGCGCGACGAGGAGAAGATGACCGTGGGCGGGTTGTAGGCCATGGCGTTGAAGAAGCTGAAGGGCGCGAGATTCACCACGCCGTCGGTGGAAATGGTGGACACAAACGCGATGGGCCGCGGCACGACCACGCCGGTGAGTATCATGTTGAAGCGGTCAAAGTTCCTGGGGTCGATGAGCATTGCGGATGGCTCCTGGGTGGTTTCGACATGGATGGACGGGAATTTGCTGATTATACATCCTCGGCAGGCCCGAGCCGCCGGGGTTTGGCTTGGGCACGGCCGGGTCAGTTATACAGGCTGAGGGCGTGGAGAATGCTCAAGGAATTGGAGAGGCGACGGTGAAGTTTCGAGGATTTAGCAATGTGTATTTTCGGCCTTCGCGGTGAACATCGCCGTCTATGCTGATTTGAATGCCATCCCGAAAAGCTCGCCAAACCGCATCGTAATCAGCGGTTTGGAACTGTACCTGCAAAGCTACCGGACGATCGTCAAGTTCGCATACCACCACGGAATGGCCGTCAAACTCTTCCCGACGCTGGCGGTCCAACCCTACAATCTCGCCGACGACGTGAGCATCGGTAAAGGGACTGTTTTGGCGCAACAGCTGCGCCCCTTGGGCAAAAACATCGGCGGCACTCTCAGCAAATTGGATTTCCCCATCGTGGGCATCCGCCGGCCGTACCGCTGCCCAGGAAAGGCTGACTCCGATGCCATGGCCACCGCGGGCCAAATGCGCTACCGCGTCGCAGAAATTGGCGCTGACCCCTTGAGATGGCGCTGTCTGGAATACGTCCGCGATGTCTTTCCCACCAATTACCGCGGCCGCAGTTTGATCCGCTTCCCGCAAGCCGTTGTTCAGGGCGATGGTAGCCTGCCGGGGGAAAGGAGCGCGGAAGGCGTCGCCCAGGTCCTCTTGCACGCCGTACCCGGTCGGTACTTCCGAATGTAGTGTCAGCTCCGGTCCGGCTTCGTATCCGGGCAGTGGACGCACGCTCCGCACGTAATCGGTAACTTGACCGCTGGCCCGTCCACGATACACTGCTTGTCCCGGATGCTCGGCAGCACGGGCCGCCGCTGCGATCAGGTCGCGCGCCCGGGTGAGAAATTCCACACTGTCGCCGAGAGTCCAGCCAGATTGCCCAACGCCGTTCAAAGGCCGCAATCGGATGACGTCGGCGCCGGCCCCCACCAAGTCATAATAGACCTCCAGTTGGGAACGCTCCTCGATTTCCGAAAGGAGCGCCACCGCCTCAGCTATCCGCACGGCATAAGCGTCAGACTGCTCGCGCAACGGTATCAATATCTCGTTGACTTGCTCCCCGCGCGTGGCAGACCACACCATAATTCGGTTGCGCCAGAGTTCCTCCTGGACCCAATCGTGGGCTTGGAGGTATGCGCGCAACTTATCCGGGGACACGCGCCGCAATGATGCCGAGTCCCTGATTTGCACGTCCATCGCAAACTCCGTCACCCGATCAACTGTTGGAACATATCATGCAAGCCGTTTTGGTCGAACACGTTCATCAAAGGAATCGAAACTCGGACGGTCGACGAATTGGACGAAGTTGGCAAGCCCATTAGCGAAACCCAGTACGAGCATTTCCGCAAGCACAGCTCATCTTCGCTCTGCGCCAGCCATTGATCTGCATCATTCGGCATGATAAATAATATTAGCACACGCGGCAGGTCATCATCTAAAACCAGCCGATTATAGTCCTCTGCGCGGAGGTCATAGCGAATGTCGCTGCCGGAAACCGTATAACGGGTGGTCGATTTGAGTTGAAAATCCAGTCGATTCACACCTCTGGAAGGACGGCGAATCGTTCCGTCAACTCCATGTTCGTCAACGGTCCAGACAGCCAAGTTGAAACCAGTGCGGAATATGACAGACCGCACGTAGGACAAGGACAGTTGCTCCTGTATGAAGTTGGGCGACATCAAGCTACCGACCTAACAGAATGGGGATTAGCATCACGTTTCAGGCGATTGTAGCAAACCGAACAAAGGTGCGCAATATTCTAGCCGTCCCACACCCGCGCGATGGCCTCCCGGATGCGCCGCTGCATCCGCTCCACCAGCTCACGGTTGGCCGACACCGGAGTGCGTTGCACTTCGGCGATTGAGCGGTCAGGATCAGGACTTCAAGATTTGAGGATGATCAGGGTTCGTGTTGCCTTTGGCGCAATCATCTCAATCCAGTAAATCCTGAAATCCGGTGAATCCTGATTCTGACAAAGTTTCAGTGCCGGTTGCCTCCAAATACACGCCGGTATTGCAGACTCTGGGCGCCAAAGTTCAATAGCAGTCCCAGATCAAGACCATAAGCAATGACGTAGTTTTTCGCCTGCGCCAGGTGCACGGGTTCCAGCGTGGTAAGGGCTTTTAATTCCACTGCGACACGGTTGCCCACGATGAAATCAGCCCTTCTGGAACCGATCTCAATCCCCCGGTAATAGATGGGCTGCTCGATTTCGCGGCCGAAATCGATACCGGCACGTTCCATCTCCATGGCCAGGGCTCGTTGATAGATTACTTCCTGGAACCCGGGACCCAGCGCGCGATGCACAGTCATGGCACAGCCGATTATGTCGTAAGTAAGCTTATCGTTAATCATTGCAGCGCCCTATTCCTTGCCGTCATCGTCAGAATCAGGATTTACGGGATTGTCGGATTACCAGGATTCGCGGCGTCCCTGCGTAATCAGCTCAATCCTGCAAATCCCGAAATCCGGCGAATCCTGATTCTGACGGTTACCCGCTTTCCCACACCCGCCCTATCGCCGCCGCAATCTCCCTTTCTGTCTGCTCAATGATCTGCTGCGCCCCGTCAATCACCCGCTGGTAGCCCTCAATCTCGGCCACGATTTCCCGCTGCACCTCCAGCGGCGGCAGAGGAATTTCCAAGTCGGCGAACTTCGTCTTTGTGATTTCCTTGTAGGTTGCACCACTGGCCTTCGCCTGCATTTCTGGCACCAACTTGGTAACTGCCAGCGCCACGTATTCCGCCATCGCCCGGCTGGTGTCCTCAATGACGATGTTCTTGAACCCCTGGTTGGTTGCCAGAGGAATGCGGTTGATTCCGACGCGGCCGATAGTCGCTCTGGACGAGACAACCACCGAATCGGCCGGGATGATTTTGGCAGCCGAGCGAGCTAATCCGGCGTCAGTGATGGTGCGTTCAGTAGTTTCGATTTCGCTGATGAAGTTTTCAGCTGGCAGGTCAACCAAGGTTATCCATGGAATATCGCCGTCCCAATACCGCGGTTCATCAGATTTCGGGGTCCCGCCGCTGACGACTTCAAACAGTCCCGGCTCCCCAAGTTTTACCGTAGGGTACCGAGATGTACTTTCTGTTATCGTCCTGTACCGCTCCCCACTCAGGTTGTATTCGCCGTCACCAGCGATTTTGCCCTTTGCAACGATGTGGCCCTTCATGGACTGGTAGTCGTCCACCATTTCCCCTGCGCGTAGCCGCCGCAGGTGCTCGTTGATTTCTTCGGCCACGGCGGGCAGGTCGTCCTGGGCGATGGGCCGGCGCTGGGCGCCCAGGTCGTAGCCGTCGTTTTCCACCTTGAAGAACGCCACGCTGTCCGTTTTCGGCGCCAGGACCTTGTCCAGTATCAGGATGGATGTCTTCACGCCGCTGTAGGGGTTGAAGACGCCGCCGGGCAGGGAGACGACGGCCACCAGGCTCTCGTCCAGCAGGATGCGGCGCAGCTGTCGGTAGGCGTTCTGGCTCTGGAAGATGACGCCCTCCGGCACGATGATGCCGGCCCGCCCATGCTCGTTCAGGTGGGATGCGATATAGTCCACGAACAGCACCTCGGCGCGCCGGGCGGGAACGCGAAACCGCGTGTGGGGCTTGATGCCGCCCTTGGGCGTCATGAACGGCGGATTGGCCAGGATCACGTCGGCGTATTCGTTCCAGTGGTCGGCGCTGGTCAGCGTGTCGTAGTTGGCGATGTTGGGGTTCTTGTTCTGTGTGTGCAGGTACATGTTCGCCATGGCCAGCTTAGTCATCTCCGGCGAGATGTCGTAGCCCTTCAGGTTGTCGGCCAGCCGGGTCAGGTCCGGGGTGGACAGGGAGGTTCCGCCGCCCGGCGCCTCGTGTTGGCTCCTGACGTGCTGGTAAGCCGACACCAGGAAGCCGGCGGTGCCGCAGGCGGGGTCAATGATGACCTCGTGCTTCTGCGGGTTGACGATGCTCACGATGAAGTCAATGATGTGGCGCGGGGTGCGGAACTGGCCGGCGTCGGCCTGGGCCTCGGCGGTTTTCAGCAGGTACTCGTAGGCGTCGCCCAGCTTCTCGCTGTCGTCGTACTCCATGCGGTCCATGGTGTTCAGGAAGAGGGCCAGGGTCCGGTGGTCGCCGTAGGGCACCACGGCATCCTTGAAGATCTCGCGGAACACCGCCGGCAGCGTCTGGGCGTCCCGCAGTGCGCTGAGGCCGGCGCGGTAGAGCTCGCTGCGCTGGGTGTCGTCCCGCCGGAGGCTCATCACGTTGCCCCAGTCGTACTGCGCCAGGTCGCCGGTGAAGTAGTGCCGCTGGCCGCCCAATTCGACGGCCTGCCGGTCGTCGTCGCTCATGAACTTGTAGGTCAGCGCCAGCGTGATCTGCTGGCACTGCATCATGGGGACGGGTATCTGGCCGACCAGGGTGTTGCGGGCGTCGTCGATGATTTTCCGGGTGTCGTTATTCCGCATGGTTGGGGGTTCTCCGCGGGGATCGTCAGAAGCAGGATTCCCAAGGTTAGAGGATTTTCAGGATGTTCATAAATCCTGAAAATCTCAAAATCCGGCAAATCCTAATTCAGACAATCTTCCAGTCCAGCTTTCTGACGTACTCCGGGATCGCCTGCCGGTGTTCGAGCGGCACCCGGCTGAACTGCCGGATGGTGATGGCGTTGCCCAGGGCGCTGTACTCGCCGCTGTCGATAGCATGGCGGGTAGCCTCGTCGCTGGCGTAGGCTTCAAACAGCCGCTGGACGTTTTCCCGCTCGTGGGGGTCGGCGACCGGATGCAGCGCCAGGTACCGCTCGAATTCCTGCGCCAGGGCCTGGTTATAGGCTTCCCGCTGCTCCAGTATGCTGGCGCGGGTGGTGATCGCCCCGTCGGCGGTCAGGGACAGTTGGGTAATTGACTCGGTCTGGTCCGGGCCATGTCGAATGTACGGCGCACGGTAGGGACGCGGTTCGCCCGAGCCGCTCCCGCCGCCGGGTCCCGGCGCCGCCAGCGGTTCAACGCCGTACAAATTCCCCTCGCCGAAGTATTCGCACACCCCAAAGTAGTCAATGATGCAAAACTCCGCTTTGGGACGCGGGCCGATCCGGTCCCTGACCAGTTGGTCAGTGAAGTTTTCGCTGAAGTCATACCTTCGGGTGCCTCGCCCTTTCATCTGGATATAGTCCGTGGGCGACTTGACCGGGCGGCAGAAGCCCAGGTTCAGCAGGTCGGGGCAGTCGTAGCCGGTGGTCATCATGGCGACGGTTACGCACACCCGGGTTTTGCCGGTTTTGTAGCCCGGGATTGTTGAGTCCGTCCCGTTCAGGCCGTCCTGGTTGGCGAAGGCCCGTCCCATTTCGGTAGCGCGGTCCACGTCGTGGGTGATCTGGATGGCGAAGTCGGACCGGTATTTTCTCGGCCACCTGGCTTCGGCGGCCTGGTTCAGCTCATTGGTAAGCTGGGCCGCCTGCGCCCGGCTCACGCAGTAAATGATGCCCTTGCCGATGATGTCCGTTTCCGGTTCCCGCAGCGCGTGTTCGATGTAACGCTCCGCGAACTCGCGGTTGGTATCCGGGGACAGGAACGTGCGGCCGTAGTCCTTTTTGCGGAACTCCAGGCTGACATCCTCGCCGGTTTCGTAGTCGGCAACGGTCACCTGGAAACCTTCGTCGGACATCAGCTGCGTGGTTACGTCGGTTCTCACGTCAAGGGCGTGCGGCATCACCAGGTAGCCGTCAGCAGCGGCCTGCTGCATGGTGTATTCAAAAGTTGGCTGCCCCGGGATCAGCCCGAAGGCATGGTAAGTGTCCCGCAGGGCTTTCGCTTCCCGACCGGCCACGGAGGCCGGGTCGTCGGGGTCGCCAGCAGTCAGATACTGTCGCGGCGTCGCCGTCAGCCCCACTTTGTCGCTATTGAAGGCGTCGAACACGTCCCGGTGCCTGGGCCCGCTGATGCTGCGGTGGGCTTCGTCCGAGACAATCAGTTGGAACCACTCCGGCGGGATGGGCTCGCCATGCCTGGTGGCGGCGTTGATGGCCTGAACGGTGGCGACGGTGATTGGAGCTGACCAGTCCTCGCCGCGGTCGCGGTATCCGACCACTCGATACTGTCCTTCCAGCGCTCGGTCCAGATCGCTTACCGCTTGTTTGTAGAGTTCGTCGCGGTCAACGAGGAACAGAATCCGCTCAGCGACGCCGGCTTGCAGATACAGCCGACATATCGCGGCGGCGACGGTGGTTTTGCCGGTTCCGGTCGCCATTTCCAGGAGGAAGCCTTGCTCACCCGCTTTGGCGGATGCCTGCACGGCTTTGACGGCGGCCAGTTGGTAGTACCTCAGGTCCCGCGTCCGCAGAAATTTCTCATCGACAGCAGTGTCCCAAAGCGGTGAGCGGTTAATCACGGCCTGCCGCCGGGCATTTTCAAGTTCGCCCGGTTTCGGGAACGCCATGATGCGAACCGGATTGCCGGAGTCGGCAACCCAGTGATAGTGAAGGTCGCCGTTGGACAGGAAAACGTGCCTGACGCCGATGCTGTCAGCGTAGTCCCGAGCCTGCTCCTTGCCGGACAGTGGCGGCGCGTCGGCGCGCTTTGCCTCCAGCACGGCGACGACGGCCCCATGGTCGTCAATCAGCAGGTAGTCGGCAAACCCGATCCCGTCGCGGCGTCCCGCCAGCGCTTCTTCCCGGTAAGTCCAACCGGCCGCCTCAATCATCCGGGTAATCTGTTTGCGCGCTCTCTGTTCAGGTGTCACTGCTTTACCCTTGGCGCTTTTCCCCGTTGGCGCTTTTCCCGGAGTATGGCGGTCGCTTTGATTGTAGCATTCAGGATCGGCGCAACGGAGCCGCCGCCAAATTGCCGCCGCTGCCCGCTTGGGATAAAATCCCCGCCATGTTTGACGCGCCGTTGAGCGGAATAAAGGTGCTGGACCTGAGCGAGGATATCGCCGGGTCTTTTTGCGCGCGGCTGCTGGCCGACTACGGGGCCGACGTCCTCAAGGTCGAACCGCCTAGCGGCTCCGCCATGCGGCGGGTTGGCCCTTACTATCATGACGACCCGCATCCGGAAAAGAGCCTTTTCTTCCTGATCCTGAACCTCAACAAGAAGGGCATCACTCTCAACCTGGAGATGGCGGCCGGCCGGCGCATCCTGAAACAGTTGGCGCCCCATGTCGACCTGGTCATCGAGAGCTACCGGCCCGGTCACCTCGACGACCTGGGCATCGGTTACGAAGCGCTGTCGGCGATCAACCCCAACCTGGTGATGACCTCGATCACACCCTTCGGCCAAACCGGCCCCTACAGCCAATACGCCGGCGAGGAGATCGTCTCCTACGCCATGGGGATGGTGATGGGGATCAGCGGCGTGCAGGGTCGTCCGCCCCTGAAGCACGGCGGGTTCCAGGCCCAGTACCAGGGCGGCCTGTTTGGGGCCGGCGCTACTGCGATGGCGCTGTTCGCCCAGGACCGACACGGCGTCGGCCAGCACGTGGACGTGTCCATCACCGAGTGCGTGGCGTCGACGATGATGGCGACGCAGACCATCTACCCGTTCATCGGCGGCGTGCAGGTCCGGCGCGCCCCCGGCACCATGTGGGAAAACCCCATGCCGTGCAAAGACGGGTGGATCATCGTGCAGGCCGGCGGCGGCGCGACCTGGGACGATATCGCGGACTTCTTCCGCGCGCCCGAGTTGCTGGAACCCAGGTTCGCCGACCGCGCCCAGCGGGTCCGCAACGGGCCAGCCATGGACGAGGTGGTGCTGGACGCCATCAAGGACCGGGAGAAGTGGGAGCTGTTCCCGGCGGCAGCCGAGAAGCGCATGCTCTTCGGCCTGGTCCAGACGCCCACGGAACTGGCAGATTGCCCACAGCTTGAATCCCGCGAGTTCTACCGCGAGACGGATCACCCGGTTATCGGGCGCATCAAGGTGCCGGCCGAGCTGTTCCGCATGACGCCGGCCGGCTACCAACTGCGTATGGCCGCGCCGACCCTGGGGCAGCACAACGAGGAGATCTTCGTCGAGGGCCTGGGTTACAACCGGGAGACGCTGTCGGTAATGCGGCAGCTGGACGTCATCTGAGCGCCGAAGCGGACGCAAGGAGTAAGTCGCGTATGGCCGGTTTGCCGCTGGAAGGGATCCGAGTTCTCGACTCCACCTATGTCTTCGCCCTGCCCTACACCGGCGGGCAGTTGGCCGACCTGGGCGCCGAGGTCATCAAGATCGAGGGGCCGGGCCGACCGGACATAACGCGCGGCGGCGGGCTCTACGGCACTTTCCCCGACAACGATCCGGGTGAGGACTGGTGGAACCGGCCGAGCACCTACCAGCTGCTCAACCGCGGCAAGCGCTCCATGGTGCTGGACATGGCCCAGGAGGAGGGCCGCCAGATCTTCAGCGAGTTGGTGATGGTCAGCGACGTCGTCATGGAAAACTTCACGCCCCGCGTCATGCGTCGGTGGAACCTGGACTACCCCAACCTGCGCAAGCTGCGCCCCGACATCATCATGGTGTCCAACACGGGCTACGGCCACGGCGACGGCCCCTATTCGTCCTACCCGGCGCAGGCGACTACCCAGGAAGGCACCCACGGCCACTGCTGGATCACCGGATACCCTGGCGACGAGCCGTCCAAAGCCGGGCGCTCTTTCGTTGACTTCCTGTCCACCTGGAGCGCGATGCTGGCCATCGGGTCGGCGCTGCGCTACCGGAACCGCACGGGAAAGGGCCTTTGGGTGGACATCGGCATGTACCAGGCTGGCGTCATGTTCCTGTCGGAGTACCTGATGGACGCCATCGCCAACGGGCGCGAGGGTGAGCGCATCGGCAACCGCCATCCCAACCGCGCCCCCCAGGGGGCCTATCCCGCGGCCGGCCAAGACGAGTGGATCACCCTGTCCGTGGCCGACAACGAGCAGTGGCAAGCTTTGTGTCGCCTGATGGAGCGCGAAGATCTGGCGTCGGATAAAAGGTTCGCCACGCTGGCCGGACGCCAGCGAGACCACGACGAGATCGACGAGGCCATCGGTCAGTGGACCAGGCACCACGACAAGTACGAGATGATGCACGCGCTGCAAGGCAAGGGCATCGCCTCCGGCCCCGTGCTCAACGGGAAGGATGTCCACTTCGACCCGCACTACCGCAGCCGCAACTTCCTGGAGCGGGTGGAATTTCCTCCGGAGCGAGACATGGGCACGCGCATCATCATGGGCCGTCCCTACAAGCTGTCAAAGACGCCGCTGGAAGTGCGCGGGCCGGCTCCGAAGTTCGGCCAGGACAACGTGCCGCTGCTGGAGGCGCTGCTGGGCAAGCCGTCCGAGCAGGTGTCCGCCTGGGCCGACGCCACGGTGATCACCGAGGTGCCCACCACCGGCGAACCGTCGCCGACGCTGGACCCGCAGGAACTGGTGGAACGCCGCCAGTTGGCCGAGTGGGACCCGGAATACCGCCAACGCCTGGGCATTTGACGATTGGGCGGTCGGGGTCTAACCTGAAATGTGGTGCGGCGTTGGTACTCGCGCCGCGCGTCCGGGGCCCGTAGCTCAGTGGAAGAGCGTCCGACTCATAATCGGGTGGTCACAGGTTCGAACCCTGTCGGGCCCACCAGAACAAGCGTTTGTGGCAATGGCATGAGCAGCGTGTCAGAGCGCTCTCCAAAATCGAGCGGAGGCACAGCATCAACCACTCTCCATTCCTGTAGCGACCGCAATTCACGAGGCGACTGGCGGAGCCGCGCTAGAACGGCAATATGGCAAGTCAGCGCCATCCGGATACTCGAGCGGAGCACGCAGCCATGTCAGCGGAACAAGACATCCTCAAGAAGGTACGGAGCTGGGAGCAGGCCGTGCTCCGCAAGGGCGATGCACTGCAGCCCAAGTATGTCAAGGCCATTCAAAGCTCTGCACTGGCCCGTTGGTGCCTGTCCCGTGGCGAGACCATTCCCATCCGCAAGCTCAGCGCAGCAAAGCAGCGCCCGCTGGTCCGCTTGGTTGACCGCATCCTGGCCGCGAAGACCGCAGACGCGTCTGCTAACACCAGCGAGATGGAGGAGGAAATCGACTGGCTGGTGTATGACCTGTATGGCCTCACCAACGAGGAAATCGCGGTGGTGGCCGATTTCTTCTGGGATGGAACGCTGACCGAAGAGGAAGAGGACCAAGCGCTGCTTCGGGCTATGGAAGAGGGCGACGTCAATGACCGGGTGAGTCTGGAAGAGGTGCTGGAAACTCTGCGGACGCCCGATGACTGTTGAACCCAGCCGCCAGTTTAGCCGGGACGTGAGGCGGCTCGGCTCTAGTCAAATCCGGCGCAGGTTGGACTGGACAATCCAGGAACTGATCGAAGCCGCCGACATCACGGAGGTCAGCGGGGTCAGGCAACTCCTGGCCGAAGGGCAGAACTACCGCATCAGAATAGGCGACTATCGCCTGGGCATCACGATGGACGGAGAGACAGCCGTCTTGCGCCGCTTCCTACCCCGTGGCGAAATCTACCGCTACTTTTCCGTAAGGGCCGGTAAGCCTGGGGGTGTATGCTGGAGTGGCAGGAGCCGGTTGAGCGCCGCCAGTTGGCGGAGTGGGACCCTGAATACCGCCAGCGCCCGGGCATTTGACGATTGGGCGGTCCGGGTCTAACCTGAATCGTGGCGCAGCATCAACCATCGCGCCGCGCGTCCGGGGCCCGTACCTCAGTGGAAAAGCGTCCGACTCATAATCGGCAGGTCACAGGTTCGAACCCTGCCGGGCCCACCACTTCGTCACGGCCCATCAAGTTAGCGTCGATGCCAAGAGATATAGAGAGAAAGGAAACGGAATATGCAGCGAGACATGAACTTGATCCGTAGATTGTTGCTCAGCATAGAAGCCGAGGCGTCTACCATTTACCGGTTCGACATGGACGGAGTCGACGATGTCGAGAAGTGGTATCACGTAAGCTTGCTGACGGAAGCAGGCTTCATTAAAGGCGTAACAGTTCGTTGGGCAGCCGATGGTACGGGTCCTTCGATTAATCTTGCCGGACTGGTGGCGTTGACATGGGAGGGCCATGAGTTCCTAGATGCCATCCGAGATGAAACAGTTTGGGAAAAGACAAAGGAAAAGGCGCGTGCCAGCGGGCTTGATATGCAGAGTCTGACCTTTGATTTGATCAAATCACTTGGTATGTCAATCATTAAAGGCCAGCTAGGATTGTAGTGGCCAATTCGTTATCGGTAGCCATCTTCATTGGGTGCGGTAAGAGATGGGCGATACGGAAGTAGAAGTTTGATGAACAAGGCATAGGCCACGTATCTCTAGATATCTCATCTCTAGCGGGAGGGTGCCATGACGGAATGGGCCATACAAGATGCGAAGAACAAATTCAGCGCGCTCGTGAACGCCGCGCTGGCCGGCGAGCCTCAGCGGGTTACCCGGCGGGGTCAGCCGGCGGTAATCGTCATCGCTGCTGAAGAGTATGAGCGGCTGTGTCAAGCGGAGAAAGCCGGCGCACTGGACGTTATCGAACACTCCGCGCAGGCGCTCGATGGCAGTGCCTTCCATGTGCCGGTCAGACCAGAGAATAAAACCGGC
Organism: Dehalococcoidia bacterium; assembly: GCA_034428455.1. Lineage (GTDB taxonomy): Bacteria > Chloroflexota > Dehalococcoidia > Lucifugimonadales > UBA3495 > Bin87. The sequence goes on from DAOUHZ010000094.1 coordinate 29,519, forward strand.
GTGCCCGACTTTATAGACTACCTCCTGGCCATACCCCAGGCGCCCGATGACGACGCCTTCGAGTTGCCGACACAACAAGAAGAGACGAGATCATGTTCAACCAGGGAAAACATGACGACGAACGGCTGCCGCCCATCCATCCGGGTGAGATACTCGACGAGGAATTTCTCCGGCCGATGAATGTCACGCAGTACCGGCTGGCCAAGGCCATCGGCATGGACGCCAGACGAATTCATGCTATCGTCCACGGTGAACGGTCCATTACGGCGGAGACCGTGTTGTTGTTCTCCCGCTATTTCGGCAACTCCGCCGGATTCTGGATGGGTCTGCAAAGCCAGTATGATCTGGAAACAGCTGAAGACCGTCTTGCTGATAAATTGAGCGCCGTGGTTGCCCACTCTTCAACAAGTGGCGCAGGTTAGGTTGGATGCTGGAACTGCGAAACATCACCCCCGACGAATTGCTTTTTCAGGCTCGTTTACCATGAGGTAGGTTCCGATGAACAAGGTTTCGAGCGAGCGCAATGGCTGACAAAGCCCGCCGCAAGCGACCCAGGGCATCTGGCGGGACGCCCGAAAACGCGGCCGGCGAGGTTAAACTCCTCTCCGGCGGCAACCCCCAGATCGCCAGGGCCGACGGCGACGCCGCGGTGCAGGCCTACATCGCGGCCATGCCCGAGTGGAAGAGCGATGTCGGCCGCCGCCTGGACGACCTCATCGTGTGCACCGTACCCGACGTGCGCAAGGCAGTGCGGTGGAACTCGCCCTTCTACGGAGTCGAGGGCGAGGGTTGGTTCCTCAGCTACCACGTTTTCACCCGCTACGTGAAGGTCACTTTCCTCAACGGGTCTTCACTGGATCCCCTCCCGCCTGTCGAGTCCAAGGACCAGGACACGCGCTACTACCACGTCTACGAGGATGGCGTAATCGACGAGGAACTCGTTGCCAGTTGGATCCGTCAGGCGTCCGCCATTCCAGGCTGGAAGGGGTTCGACATCCTGTGAGCCAGGACAGTTGACACAATGCTCGCCATCAGATTGGCAACCGCCCAGGACCGCGATGCCGCCATAGACCTGGCGCGCCGCCTCCTCACGGAACTGGGAGGGACGCCGGCTCCTGCGGAAGCGATGGCTCCGGTGTACGAGCGGTTTGCCGACGACGGCCCCGCCGGCTTCGTCGTGCTGGCGGAAGATGAAGGACGCTTCACCGCCGTCTGCACCGTGTCCTTCGTGGAGGCCCTGCGCAGCGCTGGTCGCTACGCCATAATCCAGGAGATGTACGTCGATCCCAGCGTGCGCAGCACCGGCGTCGGGATGGAGGTTCTCCGGTTTGCCCTGGATCATGCCGTCGCGCGCGGCTGCGCGATGGTCGAACTGGGTACCCCTTACCACGGCGAAAGGCAGATCCAGTTCTATCAGCGGGGGGGATTCACCAACGTCGGCGCGCGCCTGCGCTGGCGTCCCTAGCCAACGCCGTGTCCAGCCTGATCCTCGTCCGGCACTGCGAGGCGGCCGGCCAGGAACCGGACGCGCCGCTAACCGATGTCGGTATGGGCCAGGCGCTGGCGCTGGCGAATTTCCTCTCTGACTTTCCGGTCGACACAATCGTCACCAGCGCCTATCGGCGTGCCCGTGAAACCGCTGAGCCGCTCGCAGAGTTCCTGCATCTTGGCATTGAAACCGATCCCCGCTTGAACGAGAGGGTTTTGTCGCCATATCCCATCGACAACTGGCGCGAAGTGGTGCGGGATTCCCTTGCCGACCCCGATCTGCGGGCGTCCGGCGGTGAATCGGCTAACGACGTGCTGCGGCGCTCCTGGCCTGCTTTGCATGACTTGCTGGGTGGTTCGGCTGAACTGCCGGTGGTCATAACCCACGGCAACCTGCTGGCCCTGGTCCTGCATTCCATTGATCCCGGTTTCGGCTACGCGGGATGGGAAAACCTCACCAACCCCCGACGTGTACCGGGTGCGTGTTGACGACGATGGGGTGATGGCATTTTGTCGGCTGTGGGACCCGTCTCGCATTCGCTGACTGTCCTTACGAGTACCCATCTTCGCCCGAACTGTCATTTGTATGTTGCAAATGTCCCGTAGATAGGCCAATTTGCGGGATAGAGGGAGGGGCGCGTCGTCTGTCATTGGGTGAGCTGGA
>DAOUHZ010000095.1:0-23409 GCA_034428455.1 Dehalococcoidia bacterium
GCATGGTCTCACATGTCTCCGCTAAATCAGATGGCCCGGAGTATAACCGGCTGCCCCACCAACCGAGGTTTCCGGCCGGATTTCTAGCCGAAGTACAGCGCCAACTCGTCCCGGTTCCGGTCCAGCCAGGCCACGTTCAGCGCGATGCGCTCCAGCGCCTGGCGTATCGTCCGCTCAGCCGCCGGCGTGGGGTGAGACTCAAAGAACGCCTCCACCTCGCCTCGCTGCTCATTGGTCGTGAAGTGGTTGGCGATGGATACCAGGCGCATCAGGCCAAAACCGCCGCCGCCGTAACGACGATCAAACTCATCCCACTGCTCTTTCAGAAAATCCCAAGCCAGCGAGCGGCCCCGGTTGTTGGCCGCCACCGCCGTCACCACGAAGATCGTGTCCTGCAACCTCACGTCGTCGGTGAGCGACCGGTCCAGTGTCTCCCGCAATAGGTCATCCTGCTGGAACCGCGCCATGGAGATCAGGAACCGGATCTTCTCTTCGTGCAATTCGGCGGCCCGCTCCAGTTCCCACATGCGGTCGTAGACTGCACGGTCTCCCGACTGCGCTACCAGGCTGAACACCACCCCGCGCAGGTCGGGCCGCACGTTGCCGGAATCGGCCTGGTAAGCCTCGAACAGTTCCTGCGCCTGAGCGATGGTATCAGGATCGCCGTATACGCCGGCCTGGCTCAACACCGTGGAGCGGGTCAGCGAGTCCAGGTGCCCTTCGCCTGGCCGCGCCTCCCAGCCAGATCGTTGTGCCGCCGGACCGAACAGTCGCCGTCCGAAGGCATGATAGGAGTCCAGGTACGGTTCGCCGGCGATCAGGCTCTCGATTTCCCGCAAGTTGGTAGCCAGGTCGCTCCACACCGATGCGTCCGTCTCATCCTGGTAAGACTCGGCCAGCGCCAGGAAGCGCGTCACTGGCAGCAGACCCGCCCGGGACAACGCAAATGCGTCGTTCTGGATGCCCAGGCGGTCGGTCGCTGGCAGCGTCCGGTCGGCCACCAGCGAGGCCAGCCGTTCCCGGTCCGTGTCCGTGTAGTTGACCCGGTAAAAGCCGGTCTGATCGGGATTGACCTTGAACCAGTCCGGCTGCGTCGGCGCGGCAATATCCACCGTACCCGTTGCTCCGCTGACGAGATGCGCGGTCACCGGAGCCCCATCGGCGGCGACCGTCAACGGCACCGGCCAAACCTGCTCTTCGTCGTCGCCGGTGTCTTCTCCCAGGACCGAGTCAAAGACGAACCGCTCCTGTCGAACCTCGAGTGACAAGCCGTTTCCGGTGTTTGTCGCCGCCACGTCCAGTACCGGATAGCCGGTCTGACCCGTCCAACTGCTCATGATCGAATTGACCGGCTGTCCCGAGGTTTCCTCCAGCGCCGTCCAAAGGTCCGTGGTGCGGGCGTTTTGGTAGGAATGTCGGGTCAGGTATACGTTCAACCCGACTCGGAACACGCTGGGCGTCAGGAAATGCTCCAGCATCCGCAGCACCGACCCGCCCTTGCTGTAACTGATGGCGTCGAAAAGCTGGCTAACTTCCGCTGGATTGGCCACTTCCTGCTCGATGGGGTGCGAGTTCTTCAGGCCGTCCAGGTTGAACGCCCGGTTGGTATCCATGTTCACGAACTGCGTCCACATCGACCACTCCGGGAACAGCCAGTCCACCGCCTTGGTGCCCACCCAGGTGGCGAAGCTCTCGTTGAGCCACAGGTCGTCCCACCACTCCATGGTCACCAGGTCGCCGAACCACATGTGCGCCATCTCGTGGGCTACCACCTCGGCCACCCGCTGCCGCGTACCCGCCGAAGAGTTTTCCGGATCCACCAGCAGCGCCGTCTCCCGGTAGGTCACGCAGCCCCAATTTTCCATGGCGCCGGCGGCGAAGTCCGGGATCGCCAGGTGATCCAGCTTGGGCAGCGGGTACGGGATGCCGAAATAGTCGTTGAAGAAGGACAGCAGCTTGACGGACGTGTCCAGCGCGAACTGCCCCTGATCCTCTTTCCCTCGGGTCATCCACACACCGACCATGGTGCCGTCGGCGGCCTCCTTTTCGATGTGGGTCAGGTCGCCGATCACAAACGCCAGCAGATAGGTGGACATCACCGGCGTCTTGTCATACAGCAGGGTCTTCAAGCCATCGCCGCCTCGGATTTCCTGGATGATCGGCGTGTTGGAAACAGCCTCCATCTCCTCCGGTACGATCAGCGTCACCTGGAAGGTTGCCTTGGCTGCCGGCTCGTCCCAACAAGGCAGGGCACGCCGGGCGTCGGTAGCCTCGAACTGGGTGGTGGCCAGGTACGCGGTTTCCCCTTCAGGGTTCACGTACTGGCTGCGGTAAAAGCCGCGCAGCTTGTCGTTCAGCTCCCCGGTGAAAGACATCCGCAGGTGCTGGTTCCCCACCAGGCCGTCAGCTGGTGTCCCAGGGATGCTGATGGTCGCGGTTTCGGCGTCGGCATCGTAGGCGATGGTGCTGGCCGCCTGTTCCTGTTCGCCGTTGGTATCCGTCCAGCTTACGGTCGCCGAATGTATCTCGATCTCCGAGCAGTTGAGCATGATTTCAGACGTGCCGGGTTCCATGCTCACCGTCACGTCAACCTCTCCGTCGAAGGTGAAGTCGTCGAAATTCGGTGTCAGCGTCAGGTCATAATGGACGGGACGAACGTTGTCGGGCAATACAACAGCTTCAGCGGACGGCATCGGATTTCCTCCGTGGTTTGAGTTCAAAAAGGGGACGCGCCAAGTTTATCACAGGGCAACCAACCGCTTGTACGACTGACCGAATTGCGAAATAATGGGCAGTCGGATGGCTGATCATCTAGCGTAAGTTTCCTGAACATATAAATATTTTTCCTTGGCGCGCTTCGAGATCCCTTAATCCCTCTCTCGGAGACAACCAATATGCTTGTCGAACATTTGCCGTTTCTCGGGGTCACAGAATTGTTCAGTGTCGCCGGAAGCGCCACCGAACTCCGACAATCGTTGTTGGCCCTCGGCGCGCTGATCATTACCGCAAAGTTGTTTGAAGGCGTCTTCCGCCGCCTGCGCCTCAACGCTATCGTCGCTTACGCCGCTGCCGGCATCATCCTGGGCCCGGTCATGGATTTGACCGGAGTTTGGTCCGTTGACTCCACCCTGCACATCGAGTTACTCCTCACGCTTGGAATTTTCATATTTTTCTTCCTCATCGGACTGGACGAAATCGACATATCCAGTTTCATGGCGAGCCTGAGGGGGCACTATTTCCTGGCCGCTGTCCTCTCCGTGATCCTGTCCCTCGGCATCTCCATGCTGGTGACCACCGACCTGGTTTTCAATTTCGGCCTTCGCCTCGCCTTCACCGAAGCTTTGGCGCTGGCCGGCATCCTCTCCATGACCAGCCTCGGCATCGTGGCCAAAGTGCTGGTCGACGACGGTCGGCTCAAAGAGCCCGTGGGAATGCAGATATTCACTGTCGTGGTCATTTCGGAGCTGATCGTCCTCTTGATAATCGGATTCAGCATCGGCGAACACGTTCACGAGGTGTCGCCGGTCGGCATCCTGGTCCTGCTGGGCAAAGTCGCCGGTTTCGCAGTGGTGTCGTGGGTCCTGTCCTCACGGGTCCTGCCTCCGCTGGTAGCCCTGCTGCAGCGAGTGATCCAAGTGCCGCAGCTATCCCTGGGCCTCCTCCTGGGGTTCCTGTTCCTCATCGTCTGGGGGGCCGAGGTCATGGGACTCCATGGGTCACTGGGCGCATTGCTGTTCGGCGCCTCCCTTTCCGGTCTGCCGTACCAGGTCCGACGGGAAATCACGCCGGGCTTGCGCAGCGTGGCCGAGGGCTTGTTTGTGCCCCTGTTCTTCGCGTCCGCGGGCCTCGTTTTCAGCTTCTCCTTCGTTACGCTGCCGATCTGGACCATGGTCGCCCTCGCCCTGATTCCGCTGTTCGGAAACTTTGTCGGCGCGTTCATCGGCGCTTACGTTTCCCGGCTGACGGTGCCCTACGCGGTGGCATCGGGCCTGATGGGCAAGGGCGTTGCCGAGATCGCCCTGCTATTGGTCCTGTGGAATTCAGGCGTCATTGATGAGGTGGTGTTCTCCTTCCTGGTCCTGGTGATGTTCGGCTACATCCTGTTGATGCCACCCGTTATCAGCTTTGCCGTCAGCCGGGCCAGCCGTCGGGATGACCTGCCTGAAGAGCTCACCGATATTCCCCGGGGCATCGCCAATTTTGCTCTGGACAACATTACGGTTGACGACATCTTGGATCGCAGCCGTCACCACCCCGATCCTTCCGTCACCGTCCGTGACTTCACCGATCGGTGGACGATGCCCAACCAGCACGATTACGTCGTCGCAGAAAAGGGGGTCCTGGTTGGCATCGTCTCTCTGTCCACCTTCCGGTACCTGCCCAAAGCAAACTGGGCCCGAACCTCCCTCAAGGATATCGTGCGTCGCGAAACCCCGGTTGCCTGGCCTCACGAACACGTGGAAGACGTCCTCCAAAGGATGACCGAGACTTCCCTGTCTACAATCCCGGTAGTGGAACCCGAGTCCGAAAAGTTCATCGGCGCCGTGACACGGGAAGACATAGTCGAACTGATGATGACCGAGTTGCGGGGTGAGCACTGAGGTTCCGGGGTCTCACGATGCTATAATCTTGGATCGTATCGTGACCGCTGCCGGCCCGCCTTCAATCTGCGCCGGCCCGAGGAGGAACTGAATTGGCCGCCCGCACTATGTTCGAAAAAATCTGGGACGCTCACGTGGTTCACGAAGAGCCGGGGCAACCTTCCCTTATCTACATTGACCTGCACCTGGTGCATGAAGTCACTTCGCCGCAGGCTTTCGATGGCCTCCGAATGGCCGGCCGCAAGGTCCGCCGGCCCGACCTCACCGTCGCCACCGCAGACCACAACACCCCCACCTGGGAACTCACCAGACCCATCGAAGACCAGATTTCCAAGGCTCAGCTGGACGCACTGGATCGTAACGCTGCCGAGTTCGAGCTGCCCTTTTATTACGATCGATTCAGCGAGAACCAGGGCATCGTCCACGTAATCGGACCCGACCTCGGCTACACCCTCCCCGGCAAGACCGTCGTGTGCGGCGACAGCCACACCTCGACCCACGGCGCGCTGGGCTGCTTCGCCGTCGGCATCGGCACCTCGGAGGTCGAGCACGTCCTCGCCACCCAGACCCTGCGCCAGTTCAAGCCCCGCACCATGGAAGTGCGCGTTGATGGACAATTGCCCAACGGGGTCTCCGCCAAAGACGTGATCCTGGGCATCATCGGCCGCATCGGGGTCAACGGCGGCACCGGCCATGTCATCGAGTACACCGGCGACGCCATCCGCGGCCTGTCGATGGACGGCCGCATGACCGTCTGCAACATGAGCATCGAGGGCGGCGCTCGCGCCGGCATGATTGCCCCCGACGACACCACCTTCGAATACGTCCGCACCCGCCCCTACGCGCCCAAGGGCGCTGAACTGGAAGCGCTGATAGAGCAGTGGCGACAACTCCCCACTGATGCCGGCGCATCCTACGACCACACGGTCGTCATCAACGCCAGCGACCTGGCCCCCTTCGTCACCTGGGGCACCAAGCCCGACATGGTCGTGCCCATCACTGGCCAGGTGCCGGATCCGAACTCTTTCGAGACCACCGCCGAGCGCGAGGCCGCCGAACGCGCCCTGGAGTACATGGGCCTGGAACCCAACCAGCGCATCGAGGACATCAAGATCGACCGCATCTTCCTCGGCGCCTGCACCAACGCCCGCATCGACGACCTGCGCGCCGCCGCCAACGTCATTCGCGGCCGCCAGGTTAATTCCGAAGTCTACGCCATGGTCGTCCCCGGTTCCGCCCGCGTCAAGGCGCAGGCCGAAGCCGAAGGCTTGGACCAGGTGTTCAAGGACGCTGGTTTCGACTGGCGCGTGGCCGGGTGCTCCATGTGCCTGGGCATGAACCCCGACATCCTGGACCCTGGCCAGCGCTGCGCCTCCACCTCCAACCGCAACTTCGAAGGACGCCAGGGCAAGGGCGGTCGCACCCACCTGGTGAGCCCCGAGATGGCCGCCGCCGCCGCTATCGCCGGCCACTTCGTCGACGTGCGCGACTTCTAAACCACCCAGCCATTCCCGATTTCCAAACCACGATGTCATTGCGAGCGCAGCGCGGCAATCTCGTTGCGCTCGAAACATGAGGAAGCAACCATGGAACCCTTTGTGCAACTGGAAGGCGTCGTCGCTCCCCTGGACGCCGTAAACGTCGACACGGACATGATCATCCCCGCCGTGTACCTCAAGAGCATCGAGCGCACCGGCTTCGGACCGAACCTTTTCGACCGTTATCGCTACAACGAGGACGGCTCCGAAAACCCCGACTTCATCCTGAACCAGGGCCCCTATCGCAGTTCCAAGATCCTGGTGTCCGGCCCCAATTTCGGCTGCGGCTCCTCTCGCGAACACGCTCCTTGGGCGCTGGAGGATTTCGGCATCCGGTGCATCATCGCACCCAGCTTCGCCGACATCTTCTTCAACAACTGCTTCAAGAACGGCCTGCTGCCGCTGACCCTGCCCGAGGCGGATGTCCGCCGCATCATGGACAAGGCCACGGCAAGCCCCGGCTTCCAGATCACAGTCGATTTGGAGGCGAAGCAGGTCCGCGATGCCGACGAGGAAATCGTGGTCGATTTTGAGGTCGACGACTTCCGCCGCTACTGCCTGCTGAACGGGCTGGACGACATCGGCCTCACCCTCCAGCACGAGGACGCTATCGCCGCTTTCGAGGCCCGTCAGGGCTGACCTTTTCAAAACACGCGAATCAATGGCGCCCCGGGAACAATCCCAGGGCGCTCACTCGTGATGCTAGTGGTCGCGTTTCGCGGTGTTCTCAATGTTTTTGTACAATTCGATTATCGCAACCACGATAATGCCAGCAAAGATGCTGTAACCGACGTTCTTGAAGAAATTAACCCAAACTACATTGCCGTCGTAATTTATCAACCCGGTCGCGAATAGGACCGATAGGACTGCAATACTGATGACGAATCCAAACGATACGGTAAGGCCGATCAATCTTACCACTCTTATCATTGTATACTCCTTCTAACTAAGCCTCAGGAAAAGTGCCGAAATACCGCCGCCGATACCGCCGCCCGCCATCAGACTCGCCCCGACCGTCTCGGTGACCGCCGATGAATTTAGCCAAGCGGGGCCACCGAAAATGACTAGCACGATCAGCACGAAACCGACGCTGAGGGCGGCAACCGACAGCATAAAGAATGCCTTACAGACGCGAAGAACATTTTCCCAACGCATGAAACGATGCCTCCTGTTTCAAGTTGCGCCAAGCGGCACCAAAACTATTGTAGCATTGAGCGAGTTGATGACCGTCAGTAGCCGTGCCGAGCTCCGCTACTTCCCGGTCCCAAACCAATCCCGCACCCGCTGGGCATAATCGGTCTCATACCGCTGCATCCGCCCCTGGCGTACCTGCTCGTCCAACGACGGGCGACGCACTCCGCGGGGCGAAAGCGGCGAGTATCCGATGATCTGCGCTTCTTCCAGAGCGGCGATCTCGTCGTCTGTCCTGCCCAATAGACCGGCCAGTATGTCCCGGTTGTGCTGTCCCATGATTGGTGCGGGTTGGGGTGGAACCGCCGGCGTGTTCGAAAGTTTCCAAGGCCGACCCGCGTAGGGCAACGGAGGCATCCCCGTCGCCTCGTGATGCTCCACCACCTCGTAGAAGCGCCGCTCTTTCAGGTGTTCGTTGAACAGCAGATCCTTGCTGTCCATCACCGCACCGGCTGCGACGCCTTCAGCCTGCAGCCGCGCCGTCAGTTCGTGGTTGTCGTGGCCCCGGGTCTCAAAGCCAAGCATCATGTCCAGCTCCGCGCGATACCGGATCCTGCCGAGCGCGTCCGCGTACCGGTCGTCCGCTGCCCAGTCCGCCCGACCCATAACGCGGCACAGCGCCAGCCAGGACTCGTCGCTGTCCACAGCGATGGCAATCCAGCGATCGTCGCCGGCGCAGGGATAGCAGCCGTGGGGAGACATCGCCGGGTCTTCGTTGCCGATCCGCTCCGGGATACGACCGTTCACCGTCCAGTCCAGCAGCGCCTCCGGGATCGTGGCGGAGCAAGTTTGGGTCTGGGAAATATCGATGAATTGCCCCTGGCCGGTGTTCAGCCGGTGCATCAGCGCCAGCATGACGGCCGCCACGGTATGCTCGCCAGCCGTGTAGTCCGTGAACGGTATCTCCGACATCACCGGCCCGCCGCCGCGATACCCGGTGATATACGCCAGTCCCGCGGCCCCTTCCGTCGCCGGGCCGGTCGCGCCGAAGTTCGCCCAGGGGCCATCGAACCCATAGCCCGTCGACGAGACCATGATTATGTCCGGACGGATTTTGCGCAGGTTATCGTATTCCAGCCCGAAATTCTTTATGACCCGCGGCGTGAAGTTCTCCGCGAACACGTCGGTGACCGCGATCAGGTCGCGCAGCACTTCCCTACCCTCGTCCCGGCTCAGGTCCAGCGTTAGTCCCAGCTTGTTCCGGTTCTGCTCGTAGAAGTTGGCGCCCCGGTTCCAGAACTCTCCGTCGACGTCGTTGTGGTACAGCGAGTCCGTCCGGTAGCTCTCCAGTCGCTGCACCGACTCCAGGCGTATGACCTGCGCGCCCATGTCGGCCATCCACTTCATCGCCGACGGTATCGCGATGAGTTGGCCCATCTCCACGATGCGGACCCCTTCCAACGGACCGGCCATATCAGATCACCTCCGAAGCCCGCAGCCAGGCCAGTTCCTGCGCGCCGTACCCCATGTTTCCCAGCACTTCCGCGTTGTGCTCGCCCAGCCGGGGCGCGGCCTCCCGAACCTCCCACGGCGAACCTGACATCAGGAACGGAGCGCCCGGGAACGTGATCTCGCCCAGCTCAGGATGTTCCACGGACACGTAGTAGCCCCGAGCCTGTATCTGCGGGTTGTCCACCGTTTCTTCCGGTGAGTCAATCACGCCGTAAATGAACCGCTTCTGGTGCGCCGCGTAGAATATCTCCTGCTTGACCTTGGTTGCGAAGATCTGGTCCAGGATATCGCCCAGTGCCTCGGCGTTTTCCAGCCGAGCCGACGCGTTGTCGAATCGCTCGTCGTCCAGTTCCGGCGCTTCCAGAAAGTCCACCAGCACCTTCCAGTCCAGGGTCGCGCCCATCCCGGGATTGGGCAGCACGTACCCATCTGACACGGCGCGCAGGCGGGTCAGGTCGCCCGTGTGGTTGGGCTGTCTGCGGCGAACCGCGCCGGTGTAGGTGTAGTTGTTGGTCACGTCCCTCAGCGCCGACGCGATGCTTTCTTGTATCGACACGTCCACGTTTTGCCCTTTCCCGGTGAGCCGCTGGTGGTACAGAGCCATCAGCGTCGCCGAGGCCAAGTTCGTGCCGGCCTTGAACTGGGCCTGGTGCAGCGCGTGTTTCAGCGGTTCCCGGTCGTACGCGCCGAAGATGTACATCAGCCCGCCCAGCGCGTACTCGACGATCTCGGTCGCCCGATAATCGCGCCACGGTCCCGACTGCCCGAAGTTTGAGACCGAGGCGACCACCAGCTTTGAGTTGTGCCGGCGCAGTGTGTCTGCGTCGAGCCCCAGGGACGGCATCACCCGCGGCGCGGAGTTCTCCACCAGCGCATCTGCGTCCGCCAGCAGATCCATCAGGACCGACCTGCCAGTCTCGGATTTGAGGTTCAGCGTGATGCTGCGCTTGTTGGTGTTCAGGTAGAGAAACGGCAGGCTTTTCCCCGAGTCCGGCTCGTCGTGGTAGAACGGCGGCAGTCGCCTCGCCGGGTCGCCGCCGGGCCGTTCGATCTTCAGTACGTCGGCCCCAAAATCGGCCAACAGCTTGGTGGCGTAAGGGCCGGCGATGTGATGCGTCAGATCAACTACCTTAACGCCGGCCAGGGCTCCGCTGCTCAAAATCAATCCCCCCAACGAGTTCGGCAGTCATTCTAGCCCCATTGCCCCTGCCACACAATCGAAACCGGAGCCGCAAGGCCACCCGGAGTCGGGATGGTGCCGGACGCAACCCGCTTAAACCCCGTTACCGCCCGTGTACCTGCGGACCGGACGGCCTTTTATGGGACGGGTGATATACTCGCAGCAGCGCCTGCCCCGCATTAGCGGGGTGCTACAATTCGCCCACACGCCGGATCAACTCCCGACCATACTGTCATGACCACCGCAGTAGAACGCACCTACGATCTCCGGACCTTCTGTTCCGCCGAGTTCCGCGCCATGGTCGCCGCGGGAATCTTGAGCCCGCCGGACCGTGAAACCGTCCTGAACGGCAGCTATCGGTTCACCGCGGACCAGTACCAATCTATGGGTATGGCCGGCATCCTATCCGAATACGAGCCCATCGAGCTTCTGAACGGAGAGATCGTCGAAATGGCCCCTATCGGTAACGCGCACAATGACTCGACCGATTGCGTCAGTGATCTGATGTTTGCCTCCTTCCGTGGCAGAGCGCGCATAAGGGTCCAGGGTTCTGTCCGGATCAACCCGCGCAGCGAGCCCCAGCCCGATTTAGCTATTCTCCGCCAACGCCCGGACTACCACTTGTCTCCCGCCACTCCAGAGGATGTGCTGTTTATAGTAGAGGTCTCTGCCAGTTCATTGAACTATGACCGACGTGAAAAGTTGGCCGCATACGCAGCCGCTGGCATCCCCGAGCTCTGGATCGTCAATCTCAGGGAATACGCGCTATACGTCCATACGGAGCCGTCCGGCGAAGAATACCTGACTGTTCGCCGTTTCCAAGCCAGCGATACCGTCAGCCCCCGCGCCTTTCCCGATGTTTCCCTGCCCGTGTCCAGCTTTTGGTCCGGCATGGTCGGCTCGGAAATGGAAGTCGAATAGCCCTGCTATCAGCCGGGGCGCCGGCCCAACCCCCAATCCCATTACACCACCACGCAGAGGTAACACCGTGCAAACCATTGATGCCATCGCCGAAATTCTCAAGCGGGAGGGTGTCCAGTACCTGTCCTGCTTCCCCACCACACCCGTGATAGAAGCCTGCGCCGCCGCCGGTATCCGGCCCATTATCTGTCGCCAGGAGCGGGTCGGCGTCGGCATCGCCGACGGCTACAGCCGTATCACCAACGGGCGGCCCCCCGGCGTCTTCGCCATGCAGTACGGCCCCGGCGCCGAGAACGCCTACTCTGGCGTGGCCACCGCTTTCTCAGATTCAGTTCCGATCCTTCTGCTGCCTCTCGGCCACCCGCGTGAGCGGCAGGAGGTCTTCCCCATGTTCGACTCCATCGAGAGTTTCGCCAGCGTTACCAAGCATTTGGAGCGCCTGAACCTATCCGGAAGTACCAGCCAGGTCATGCGCCGCGCCGTCAACGCGCTGTACACCGGCCGGCCCGGCCCGTCCATGGTCGAAATCCCGGCCGACGTGGCCCTGGAGGAAGTGTCCGAGGAAGCTTTCTACTGGGGTGGCAACGTCCGCCGTTCCGCTTCCCAGGCCGACCCTGCCGATGTGGAAGCCGCGGCTCGCGCCCTGTGCTCCGCCACCTACCCGGTGATTCACGCCGGCCAGGGCGTTATGTACGCCGAGGCCACCGACGAACTTGTTGAACTGGCGGAGTTGTTGTCAGTTCCGGTCATGAGCACGCTGCTGGGCAAGAGCGGTTTCCCCGAACTGCACCCGCTGGCGCTGGGCAGTGGCTCCGGCGTGATGTCCGGCACCGTGTACCACTTCATGCGCCGCTCCGACGTCATCTTCGGCGTCGGCTCCAGCTTCACCAAGCACGGCATGTCCATGAACCTGCCCGCCGGCAAGACCCTGATCCAGAACACCAACGACCCCCGCGATCTCAACAAGGACTACGACGTCCAGTTCCCCGTCATCGGCGACGCCAAGTTGGCCCTCCGCCAGATGATCGAAGCCTGCCGTGAGATCGTCGGCGACAGCCGCCGGAACAACGCCGAGGTGACCGGCGAAATCGCATCCGTGCGCGATGCCTGGCTCGCCGAGTGGGAGTACAAGACCACCGACGCCGGCCCACTGGTCAACCCCTATCGCGTCATCACCGATTTCCAGAAGGCCGTCCCCGCCAGCGAGGCCATCATTACCCACGACTCCGGCAGTCCCCGCGACCAGATCACCCCGTTCTACCGCTCCGGCGGCCCGCGCACCTACCTCGGCTGGGGGAAGTCGCACGGCCTCGGTACCGGCTTGGGCCTGGTGATCGGAGCCAAGCTGGCCGACCCGGACAAGATGTGCGTCAACTTCATGGGCGACGCCGCATTCGGCATGGTCGGCCTGGACTTCGAGACCGCCGTGCGCAGCAACGTTCCCATCACCACGGTCGTCCTGAACAACTCCACCATGGCAGTGGAAACCAACGCCATGCAGCGTTCCCACGAGCTCTACAGCACCCGGGACCTGGGCGGCAATTACGCCGACATGGGCCGTGCCATGGGCGGCTACGCTGAACGGGTCACCGACCCCGACGAGATCATCCCGGCGTTCCAGCGGGCCCGCCAACAGAACGAGAACGGGAACGCGGTTCTCCTCGAGTTCATCACCAACGCGGAGATCAACTACTCTCACCGCCGCGCTTTCTGATCCACCGTCACAGCAGTTATGGGGCGGCCCTACCGGGTCGCCCCTTGCCATACCTGAGCCCCCAACTATGCGCCGCGCCAACCGCGACCTCTCCCCACCCGTGGACCAACACGTTCACGCAGCCGAGAGCCAGTTGCGCCACGGCAACCCAAGCGCCGCTCTCGCCGATCTCGATCTGGCCTTCCTGGCTACGCCCGATAATCCCGCGGTCCGACTATTGCGCGGCCGGGCCTTGTCGGCATTAGGGCGCACCGAAGCGGCCCTGGCTGAGTTGAACGCGGCCATCGCGCTGGAGCCAAATCTCGCTGAGGCATGGCTCGAAAGCAGCGCAATCCACTTAGGTCAATCCGAATGGCTGGCCGCTCAATCGAACGCCTGCCGGGCGCTTGAACTCGACGACTCTCAGCCCCGAGCGTGGCGAACACGTGGCATCGCCCGTTACAAGCTTGGCTCTCTGGCCGGGGCAACCGAAGACCTGGGGCGGGCGCTTCTACTCGAACCGGACGATCCATCCGCCCACTATTGGCGCGGCCTGGCCCTGCGGGACTCTGGTGACAACCACGCCGCCGTGGCCGAGTTTGACGCCGCCATCCGGCTCAACGACCGCTACGCCGAGGCCTATGTCGCTCGCGGCAAAGCCCACTCAAACCTGGGCGACATGAACGCCGCGCGCTCCGACTGGACGTTGGCCGCCCAGATGCTGCACCACTCACACTGAACCCGCCGGAGGTACCACCATGGCCGACTTGCATTCCAAGTACCTGTTCATCGCCAGCATGGACATCGACCCCGACCGCGAAGCGCTATTCAACGAAGTCTACAATACCGAGCACTGCCCGCTGCTCAACGAAACGCCCGGGGTGGTGGGCGTCACCCGCTACGAAACTCATCGCCTCCTCATGGCCATGGGCGGGCAGATCCAGGAAATTGAGATCCCCGGCACGCCCAAGCACCACGCGGTATACCAGATCGAGAGCCCCGAAGTGCTGACCAGCCCGGAGTGGGCCGAGGCCGTCGACGCCGGCCGCTGGCCCGAGCACGTGCGCCCCTACACGAAGAATCGCCGCCACGTCCTGATGAAACTCACCTACCCGGAATCCTAGACGTACCCGCACGTAAAATGGGGAGGGTTGTGAGCCCTCCCCACTTTTTCGCATCGCAGCGCCGGCGATTTGGTTTAGTTCGCCCCGCGCATTCTCGGGTCCAGCACGTCCCGCAGCGCGTCGCCCAGCAGGTTGACGGCGAACACGGTGATGGCGATGGCCAAGCCCGGGAACACTCCCAGCCACGGCGCCACGTCCAGCGAGTTCTGCGCCACGCCGTTCAGCATCCCGCCCCACGACGGAACGTCCGGCGGGATCCCGACGCCCAGGAAGCTCAGCGACGCCTCCACCACGATTGCCCAGCCCAGCGAGATGCTGGCCAGCACGATGAACGTGGCGGCGCAGTTCGGCGCCATGTGTCGCAAAATGATGCGCCAGTCGCCGGCGCCCACCGCCCGCGCCGCCAGCACGTAGTCCACTTCCTTGATGCTCAGCGCCTGGGACCGGATGGTACGCGCCGCCCCCGGTATGAACACCGCGCTCAATGCAATGACCACGTTGGTCACCGACGCCCCAAGGATCGCCATGATCGCCAACGCCAGGATCAACGCCGGGAATGACATCATCGCGTCCATGATTCGCTGCACAACCAAGTCGGTGATGCCGCCGAAGTAGCCGCTGACGATGCCGATGAAAGCGCCAATGGTCACTCCGAAGAACACGCTGAGCAGGCCCACCACCAGAGAGATCCGAGTGCCGTAGATCAGCCGGCTGTACACGTCGCGCCCGATCTGGTCACCACCCAGCCACGTTTCCGAGTTAGGGGGATTGAACCGGTAGGCGGCGTTGGTTTCCCTGGGATCGTCCGTGGCCACAATCGGGGCCGATATCGCGAGGATAACGAGAATTATCACTACCACCGCGCCAAAGGCGCCCAGCGGCTTGCGCTGACCGAAATTGAGAATGTTCTCCCAAAGGGTGCGTTTGGGGCGCATCCCGGCGCCGGCCGGTTCGGTCGGGGCCAGAACTCCGGTTATTTGCTGGGCCATTTCCCTCTCCCTTCCGGGGGTTCGCGATCTCGTTGGCAGAACGGCGTCCGGCTACTCGTAGCGGATGCGCGGATCCAGCCAGGCGTAAAGCAGGTCGACAACCAGGTTCAGCGCCAGCACCATGAACGCGATCACCATCACGATGCTCTGGATCATGGTGTAGTCCCGGTGCAGGATGCTGTCCACCAGCAGACGACCCATTCCGGGCACCAGGAAAATCGTCTCGATGACCACCGTTCCCGCTATCAGCCTGCCCACCTGCCAGCCCGAAATAGTCAGGATCGGCAGGAAGGCATTCTTCAGCGCGTGCCGGATGATCACCGCCCCCTCACGCAAACCCTTGGATCGTGCCGTCCGGATGTAGTCCTCGCGAAACACCTCGAGCATCGACGAGCGGGTTACGCGGGCAACCAGCGCCATGTTGTAGAACCCCAGCGCCACCGCGGGGAAGAACATCTGCTGCAAGTTCGTCCAGGGGTCTTGCCACAGGTTGGCATACCCCAGAGGCGGTAACCAGTCAAACCAGGTCACCAGGAAATACACCACGAGTATGCCGATCCAGAAGGTCGGCATCGCCACCCCGGCAATCGCGATGATCCGCGACGCGTAGTCCGCAATCGTGTCCTGCCGAACCGCCGAAAGCACGCCAAGCGGGATTGCCACCACGAACGCTAACAACAGCGCGAGGGCCGACAGCTCAAGCGTTATCGGCAGCTTGGCGGCCAGATCGTCGGATATCGGAGTGTCGAAATACATCGACACTCCGAAGTCTCCGCGGAGCATCCCCCAGATCCAGCTCAGGTACTGGATGGCCAGCGGCCGGTCGGTGCCCAGCCTGGCCCGCAGATCGTCCAGCTGCTGCTGCGAATACTGCCCGTCGCCCTCGAACCCCATCAACAGCAGTTCGGCGGGGTCCCCGGGCACCAGCCGCATCAACGCGAACACCATGAGGGTGACGAGAAGGAGCGTCGGTATGAACAGCATGAATCGCTTTATGACGTAAGTGTTCATTGCGGCTCCTCAGTTGTCGGCGGCGATGCGAGGCGGCTGGTGCGTGATTTCGGGTCAGCGCTTGGTCAGAACGTTGCGGCCGTCAGGTTTCAGCACGTCGGATCGCACCAGATGCGGTCGTGCTTGAGCTGGGTCCAAAGACTGGCCGGCATATGGAAGTTCTTGATTTGTTTGTTCACGACCTGGTCGCGGAAGCTCCAGTAGTACACCAGCAGGGGCCCGGGGTCTTCGGTGAGTATGTAATCTTCCATCTCACGCAGGATTTCAGCCCGCTTGGTGCGGTCCAGTTCCTGGCTCTGAGCAGCGAACCAGTCCTTGAACTGCTGCGGAGCTTCCCATCCTGACCACTGGATCCAGAGGCCGCCGGGCATGAAGATCTTTCCGATGATCGGATCTGGCTCACCCACCAGCAGCGCCGTGCCCTGGGCGGCGATCTGGTAGTCCTGATCCTTGTATCGTGTTATCCCGGTCGCGCTGTCGATGGGCTGCACGGTGGCTTCCCAACCGAGATGACGACGATACTGGTCGGCCAGCAACTGGGCCAGGTCGACGTATTCCACCGCTGTCCGCGCCATGATATTGACTTCGAACCCCTCGGGCACGCCGGCTTCGGCCAGAAGCCGCCGGGCTTCCTCGATGTCGCCGGGATGCTTCCCTCCATCGGGTCCCGCACGGAACCCGGGCATTTGGCTGGCCACTTCTTCGGTGCGACCGAACCAAGTTTCCGGTGGGAACGGAGTTCCCATGGGCGCTATTCCGCCGCCGAAGATCTCGCGGAACTCGGCTCGGTCCACCGCCAGGTGCATCGCCCGCCTCACCCTGACGTCGTTGAAGGGTTCAATGGTCGTGTTTATCAGGGTCCCCAGCAGGCTGGTATTCGGGATCAGATAGACATCCACCGTCTCGGCTTCGGACTCTTGCAGTTCCAGGATCTCAGTGTTGCTCAGATTGGTCACCGGCCACGTCGCCATCAGGACCTGGCCGGTCCGGTAGGAACCGATGGCCGTACCCTTGTCGGCGATGTAGTAGTGGATGCTGCCGTCGGTGTAGGGCAGACCCTCTTTCCAGTAATTCTCGTTGCGCTCCAGTTCAATGGAGACGTCTTTAGCCAATTTGGTGGGCTTGAATGGCCCCGACCCCATGCCGTTTTCCCATTTCGAGGTGTCAACGCCGGATTCACCCCATGCCTTGGACATCATTTTGAAGGCGTCGGTGGCTATCATCGAGACGAAATCGGGAGCCGGATTGTTGGTCACGATTTCCACCGTGTGTTCGTCGATGACACGCGCGTTCCCGGCATTATAGTAAGGCGCAATTATGAGCGTTTGCGGCCGGTTCGCTTCCGCGTTCACCAGGCTGTCCATGCTGTACACGACATCCTCAGCGGTAACCGGGGTGCCGTCATGCCACATCGCATTCTCGTGAAGATGGAAAACGAAGGTAACTCCGTCCGGCTGCAATTCCCAACTCTCCGCCAGGTCTCCCACGATGTCGTAGGGGTCATCCGTTTCCGAATCGTACTCCAGCAACCCGTTGTAGATGCCGGAGATGTTCTTGACCTGGTTGGTGAACTCGTGAGGGTGGAAGATCAAGTTTGGGAAGGCATAGTCCTGCATGGGAACTATGCCGCCGTATTTCCCCCGGTCCGAGGTCTGGGGCGATCCACTGGCCTCGGCCGGTACTGCGGTCGGCGCCGGCGAGTCTCCCGACGTGCTTGCGGCAGGTTGTGCGGGTACGGGACTATCACTTGCCGGCGCGGTGCTTTCAGTGGGGGCCGTAGCCCCGCAGGCCACCAGCACAGTGAGAGCGATGATCATCGCCATCGCGACGAGTATCCGGCCGGTGAGACGATTCAATGCACGGTTCAGCATACCTACCCCCTGTAGCAACGAATGTCGTTTTTCTGCTCGGCTGTCGGACTTCAATGGGCGCAAGCCTAACAATGAGCGGAATCGGTGTCAATACACGCATTTACACATTTAACCATGTGAAAATAATCACGATAGTACGTATTTCGTAACAACATCCCTGAGCTGATCCAAAAACAAAACGCCGGTGGGAAACCGGCGTTTTCCGACCCAGGCCCCGACGCAACGACCGCAAGTCGCAACGGGGGTGCGGAGCGTGTCAACCTCCACCCAGTTCCGCCTCGATGCGATTTGCCCGCGGCTTCAATACAGCATAAAGGGCATCGGTGACCGGCGTCGCTACACCGAACTCCTTGCCCATGCGAATCACCGTGCCGGTGAGTCCCTCCAGCTCCACCGGCCGGCCCTCAGCGAAGTCTTTCGCCAGCGACGCCATGCCGGTTGCCGGGAAATTATCCAGCGCGTTCATCGACCATTCCAGCGAGTCCGGCTCCAGGGGCGCGCCCGACGCTTCGCCCACGGCCAGCGCCTCCGCGATGGCCGACTCGATGGCTGCCCTGGTTTCCGGCACGGTCCTCAGCTCGCCATAGGCGCATCCACTTGCCGCGCAGACCCCAGCAGATCCTGACAGATACGCGAATTTCTTCCACAGCATCCCGGTCATGTTTTCCAGCAGGTCGACCCGCCAGCCGGCGTCCTTGAACACCCGGTACAGCCGCTCGCCGCGCTCGGTAATCCCGATGGTCCTCTCGCCGAAGGACGCCGCCCCGGGCCCGCCCTGCGTGACCACGCCGGGTTCGCTGATTCGCCCTTCCAGGTACGCCGAACCAATCATCACCCGCTCAGCGCCATACACTTCCACCAATCGCTCGCCGTTGTCGATGCCGTTCTGCAGCGTCAGCACGATGGTGTTCGGCCCAACCATCGGGCCGATGGCCTGGATCGCGTCATCGTTGTCGTACATCTTCACCGCGAACAGCACCAACTCCTGATGGCCCACCGATGCCGGATCATCAGTCGCGTTGCCGGGAACCGTGAAGATGCCGTCGTTGCCGCTTTCCACCCGCAGGCCGTCGCGCCGGATCGCCTCCAGATGCGGGCCACGGGCGATGAAGGTCACGTTGTGACCCGCCCGCGCCAACAGGCCGCCAAAGTATCCGCCCACGCCGCCGGCGCCCATCACTGCTATATCCATGCCGTTCCCTCCAGTGTCAGGACGTTTTCTTTCACATTTACGAAATCGGTTGACCGAATGCTGCTCGCAGATCCCGTTTCAGCACCTTTCCCATCACGTTGCGCGGCAGTTCGTTCACGAACACAACCGATCGCGGTCGCTTGAACCCAGCCAGCCGGTCCCGGCAGAAATCGATCAGGTCCTGCTCGGTAACCGCCTGATCGGATGGCACCACCACGGCCTTGACTTCTTCGCCCCAATCCAGGTCCGGCACGCCGATTACCGCTGACTCAGCGACTCCGGGATGATCAGCCAGGATCAGCTCCACTTCTTCGGGTGATATCATCTCCCCGCCGCGCTTGATGAAGTCCCGCGCCCGCCCTGCCAGGTAGATGTAGCCGTCCTCGTCCTGCCACGCCAGGTCACCGGTGTAGAGCCAACCGCCCTTCAGCGTGTCCCGCGTAGCATCCTCCTGACCCCAGTAGCCGGTCATCATCCTGGGGCCACGCGCCACGATCTCGCCGACTTCGCCTCCTTCCACCGGATCGCCATCTTCCGTGACGATCATCACCTCCACGTCGTCCAGAGGCTTCCCAATGGACGTAAGCCGGCGCAGCTTCGCTTCCACCTCCTCATCCGTCCCGGTCAGGTTGTGGTCATCCGGCGGCAGCATGGTAATGGTGGATGCCGTCTCGGTCTGGCCGAAGGCGTTGATGAACCGGGTACCCGGAAACTTGTCCAGGGCTTGTCGGATTACCGGCAACGGCATGGGCGCAGCGCCGTAAGTGATCACGCTGAGCGACGACAAGTCGAAGCTCTCGAATCCAGGATGATCCATCACCATCTTCAGCATGGTCGGCACGAGCATCGCGCGATCTGCCCGATGTTCCGCCACTAAACTCATCCAACCTTCGGCGTCGAACTGGGGCATCACCACCAGCGTCCGACCTCCGAACACCGCCGCCAGGGCCGCCTGGAGGCCCGCCACGTGGTACATCGGCACGGTGAGCAGGTTGGTTTCCTCCACGTCCGGGTCCGCAGGTTCCACGTTCGTGAGCAGGAACGTCGCGAAACTGTCGTGGGTCAGTTGCGCGCCTTTGGGCACGCTGGTGGTCCCCGACGTGAACATGATGACCGTCGTGGCGTCCTCGTCATCCTCCGGGAAGTGGAGTTGATCCGGGTCAGCGTTGGCCAGCAGGTCGTCGTAGGCGTAGCCGCCGTTGGTCGCCGGCGCGTCCAGCATTACGATGCGATCCGCGGGCAGCGAGCCGTCCGTCGGGACCAGCGACAGGTAGCGTTCGCCCAGGAACAGCAAATCGGGCTGTGCGATGCCCAGCATGATGGCCAGCTCGTCCTCTTTGGCGCGGAAGTTGATGGGCACGTAGATGGCGTCCAACTGCGCGGCCGCAAAGTAAAGCTCGATCAGGTGATGGCAGTTGGTCTGCATCGCGGCGACCCGGTCGCCCCGGCTTATCCCCAGCTCAGACATCGCGTTGGCCAGGCGGTTGACCCGCTCCTGCAGCATCTCGAAACTGATGTGGTCACCGTCATAGACGATGGCCGTTCGCTCCGGAACGATCGCCGACGCGATCATGAGAAATTCGGTCGTGTTCATCCTTTCTCCAGACGTTAATCTACGCTCTTTTACTCCGCCACGGCGGTGGCCAATCGTTGTTCCAAAGCCAGCCCGGCGTCGAGCGGCATGTCACTTCCCGGACTCCACGCCGACTTCAACGCCGCGGCGAAACCCGCCGGCAGCTCAGACAGCTCCTGCACAATTTGCCACGCTGTAGTCTCCAAATCGTCGGGCTCCACAACCCGGCTGACCACGCCGTAGGCCATCGCCTCGGCTGCTCCGAACCGTCGCCCCGTGTACAGCAGGTCCAGAGCCACGGATGGACCCACGTTGGCCGGCAGCGTTTGGCTTCCCCCGGCGGCCGGGATCATGCCAAGTTGCACCTCTGGCATGGCGAACACCGTATCCGACGCCGCGATGCGCAGATCGCCGAGCAGCAGTATTTCCACCCCCGAACCGATGCAATAACCGTGCGCTGCCACAACTATCGGCTTGTCGAGACCGAGCAACTGACCCCACACGTCGCGCTGCCACCGGGCATTGCGCGCAATCACCTGCGACGGAGCAGTGCCAAACTCGCTCAGATCCGCGCCGGCGCAGAAGGCCCGGCCTTTCCCGGTTATCAGCAGCGCGCCGATTTCGTCGTCCTCGGCTACCAGGTGCAGCGCCTCCGCAAAGTCGTCCCGCATCGCCACCGAGTAGGCGTTCAGTCGTTCCGGACGGTTCAGCGCCAGGTGGGCGACACGGCCCACCTTTTCGAAGACTATCGTGCGAAACGCCTCACTCATTTTGCTACGCCATTAGTCCAGCGGAATCGCGCGCCGCATCATCTCGTCCAGATCGACTTCAGTGCTTTGCGCTCCGATCTCGGACAGCACGTTGGCGTCGCTCACCGAAAACGTCAGCAGACCATGGTCCTCGGCCACCCGTTCCACTTTGGGACGGCGAATGTGCCAGTCGTGATGGTGATTGGCAACTTCAATCCCGTGGACCCCCTCTTCGATCACGATGTTGGGCGTGTAGTAACCGGGGTGACAGTAGGTGCGAAACAGCCGGCCATTGGGTAGATAAAGCTCGGTACAGTGGTACTCGTCGAATGGACTGATCGCCGGCCGCACGTCGATTTCGTGGCCGGGAATGATTATCACCTCGTTGGGAAAATGCTGCTCCACCACCCGGTGCAGCGCCACTCCCCAGTCGCGCCGCCAGTGGTCGGTGACCGCGATGCCGTCCAGCCCGGCTTCCTTGATGCGCGTGATTACGGTTTCCGCGATTTCCGGCGTGGGCTCCTGGAACCCGAACATCTCGCCCACGTGCGTGTGTATGTCCAATCGTACAGTCATGTCCTCACGGTCTCTCAGCGTCCGGTGAAATGTGGCATCCGCTTTTCGGCAAAGGATCGCAGACCCTCCGCCCGGTCGTCGGTGCTTTGCAGGATGATGCTCAGATCGGCCTCCAGCCGCAGTCCCTGGGCCAACGATAAGTCGCCGGAGGCAGTCACCGCTTCCTTCGCATATCGCGTCGCAATGGGCGCCGCGGCGATGATTTGCCTCGCGATTTCGTCCGCAGTTTCCTCCAGCGCATGACGCGACGCCACCCGGTTCACGAGCCCAAAATCCTGCGCCTCCGCGGCCGACAGGGTCCGCCCGGTCAGCAGCATGTCACGCGCCAGCGCCGGCCCGACCAGGCGGGGCAGGCGCTGCGTCATACCGTCGAACGGAAAACCGTCCCGCGCGGGCAGGCCGGCCCCCAGGCGCGCGGTGTCCACCGCAATCCGCAAGTCGGCGGCCAGGGCGATCTCCAACCCGTGAGCAACGGCGTCGCCGTTCAGGATCGCCAGAACCGGCATGGGCAGCCCGGCCACAGTGCTGGCCGCACTCATTCTTTTGAACCACGCCATTCGTTCCGCAAGGTCAGCGGCCAGCAAATCGCAGGGCAGATTCTCGCGGCCTGTCGCGAACCCGCTCCCTTCGCCGGTGATCGTCACCAATCTCAATTCATCAGCCAGCGCCAACTCGCGGCAACAGTCCGCCAGTTCTTCGGCCGCTGTTTCGCCGATGGTGACTCCACAGTCCACGCGCGGCAAAGTGAGCGTCGCCTGAAACTCGGTCCTCTCGCACTTGATGGTCTGATAGGGCATTAGTTCAGCCGGAATCCTGGTGAGATTGGGCAGGGATGTGTCGCTTTATCAGCCCGGCGGATTGGGCTAAAATGGCGATCGCTTTCGGAACCCGATCATGGCATTCAGCAAATTATACGACAGTGCCGCCGCCGCAGTGGCCGATATCCACGACGGTGCAACTGTACTACTCGGCGGCGTTTCCGGCGATAACGCTCCTGCTGGGTTGCTATCCGCGCTAGCTGCCAGGAACGTCCGGGATATCACCTGCGTCTGCGACTCGACCTATTACGGAGCCGAGGATCTGCACCGCCTGGTGGCCGCCGGCTGCATATCCAAGATAATTTCACCCGCGCCATTTGGTTCGGGCAAGGAGGATGTGATCCAGAACCTTTGGAGTTCCGGCAAGTTGGCGGTCGAAGTGGTTCCGTGGGGCACGTTGGCGGAACGCATGCGCTCTGCCGGCGCCGGAATTGGCGGCGTGTTCCTGCCCGTTGGAATCGGCACTCGATTCGCCGAGGGGAAGGAGACCCGGGTGGTCAATGGGATCGAGTGTGTGTATGAGCCTCCACTGCGCGGAGATTTCGCCTTGATCCGGGCCTCTCATGCCGATGGTGTGGGCAATCTGGTGTACGCCGGCGCTCAGAGAGGGTGGAACTCCGCTGTCGTCTCCGCCGCCCGCGTCGCCATTGCCGAGGTCGGCCAGGTCGTCGAACCGGGCGGCATTGACCCGGAACGGGTGATCACGCCGGGCATCTTTGTGAACCGTATCGTCCAAGCAATCTCGACGCCCATCGGATAGCCCGCCATGACCCTTGACAGACTTGATATGCACAGCGTGGCGCGACGTGCCGCCGCCGAAATCGTTCCTGGCTCGGTGGTCGCCGTCAGCGGCGCCTTGGCGGTCGCGGCCGCCGATCTGGTCCCGCAGGATAGGGGCGTGTGGTTTTTGCGGGCGGGCGGGACCCTTTC
>DAOUHZ010000096.1:0-16187 GCA_034428455.1 Dehalococcoidia bacterium
CCGACAACCGCCGAGCCGCGTGCTAACATATTCGCGTTATACGAGCAGCACATTGACATCTTGAATCACAGCGTCGCAGAGCAGCTGAGGGCGGCGGAAGAGGAGTACCCGCTCTCATGGATCGAAGACGCATTTGCCGAAGCCGTTGACCGCAATGCACGGAGTTGGGGATACATAAGTTCCATCCTTCGTCGATGGAGAAGGGAAGGGCGCCATGAGCATGGAAAGTTTGGGGGCGATTCTGAGGCGGATAGCCGCAAGACAGTCTTGGACGAATACCGTGAGCGATACGGACGGTTACCCTGGGAGACCGACGACATCCGACCGTAGTGCATCCTGTGACATCTGCGCAGGCGTCGGGTGGGTGACAAGACGAGTACCATTAGGGCACTCAGATTTCGGTCAACCGATCCCATGCAGATGCCAGGATTCACGCGTCGACAAAGGCACGCGCATCGAAGCCCTAGAGCGTTACAGTAATCTGGGTCCTTTGCGACGGTGCACGTTCACATCTAGTCGGCCCGAACAGTTTATCGACGCACCTGCTGATCGCGCAGCATTTGATAGCGCATTCAAGGCTGCACAAGACTATGCCGACGAGCCCGACGGCTGGATTACTTTCACCGGGCCAAGTGGTACCGGCAAAACGTGGTTGGCAGCGGCTATCGTCAATCGGCAAATTGAGTTGGAGAAGGCAGCTCTGTTCGTTACTGCGGCTGACCTACTGGATTATCTGCGAGGCGGATTTGATGCAGACGCTGAAGACAGCTTCATAGACCTTTACAGTCAAGTACGGGAGGCGGAACTTCTCGTTCTGGACGACCTACCCGCACGTCCCTCGTCTCCTTGGGGACACGATAGGTTGCTACAGCTATTGGCTTACCGTCACGCATCACGTTTGTCAACTGTGATCACGGTGCGGGGAGAATTCGGCCACCTTGAAGAATTTTTGCGCAGTCGTTTAGAAACCGCAGATGGATTTGCCCGGACATGTTTTCTGAAGCGAGCAGACCCGGGTCGAAGGTATGCTTTCGGTTCGATACCGAACAATATGCGAAATCGCATGACAATCACATCGTTCAACCCGGATGGCCGAGGCGGTTTAGACGAAGGGGACCGTGGCAGCCTCAATTTCGCTCATACGAACATAACACTGTGGGGCCGTTTGGAGAGGAACGAGTTCATGGGGGACGAAAAGGATATCTTGATCGATCCCACTGGAGACAGTTTAAACCCGGACAAGCGGGACCAACGTCGTCAGGTATATGATCACCGCCGTAGGGAATGGAAACTATTGACTGGGCCGGTAGGCGTCGGTAAAACTCACCTAGCTGTTGCCGCAGCCTTAGAGCGCGAAAAGATAGGGGATACCATTTTCTTTGCTACAGTTTCCGATCTGCTGGACCAATTACGGTCTGCTTACGCGCCTGATAATCCGACATTGCCCGATCACCTGTTGGATCAGGTCAAAACCACCGACTTGTTGGTCCTGGATGACTTTGGGGCCGAACGCAGCACCCCGTTCGCCGAGGATAAATTGTTCCAAATCATAAACTACCGGTACGAAGAGCGGTTGCCTACCATCATAACTACCTCGTTGGGTTTTGGTGACATTGAGGCATCACGGCCACGAATAGCATCACGTTTGCTTGATCGTGATGTCGTTATGCCCTTGCCTATGAAAGCACCTGACTATCGCAAAGGGAACAATCCCATGATGAGGACAGGCACATGACGACCCTCAGCTTCGCCGACTGGAACGACGCCCAGGAGTACTATTTCGCCAATGGGCTCACTGACGGCCTGCCCATTGTCCCGCCTAGCCAGGAGCGGGTGCAGGCCATGCTGGACTACGCCGGCGTGGACGCCGACCACAACCTGGGAACGGAGATCATCCGGCAGAAGCGGTTTACGGCCGGCAAGGCGGCGGTCAACGCGGTGATGGCCGGCTGCCTGCCGGAGCATTTTCCCGTGGTCATGGCGGCGCTGTCAGCGATCACGGAGCGCAGCTTCAACCTCCACGCCAGCAGCACGTCCACCAACGGGGCGACCGTCCTCACCGTGGTCAGCGGGCCTTACGCCGAGGCCATCGGCATGAACGCCGGCGTGGAGATAATGGGCAACGGCAGCCGGGCCAACGCCGCCATCGGACGGGCGGTGAACCTGTTCAAGTCCAACTTCTACGGCTCGGTTCCGGTGGTGATGGACAACAGCACCTTCGGACACGCCGGCAAGATCACCTTCAGCTTCCCGGAGAACCTGGCCATCAGCCCCTGGCCCTCGCTGGCAGCGGAACTCGGCTACGGCGACGACGCCACGATAGTGCAAGCCTTCGCCACGCTCGCGCCCTTGCAGGTAACTCTGCACAGCCACCGGAATCCTGCCGACTTCCTGACCACCGTGGCCCACTCCATGCTGGCCTATGGCCCGGGTATGCCAGAAGTGATTTGCGTTATCAGCCCGGAGGCCATGCAGTACGTGGCGGCGGCCGGCTGGTCGCGTCAACAGGTGGCCGAATTCCTGCACGACAAGGCGAGGCTGCCCGTGTCCGAATGGATGCGCTGGAAGCGGATGGGACACGAACTGGACCACGACCGGCTGGTCCCGGTGGTTCCGGAAGCCGACCGGATCACGGTGCTCCCCGGCGGCGGCATGGCCGGCGCTTTCGTGAGCCTCATCGGCACCTGGGGTTCCAGTCGCTCGGTCATCCGCCAGGTGGCAGTACCGGGTTAGAGTACAATGCGGCGGCAGCATCCTGACGAAAATGCCCGATTGCGACAAGCCTTTGACCGGCTACCCAAAACCGACCACGCGAAGGACGTGTTTGAACGACATCCCGAAGTGCTTCCCGAATGGATCATGCGTATCATCGAGTACCCCTATGACGAATGGACTGAAACCGATGCTCGAGGCCGGAGTTCCCGCGTCCTTGCCGGCCGGGTAGCGAGCGCATCACAATGGATCAAGGTGATACTCAACCCGCAGGGGCAGCTCGTAACCGCCCATTTCGACCATCATTTGGAAGACCGTGGAAGACCGATTTGGAGGACGACCATGGCCGCAAAACCAGTGAAATCGGAGTCTGACCTGCCAAATATCACGGTAACCTATGACGCGGATGCGGACGTGCTGTTCATCACCAATGGCGATGATACCGCCTTTGGAGATTCCATAGCCAACGGTGTGGCGATGTTTTATGACCAGGACCCCGGCAGCGCGGGAGCATTGGCAGGGGGGATGCACATAATTGGCGCCCAGGGAGCGCTCAAGCCTTTCGTTGACGCCATTTTGCGGCAGCACGGCATAGAGCCATCGCAACAAGGAGTCTTCTGGGAAACTGTTACGGAGGTTTAGGTTATGACAACGCAAGGCTCGCCCATCGTCACGCTGGACCCGCGTGACGACTCCCCGCCGGCGCCGTCGAGGTTGGCGCAGCGTCCGGCGACCCTGGACGGCAAGGTGATCGGGCTGTTCGCCAACAACAAGCCGCACTCCGAGGACCTGCTGCGCCGTATCGCCGCCATCATCGGCGAGCGGTACGACATCGCCGGCACCGTGGAGCACAACAAGGGCGGATGGCAATGGCCGGCGCGCATCGAGGACCTGCAACGCACCGCAAAGAGCATTGACGTGGCAATTCACGCCACGGCGGAATGAGGGTCCTGCACCGCGTGCAGTGTGCACGACGCAATGGAAACCGAGCTGCTGGGGATCCCGTCCACCGTGTTGACCACCCGGCCCTTCGTGAGCCAGGCCCACGCCATGTCCCGCATGCGCGGCGACCCGGACTACGGCCTCGCGATCGTCGAACACCCCATCGGCACCCTGACCGACGCCGAGCTATCCGAGCGGGCGGCCACGGCGGCGGCCCAGGTGATTGCCTGCCTGATCGACAGGTAGGCCGGCGCATTTCGCTACCATGAGAGCATCGGAACTATCCGGGGAACTTCCCAACCGGGGTATCTGGTGGCTAATTGTCGGATTTACACTGGTAGGTGTCGCCAGCGTGGCGATTCTGGAGGTATTTGGCGGTTCAGAGGTTTGGCCGTACCGGTATTTCGCAACTGCGGTAACAAAGCTGTACTGGGCGTTTGTGATACCGCTGGCCGGCCTGTTTGACGAGGTGCGAAGAATGTTTGAGACGAAGCAGGAAATCAGAAGAGTGGCACGGGAGCGGGCGCTGGCAAAAGCCCGCGACGAAGGACTGCGTGAGGGGTTGCGTGAAGGACTGCGTGAATGGCAGCGCCTCCAAAGCGATCGCATGGCCGAGGCCCGGCAGCGCTTTGGCGTGCGCGACGAAGCAACCGGCGTCGTAACGCTGCCCTTGACCCCGGAGGTTGAAGAGTTTCTGCTCGGCGGAACTGACATTGAAGCCGAATAAACGGCGACCAGCCGCTAGCTGACCTCCTTGGATTGAAGCAACCAAAGAAAACTTTCCGGAATTGTTGAACGATGACATGCCTAGCAGGCGGGGGTTCGTTGGGGAAGAAGCCGAAGAGGGGGTTTGGAATTACTATGTCGGTAAGCGCGTACCCGCGCGTTATCGGAAGAAGGGCGCGGCTTTCCCAGTCCGGTTCTGCGATCCTAGCAAGTGAGCGTGTTGCACTTACCGCATTGTCTATGAAAGTGGGGGAATAGTCATTCGCCCCTGCTTTATTGCGCGCGAACGCGCCACGCAGGTACAACATGCGCTTCGCAGCATTCACCACCGTCGCGGCTTCCGCCGGCGAAGCCTCCGACGCGGCGAGCTTTCTCGACAACCTGCGCCAGCAGGCAATCCTGGCGGAGGAGCTCGGGTTCGAGGCCATCTGGCTGGGCGAACATCACTTCACCCCCCTCGGCGTGGGTGATTTGCCCAATCCGATCCTGCTGGGCGCGGACCTGGCCGCCCGCACTTCCAGGATCCGCATCGGCCAGATGGCAAACATCGCCACGTGGTGGCATCCGATACGGCTGGCCGAGGACCTGGCCATGCTGGACAACATGTCCGGCGGCCGCCTGGAAGTGGGTTTCGGCCGCGGCATCTGGCCCTACGAGGGACCCCAGTTCCATCCCAACGCCGACCCGCGCAAGGACGCCGAGAACCGGGAGCTATTTCAGGAAACCGTGGAGATCGTTCGCAAGATCTGGGCCGACCAGTTTTTCGACCACCACGGGGTCAACTACACCTTCCCTGCTCCCGACACCGTGTTCTCCCACCCTTCGGTTGCCGCCGATCCCGCGTGGCAGGAAGGTGAGCGCGTAACCAGGCTGCGCGTGACCCCGCGACCCTACCAGAAGCCACACCCGCCGCTGTGGATGACGGTGTCCACCGACCGGTCGGTGACCACCGCTGCCCAGATGGGGCTCAAAGCATGCTACTGGCAGCCGCCTCCGCAGCGGATCCGGCAGCGCATGGAAATCTACGCCGAGGCGCGGTCCAGCCGGGAGGGTCGCCCGTACCAATTGGGCGAAGACCAGGCGGTCATGCGCTCCACCTACGTTGCATCGTCCATGGAAGAAGCCAGAAGGGATGCCGAATCCGCCATCATGTCGGCCTTCATATTCAATGACCCGTTCCGCGGACGGCAGGTGTTCACCAACCCCGGCGAAGAGCTCGATCCAGGGGTCAAACTGGACTGGGACTTTCTGGAGCCCCGCACGTTACTGGTGGGCGCTCCGGATCATGTCGCCGAGAGGATCCAGGAACTGCGAGAGGTGTGCAACCTGGACTACCTGCTCGTGGAGTTCGCGCATTCCGGCCTGTCGCAGCGCCAGATCCTGCGCAACCTGGAGAATTTCGCCACCAGGGTGATGCCGCGCTTTGTCGATTAGGGAGTCCATTTGGCGGCACGTCGTGCGCTCCTAGCAGCAGATCATTCCGTGCTGCGGCGCGCCCCTGGCCTCCTTGTCCCGAACCAGCAGGGTCCCTACCGTGGCGATTATCGACAGGGCAAGCATCAGCAGGAAGGCCCGGTCGTAACTGCCCCAGATGTCGAACGCCAGGGCGCCGGCCAGGGCGCCCAGGCCGCCGCTGACCTGGTGCACGCCGGAGATGGTTCCGCTGACCCTTCCCAACCGGGTGGCGCCGAAAATGTTGCCAGAGAACATGACCGTCAGCGGGGCGGTCATGAGGAAGGTGAAGCCGTACAGCAGCGCGAAGATCATCACTGACGGCTTGTCCTGGTTTAAGATGACCAGCAAGAAAATCCCGATCCGCATTACGAAACAGAGCAGCGTCGGGCGGCCGGGGCCCAGTTTGTCGGCGAGATAGCCCGAGGCGATTACTCCCAAAAGGCCCATCACTCCCATGAGCGCCAGCAGGTATCCCGCGACCACGGTTCCTATTCCCATGTCCAGGGCGAACGCTACCACGTGGGTCTGCACGAAGAAGTCCTGGAAGCCGCAGATGGCATACACCACCAGAAGCAGCCAGAACTGAACCGACGTGAGCAGCGGGCCTTCCCTGGCCGGTTCAGCATCCCGTCCCGCCGACGCGCTGGTGAGCGGCGCTGCCGAGTTTGTAGGAGCCGGCCGAGCGGATCGCACCGCCGCCATCACAATCGGCGCCAGCAGCACGAGGTTGGCTAATCCCAATCCCGCGTAGGAAGGGCGCCAGCCGAACCGCACCAGCGACTGGGCCAGCGATCCGACGATCACCAGTTGGCCGATTGCGTTGCCGGAGACCGCCACGCTGTTGGCCACGCCGCGCCGGTTGGGGAACCACCGGACGATCATGACGCTGACGATGGGATTGGACATGCCGGCATTCCCCAGCGCGAAGACCACCCCATACACCAGGAACAGCTGCCACGGCGAGGATATGACGCTCATCAGGGCCAGGCCGACGGCGCCCACCACGGCTCCGATACCCATGATCCAGCGGAGGTCGTAGCGATCCGCGAGGCGGCCGACAAAGGGCATGGCCGCGGCGGAAACCAGCATGTACGCCGTGACGCCCAGCGACAGCACTGAGCGAGACCACATGAGTTCATCGACCATGGGCTTCAGCATGAGGCCCAGGGCCGAGCGCGAACCGCCGTTGAAGAAAAGGATCGTGAACCCCGCGCCGAGGATGATCCAGCGGTAGTCAATCCGGCGCATTTCCGCTCCGGTTCGTAGGGTGGCTCACCGTAGCACCGCCGTTTAACGAGAGTCAACGAACCGCGCGCTCATGCGTACCCGCTTTGTCATCGGGAGGAGCGCAGCCGCTCATGGTGATCTTGTCGAACCACGTAGCGATCTCGTTCCCGCGGTAGCATTCCTCACCTCAACGAGATTGCCACGCTGCGCTCGCAATGACAGCTCGGAGGAAGTGGGTGGGCGTCAGCATTGACGGCATTTTGCGCCGCGCATAACATCCGCGCATCCCGGCGTACTCCGGTACTATCTGTCTGCCATCCTCCGACTTGCACCACTTCCCGGCCCATGCGCCGAGGCAATATTTCCCACGAGCGACTGCCGATGTTTGATACGGCGCTGAAAAAGAAGCGGGTCATCGGCATTCTGCTGTTGGCCGTGATTCTCTCGCTGTTCCTGGCGTTCAACCGGATCCCCAAGCTGGACACGGTTGAGGCGGACCTGGCCGGCGTCAACGCTCCCCAGGCCGAGTGCTTCCAGGGATTTTGCATCAACAGGGAACCGGAGACGGGTTTCTTCGAACGGTGGTGGGACTTCTCCACCAGCTACCTGAAGCTGGTAACAGTGGGGATGATTTTCGCGTTCCTCGCCGCGGGCATAACGGAAGTGTTCCTGTTTCCCAGAAGTGGAGGCTCGGGTCTCACGGGCGGCGGCTTTAAGGGCGTGTTGCGCGGATTCGCGGTAGGTTCGTCGATGAACCTCTGTTCCGCGTGCATCGTGCCTATCGCCTCGGCGTTCCGGCGGCGCGGCGCCCCGGTGGAAACCGCCATCGCTATTACCCAGGGGTCGTCCACGCTGAACCTGCCGGCGCTGGTGATGGCCGCGCTGGTTTTCACGCCCATGCTGGCCAGCACGCGGATCGCGGTGAGCGTGGTCGGCGTCCTGTTGCTGGGGCCGCTGGTGGCTCTCCTGCTGCGGCGGCAACTGAGTTTCAGCGACGCCTTCAGGTTCGGCCGAGCGGAAGGGCCGCTCCCGGAGCTGGCCACGTGGCGGGAAACCATCCGCACCGGCCTGAAGGACTGGGCAAAATCCAGCCTGAGCTACCTGTGGCGTCTGGGACCGGCCATGATCCTGGCCGGGTTCGCCGGGGGCCTGGTGATCCAGTGGATCACGCCGCAGACCGTTGCCACCTACCTG
This sequence comes from Dehalococcoidia bacterium, assembly GCA_034428455.1. GTDB lineage: Bacteria > Chloroflexota > Dehalococcoidia > Lucifugimonadales > UBA3495 > Bin87. The sequence goes on from DAOUHZ010000096.1 coordinate 8,257, forward strand.
GGCGACGACGTTTCGGGCATCGCCGTTGCCGCGACCCTGGGCATCCTCATCAACGTGCCCCTGCTTTTCGAGATCCCGCTGGTGGCCGTGCTGATGCTGGTGGGCATGGGCGCGGCGCCGGCGGCGGCGCTCCTGTTCGGCGCGGCGGCGGCCGGACCCTTCACCCTTTGGGGACTGGCCAGGGTGATGCCCAAGAAGGCCGTGGCCGCCTTTGCCGCCGGCACGTGGAGCCTGAGCATGGTCGGAGGCGTGGGCCTGCTGTTCGTCGGCCCGTTCTTCATGGACAACTCCGATTCCCGCATCGTTTTCACGTCCGACCGGGACGGCGACTTTGAGATCTACTCGATGCTGCCGGACGGCTCCGACCTGAAACGGCTCACCAACAACTCCGGGTACGACGATATGCCAGCCTGGTCACCCGACGGCAAAAAGATCGCCTTCGTGTCCGACCGTGACGGCAGCCCCGAGATATACGTGATGAACGCCGACGGCTCCCGCGTGCGTCGGCTAACCAGGGACAACGGCCCGGACAACGCGCTCCCGGCCTGGTCGCCCGACGGCGACCGGATCGCCTGGTCCTCCGGGCGCGACGGCGACCGCGAGATCTACGTGATGGACGCCGACGGCTCCAACCCGACCAACCTGACCGGCGACCCGGGTTACGACTCGTCCCCCGCCTGGTCACCGGACGGGCGGCGCATCGTGTTCAACTCCCGCCGCGACGGGAACTTGGAAATCTACGTAATGGACGCCGACGGCTCCAACCAGGTCCGGCTGACCAGGAACGCCACCTCCGACGGATTTCCCGCCTGGTCGCCCGACGGTTCCAAAATTGCTTTTTCCTCCAGTCGCACCGGCCGCCGCGCCGTCTACGTGATGGACGCTGACGGTGCGAACCCGGAACAGCTCACCGGAGACGTCTTCAATGACTACTGGCCGGCGTGGTCCCCGGATGGCGCCCGGATAACGTTCACCAGCGACCGCTACGGCGCACCGGAGATCATGGCGATGAACGCCGACGGGTCGCACCAGGCCAACCTCAGCCACGGCCCCGGCGCCGACAACGGCCCGGCGTGGAGACCTGGGAATCTCCCTCCCCACAACACTCATGGGCCACGGATTTCGGCCCTGGATCCTGCGGTTGCGGCCACCTCGGGAGGCAGCCTGGTGACCATCTCCGGCGCCGGCCTGGAGGAAGGCAGCCGCGTGGCCATCGGGGGAGTGGAAACGACGGTTCTGGAGTTCCTCGACTCCCACACGATGACCGTGGCGGTCCCTCAGCGCCGGGCCGGCGTCGTCGATGTGGTGATAACCAATTCCGACGGCCGTTCCGGAACTTTGCCCGGGGGGTTCACCTACCACCCACCGATCTTCACCGACGTGGCGCAAGAAGCCAACGTCGCTTTTGAGCACTACCGCGACCCGGTGGACCGGATTCCGTTGGGCGCGGGTGTCGTCGTTTTTGACTTCAACAACGATGGTCGGCAGGACATCTACGTTGCGTCCAAACCTTCGTGGAGCGAGTCGCCGGACCAGATCGACGGAGCCAATGCGTTGTACCGGAACGACGGCGACGGATCGTTCACCGATGTCGCCGAGGAGGCGGGGGTCGACGAGCTGATGGGCCTGTCCAACGGCGGTTGCGCCGCCGACTATGACAACGACGGTGACCAGGATCTCTACGTAACCAACTGGGGCTCCAGCAAACTCTTTCGGAACAATGGATCAGGAACCTTCGATGACGTGACGAACCTTGCAGGATTGAGCGACCCGGATCCCAGCTACCGATCCATGGGCTGCGCCTGGGGGGACTATGACCAGGACGGCCACCTGGACTTCGTCATTGTCCGGCACATGGAAGAATCGGACATGGAGGCCCTGGACCTCCGGGCCTTCTACCTTGCGGTGCGACCGTTGGGCCTGTTCCACAACAATGGCGACGGCACTTTCACGGAGGTCTCGCATCTGCTGGGCGACATTGGGTCTCCACAAAAAATCCCGGGAGAGTACGGCAACCTGTGGGGAGCCGGGTTCCAGCCGGGCTGGCTCGACTTCGACAATGACGGCGACCCCGACCTGTACGTGGTCAATGACTTCGGCCGGGATGCCCAGCCCAACGTGCTGTGGCGCAACGATGGTTCCGCTTCCGACGGAATCTGGCAATTTGAGGATATTTCCCGCGATTCCCGGGCCGACGTAGCCATGTTCGGCATGGGCCTAGCGGTGGGAGATTACGATCTCGACGGGCACTTTGACCTCTACGTCACCAACATCGAAGACAACGTCCTGCTGAGAAATAACGGCGACGGCATCACCTTCACCGAAGTGGCCGCCGAAGTCGAAGTGGGAATGGGCGCGTTCCAGAGGCGGCAGCGCGTCAGTTGGGGCACGGTGTTTTTCGATTATGACAACGACGGTTGGGAGGACCTCTACGTCGCCAGCGGCCACCTGGACAGCGATCCGTTCACCAACCACCGTCGCCAGCCCAACCTGCTGCTGCGCAACACCGGCCAGGCCACCTTTGAAGACGTGTCGTCGATCAGCGGGGCCGACGACCGGGGCGTCGGCCGTGGCGTCGCCTACGCGGACTTCGACAACGACGGCTGCCTGGACCTGTACGTGGCAAACCTGGGTCTGGCCAGGGATGACGCCCAGAGCGCCCGTCTTTTCCACAACAGCTGCGCTTGGAACGCGAACTGGCTCCAAGTCCGAACCGTGGGCACGGTGAGCAACCGGGACGGCATCGGGGCCCGGATCACGATGGTTGCCGGCGGCCACACGCAAATCCGGGAAATCACCGCCGGCTCCAGCAACAAGAGCCAGAGCATGCTGCCGGCGCATTTCGGCCTGGGCCGTTCCACAAAGGTCGATTCGCTGGAAATCCGGTGGCCCAGCGGGGTGGTACAGACCCTGCATGACGTGTCGCCGAATCAACGCTTGACCGTTGTGGAAACGCCGCAGTCGGCGTCTCGACCGTGACGATTTCCGCCGTTGCATGGGCAGCCAGGAGCACCACAACTCGCGCCCGTAGGGCCCTTGATCGGCGCTGACGCTATTGACATCAATCATGTCGCTGGGATAAAGTCGGCCTACTTTGCGAAATGCTGCTATTCTATTCATCAGCTGCATGTTACCCGGCGCGGAGAACCAACGAGATAGTCGTTTTTCGTAATTTAGGTCACGATAAACGCTTGCAAATCACATTCCCACATACGATTTCGTATGCCTCGCAACGAGGTACGGCACACATATTAGAATGACCGACTGATTTCGCAACCAGATAAATAAGCCAGGATGATTACTGGCTTCGGCTTCAGGGAATCATGGAGGACAAGCGTCTTGGCCCCAGGCCACAGGCGCGACAATCACAGTCTGGAGGTCTGGTAATGAACCGCTACGGAATCAAGCTGCCATCGATGTTGATGGTTTTGCCAACGCTGTTGATGATGGCATTCATCGCAGCGTGTGGAGGCGCCGAAGCCCCGGCTGAAACCGCTCAGCCGGCTGCTGCTCAGCCGGCATCCGGGAGCGCGCCGGCCGCTGCGGCTCAGCCCACCGCCATGCCCGAGACCCAGGAGCAACCCAGCGGCAATGTCGTGGATGAGAGCCAGCTGCCGACGGACAAGATCATCCTGGGGCTGATCACGCCCATTGACGACACCGTGGTGCCGTGGCTGGGCGGCGTTGACTTCGTGTACCAGCACAGCCCGTTCATGGAATACCTGGTGCAACTGGACCCCTACACCAGCGAATGGATCCCCATGCTGGCAAAATCGTGGGAGATGAATGCCACTGGCGACGTTTGGACCTTCGAACTGGAGCAGGGCATCCAGTTCCATCGGGGGTTTGGTGAGTTCACCGCCGCGGACGTGGAGCACAGCTTCAAGCTCACCTGCCAGAAGGGCACTCGCGCCAGCTACAAAGGTGGCATCTGCAACGTTGACCACATTGACATCCTGGACCCCTATAACATCCAAGTCCACATGGTGAAACCCTCTGCTGAATATCTGTTCTACGCCGCCGAGTCCGCGGGCAACATGATTTACAGCAAGGCCCAGTGCGACCAGGCCGGCGGGTTCGACGACGCGGAGAACGTCGCCAGCGAGGGCTGCACCAACGCGTACTATGAGGCTTTGGCCGGCACCGGACCATATCAGTATGACGGCCGGGAAGAGGAAGTCCACGTGGATTACTCGCTGGCCTTCCCGGACGGCCACTGGCGTCACGACCCGGTGTACCCCGAAATGCGCAACACCTGGGTGCTGGAAGAGTCCACCCGCCTGGCCCAGTTCCGCGCCGAAGAGACGCACATGACCGAGGTCAACCGGGACCTGGGCGACAAGCTGGAGGCCGAGGAAGACGGCAAGTTCAAGATCATTCCCAGCACCGGCCCTGCCCAGCAGACGGCCTTCCGTTTCGGCGGCATGTTCTACGGCGACCCGGAGAACTACGACCCCGACTTCCCGGTGACTGCCCCGGGCGAAATCGGGATCAAGGTGCGCAAAGCCCTGAACAAGGCCGTGGACCGCGAGACCTTCAAGGAGGAACTCTACAAGGGCCGCGTCTGGGACTCCAAGGTACACGCTTTCCACCCCACCCTGACGTACTGGAGCACCAAGTGGGACGAGGACTTTGAAGAGGAATACGGCTACGACCTGGAGGCGTCCAGGCAGCTCCTGGCTGAGGCTGGCTACCCCGAAGGGTTCAAGATCACGGTTCCGATGTATCCCTTCCCCGGCGCCCCTGAACTTCCCCAGATCGCACAGTTCATGCAGCTGGCCTGGGCGGAGATCGGAGTGGAACTGGAACTCCGCGACGAAGACCGCGCGGCGGTGGTTGCCCGGCGCCGGAACAAGTCCAACCACGAAACCGCCCTGGCGACCACGCCTTCCTTCAAGGCCGTGGAAGCGCAGATCATGCTGTTCAACACTCCCAAGGAAGACGGCGGCGTGGTCTTCATGTACGAGACCAGCGAACTGCAAGACCTGTACCACCAGTTGCAGGTAACGGTTGAAGAAGCCGAACGTAACAAGGTGCTGCAGCAGATCGGCGACATCAAGTTCTATCATCACGAGTGGATACCGCTCTTCTGGGTGCCCATCGAGACGATCGTCAATACCAACTACATCTGCGGATGGCCCTTCCCAGGCTGGGAGGGCGGCGATCTGGGCAGCAACGAGTTGATCGAGGGTCCGCCCTGCTGATCCCCCTAAACCGGTCTGACCAACAACCGGTTTGAAAGCGCCGCGACTGCCGGGAAACCGACGGTCGCGGTGCGCCAATTGGAAATAGCCACGGCTGAACCCTGGGGCAGGAGTTAGGGATGCAACGGTACATCATTATGCGGATCCTCCAGGCAATCCTGGTCCTGGTGGTGGTCAGCGTGATTGCTTTCGCCCTGGGCCATGCCGGCGGCAACCCCTTGGACGCCATTCTGCCCGACGACGCCGACGCCACCGTCCGGGCTGACCTGGAGGAATTCTGGGGTATCAACAAGCCGTTGCACGAACAGTACTTCACCTACGTGTGGAACGCGGTTCGGGGAGACTTCGGCCACTCGTTCAAATACCCCAGGTTCACCGTGTCCGAACTCATCGCGGACCGCTTCATGGCAACCATCCAGCTTGCCGGAGCCGGCATCCTGGTGGCCGTGGTCATCGGGTTGCCCATTGGGGTCTTGACGGCAACTTACCGGGATACCATTTTCGACTGGACGGGCAAGGTGGTGGCCCTGCTGGGCCAATCTCTGCCCGTGTTCTGGCTGGGCATCGTCCTCATGTGGATCTTTGCCGTGCAGCTGGACTGGTTCCCAACCTCGGGCAAGGGCGGCATCAGGAACCTGGTCCTGCCGGCCGTCGCCATCGGATGGTTCCAGGTGGCCGCCATGCTCCGCCTGGTGCGGTCCTCCATGCTGGACGTGCTGGACAGCGAGTACGTGAAGCTGGCCCGCATCAAGGGCCTGCCCGAGCGCAAGATCATCTGGAAGCACTGCCTGCGGAACGCCGCCATTGCCCCGCTGACCTACTTCGCCATCACGTTGGGGTCGCTGATGGTGGGCTCTGTTTCCATCGAAACGGTGTTCCAGTGGCCCGGCTTGGGCTTCCTGCTGTTCAACGCGGCGCGGTCCAGCGATTACGCCCTGTTGCAGGGCATAATGCTCACCTTCACCACCATCTACATCGTGGCCAACCTCTTGGTGGACATTGCCTACGCCTACCTCGACCCGCGAATTCGGTACACTTAAAGCCACAGGACGTAAGCGAGGACAACAGCTATGGCTATAGCACTGCCAGAACTCAGCAGCCCGCGTCCGCCTTCGCGGATCGGCCATTACGCCCGGGAAACGTTCCGCTACCCGGTAATACCGGTGGGTGTCCTGGTGATAGTCCTGCTCATCCCGGCCCTCGGCGCCAATTGGCTTGCTCCCTACGACCCGCTGAAAGGCGATATGACGAATCGCTTTGCGGAACCGTCGGCGCAGCACTGGTTCGGCACGGACGACATTGGACGGGACGTGCTCAGCCGGGTCATGCATGGAGCCCGCGTATCGCTGTTGGTCGCCAGCGTGGCAATCCTGATATCAGGAATAATTGGCACCTCTTTCGGCATTGTGTCCGCTTTTTACGGTGGCTGGGCGGACAACCTCATGATGCGACTGGTGGACATCTCACTGTCCTTGCCCATCATCGTGGTAGCAATTGTGGTCGCCGCAATGGCCGGCCCGAGCATGAAGATACTCATCGCCGTGCTGGTTTTGAGCCAATGGTCCCGCTACGCTCGGCTGGTTCGCGGCGAAGCGCTGACCATCAGAGCGCAGGACTATATCTCCCGGGCCCGGGTGGCCGGGGCGTCCAACTTCCGGATCATGCTCCGCTACATCTTCCCGAACATCATCAACACCATAGTGGTTCTCGCCACGTTGCAGGTGGGTTTCGTCATCGTGCTGGAGGCGACGCTGAGCTTCCTGGGCGCGGGCATCTCCCGACCCACGCCGGCCTGGGGGGTGATGGTGGCCGACGGACGGTCCTTCGTGACCGACGCTTGGTGGCTGTCTTTCTTCCCCGGCCTGGCCATTCTGCTCACCGTGCTTTCCATGAACCTGCTGGGCGACTGGCTGCGGGACAAGCTGGACCCGAAGCAGCGGAACCTGTAGTGATACTGGCGCTGCCGTCAGTGAGACCACAATCTATTGAGGCAGTCAGACGACCGAGCGGCGCGGGTGCGGTTTGCGCATCCGCGCCGTCGTTTGCCCTCCGCGCCACCATGCCGACAACCGGGCCGGACAAAGTTTTGTTGCCGCAATGCCCTTTGACAGGCTAATCTATTCTCGATGAACGAAGCTACCCAACCCAACGCCGGATCAAGCAGCGCCGCGGTTTGCGGCCGGTGCGGGGCCGAAGATCAGGAGCCGGGGCAACCTTGCGGGGAGTGCGACCGCACGGTCGCCAGCCTTCCCGAATGGGCGCAGGATGATCCCCGGGGACGGCGATGGTTCAGCCGGCGGCGGCTGATCCGAACCGGGGTGATCGTTGCCGTGCTCCTGTTTTTGGCGTGGCTGTATTACCCGTTCTTCCCGAACCCGATCAAGCTGCTGTTCAACTCGCCCGGAACCATGCTCAGCTCGGCTTCCCTGCCGGGCCAATGGTCCATGGTTGGCCGGGATCTCCAGCTCACTCGTCACGTACCCACCGTGGCTACACAGCCGGCAGGAAAGGTTGCCTGGTCACATGACCTGGGCACTCCGACCCGGGCCGCCCCCATCGTGCACGACGGGGTGGTGTACGTGGGCGGGTTTTTCAGGATCCTCGCCCTGGAAGCGTCGACGGGCCGGCAGCTCTGGGAAGTGACCGTGCCCAGCCCCCTCGACCACTCGATAGCGCTCGCCGGTGACCTGCTCTACGTGGGCCTCACCGACCACCGGGTAGTGGCGG
>DAOUHZ010000097.1:0-16670 GCA_034428455.1 Dehalococcoidia bacterium
GACGGCCGTGCGGCTCAGATAGGCGCGGGCGTCGGGCATGACGCCGGTGCTGACGCAGCCGTCGACAACGCCCCCTTCCTCGTCGATGCGCTCGGACAAGGCGCGCCAACAGGCTTGCAGGGCAGCCGCGTATCCGGCCTCACCACGGGAGGGCAGCCAACCGAGGCGGAGGCCACGAGCCAGGGCATAGCCGATCATGGAGGTGGAGGTCAGTTCGCCCCAAGCGCCGGGCAGGTCGACCAGTTCGCCGAAAGTGCCCCAAGGTTGCTGGACGCGCAGCAGGGCGTCCAGATGGCGGCGATGGCGCTGCAAGAGGGTATCCCGGGCGGGATGGTCACCAGGCAGATAGGTCAGAGCTTCGGCGTACCCCAGGGCGGCGAACCCATTGCCGCGGCTCCAGTAGTATGGCGCGGACCGAGCATGATGGAACAAGCCATTGCCTTGTTGAACATCTCCACCATCGAGGAGGAAGTTTGCCAACAGGTCGGCGTACTTCGGGTCGCCGGAGATTCGGTAAGCTCGGCCGAGCATGGCGCCGGTCATGAACATATCCTCGACACGGAAGTCGGGGTCGCACGGCGCTGGCGCTTCGCCGGGACCACGGGTAACGAAGCGGTCGGCGGCGTAGAAGAAGAGGCGGCGGTACTTTTCGTCGCCGGTGTAATCGGCCAAACGGGCAGCCCAGACAACGCCGGCCAAGGCTGCGCCGCCCGCGTCGGCGAGATAGGCCGGCGGGTCGGCGGCGATATGGTCGATCATTGCGGCGATGTCTGCTGTTGGATCCGGCAGGGTGTCGTCCAGGGCGGCCAGGCGGAGTCGTCCGCTGATGCCGACCCCCTGGGTGTAGTTGACTGGGTCGAGCACGTGACCGTAACGACCGGCCAGGATGCGAGCGATCTCGATGGGAGAGCGGCAACGGCGGGCATCGAGAGCGAGACGGGCTTGGGACGCAGGAACCTCGGAGTCCTTGCTCGTCATCCTCCAGAGAGATCGCAGGGCATCGGAAAGTCCAGTCCAATGGGTAGTTAGGCGCAGAGCCGGTATGACACCTGGGCAATCCGCCGACGGACGGCCCAGGGCGGCGACCAGCGAGTCGTCATCGTTGACGGGGGAAGCAGCAAGGGCTGAGCCAGCAGGATTGCCTGTGGCCGCCGCATTGGCCTCCCAGAGCGGCTGCTGACCGGGGTCATCGGACAGTGCCACTTCCACGAGCAGATCCGGAGCTTGATAGCAGATCCACCGCCACAAGTAGCGGCTTTCGGGGCCGGACTCGTCGAAGTAAAATCCTCCATCTGGAGGGAACCCCCGGGTCAAGTCAGTCGGATCTCCGGCCGTGGGTTCCCAATCGCCGCCGGCCAGGGCATCGGGGTTGCTGGCCGCGAGGGCGCTGAGGGCGACGCCGGATGCGCCGGCGGCGGCCGACCGAGCGAATTGATCGAGAGCGACCAGGATGCGCGGCGTGTCCATGGTTTCGCCGCGCAAGCCGGCGACCAGCAGGACGGTCGGTCGGTGGTCGTCTTCGAAGGACGGCAGGCTTCGGGTGTCCACCAAGGCCAGCATCGGGCGCAACAACGGCGTGAGTCCGATGGGAACGGTCTGCCAGCGGTCCGGGCTCCGCTTGCGGGCCAGGTTGACCAGCGCGGCATTGATATCGGTAGGGTGCATCGTGCTCATGTTTGCTCTCAGTAGTCGGGAATATGGGCAGACAACATTATAGCGGTGGCAGACTTGCAGGCCGCTTTTTGACACCAGGTTCGGGCGGCGATAAATTGGCGGAACGCAGCTTGCGGAGCGCGGCAGCACTCAGACGGAGATTACAGCCCATGCCTTGGTTCGACGAATACACCGGCGAGCACCTGATACCGCCCTACCGGGTTCTGGATTTGACAGACCGACGGGCAGCCTTCTGCGGCCGGTTGCTGGCGGACTACGGGGCAGACGTGGTGAAAGTGGAACCGCCCTCGGGAGATGTTTCGCGGACGCTAGGACCGTATCCCGGAGACGTGGCCGACACTGAGCGCAGCCTGGACTTCCTTTTCTACAACACCAACAAGCGATCAATCACCTTGGACCTGGATACTGAGTCCGGACGAGATCTGTTCCGGCGTTTGGCAGCGGATGCCGACGTCATTATCGAAAGCTATGACCGGCGGTACCTGACCGATAAGGGGCTTGGATACGACGACCTGCGCGCCGAAAACCCGGGGTTGGTGATGGCATCAGTGACACCGTTTGGGTCCAGCGGGGAATGGGCGGATTACGCGGGCGATGACCTAGTGGTGATGGCGGCGAGCGGGTACATGCAGATCACCGGGGAACCGGACGAACCGCCGGTGCGTCAGGGGAACGAGCACAGTCATTACCCGGGAGCGCAGTACGCCGCAGTGGGAATACTGGCGGCGCTGTACTATCGCGACTTCGCCGACGGCGGCGTAGGTCAACACATCGACGTGTCCTCGCAGGAGGCGCTGATCACGTACTACACGGACGCGCATCCGGCGCTGCTGTGGCGAAAGCTGGGGCAGAACGTGACGCGGGTGGGCACCAACTCGACGCTGGTGATCCCGCTGGGGGCGTACCCGTGCAAGGACGGCTGGATCGCCGCCGGTGTGATAACTCCACGGGAATGGGACGCGCTGGCAGAGTGGATCCACGAAGTGACCGGGAACGACGAGGTGCTCAACGAGGCATATCGCGGCGGGAACCAGGACCGGGCGGAGCACATCGACATCATCACGGCGCTTTTCCTGGAGTTCGCGGAGAACTTCACGGTGCAGGAGCTGTTCCACGAGGGGCAGCGGCGGAACCTGGTTTTCCTACCGGTGAACGAGGTGGCGGATCTGCTGGCCGATCCGCAGTTGGCGGAGTCAGGGTTCTGGTACGACATTGAGCACGAGGATGCGTCGGTAGGGACGATCAAGTACCCGCTGGGAATATTTCACAGTGATGAGGTGTCGGCGCGGAACCGGCCGGCGCCGGCGCTGGGAGCCGATAACGCGGCGGTATACCAGGGCGAGTTGGGGTTAACTGCGGATGATTTGGCGACGTTGCAGGCGGATGGAGTAATCTAGTCGTTGTGCGACAGCGGAGGATACCGAAATGGTTACAGTCAAACCGGAGCCGACGTTAACTGCTCCTCCAGACGACCCGGAACCACCAGCGTATTGGCCGCTGGCGGGCGAGCTCCGTCTCAACTTATCTGCGCTGGGTGTTGACCACCTGGCTCCTGACTTCGGAGAGCGGCTGTGTGAGTTTGCCACTGACAACCCGCCCTGGCAGTTCGAATATTCTGCGGAAGGAGAGTTGATAATTGTGCCGCCACCCGGTTCCGAAAGCGGTAGGGAAGAAGCCGACGCGATTGGCGAGCTTTACATTTGGCGGCGTCTCAACGGCGGGATGAGTTACCCGTCTACCGTCGGCTTCCAATTGCCAAGTGGGGCGCAGCGCATTCCCGACGCTGCCTGGATTACCCAAGAACGGTATGACAACCTCACTCCTGCCGAGCATCGGGGAACCATCAACGGCTCCCCCGATTTCGTCATTGAAGTCCGTTCTCGCAGCGACCGTCTGCCGCCATTCCTGGCCAAGATGCAGGAATGGATGGACGGTGGCGCAACACTCGGTTGGGGGATCGACTCGCGACGGCGTCGGGGCTATGTCTATCGGGCCGGGATGGCCGAGCCTGAAATCCTGGAGGACCCCGAGAACCTTTCGGGCGAGGACTTGCTGCCGGGTTTCATTTTCGAAGTGCGTCGTCTGATTTTCGACCGCATCAGTCAGGAGGAGCCACGATGACCAGCCCCACCGCCGACACGCGCTCCGCCCTGGCGGGCATTCGGGTGGTCGAGTTCGGCCCGTATGTAGCCCTGCCGCTGACGGGTAGGATCCTGGGATCTCTCGGGGCGGAGGTAATCAAGGTCGAAACGAACAAGGTGCTGGACGAGATGTCGTTCATTCCGGCGTGGTCCCGAGGGGCGGGGCAGCCGGAATACCAACGGAGCAAGCGGCGGATCACGCTGGACGTGCGGACCGAGGCCGGGCGTGACCTGATGCTGGAGATGGTCCGGATCAGCGACGTGTTCATGACCAACTTCAGGCGGAACGTGCTGGATCGCTGGGGGATTGACTTCCCTGAAATCAGGAAGCAGAGGCCGGACGCGATCATCATGTGGCAGACCGGGCTGGGAGGCCACGGGCCATATTACACGTACAAGTCCTTTGGGATCCTCGTGCAGCATCTTTCCGGGGTCTCGTTGATGACCGGGCTGCCGGAGGAGCCGCCGGGAGTGGTCAACACGTCGTACTCGGACTACCACACCGGGGTATTCCAGCCGGCAGGGATCATCGCGGCGTTGATGCGTCGCAATCTGACCGGCAAGACGGCGACGCTGGAGTCGTCGATCTTCAAGTCGGGAGTGGCGACCGGCGGGCCGGCGCTGCTGGACTACCAGGTGAACGGACGTGGACCGCAGCGGCGGGGCAACCGGGACGCCTGGGCGGTACCCCACAACGTATACCCGTGCGCGGGAGAGGACCGATACATTGCCATCGCGGTTTCAGACGACGAGCAGTGGGGACGGCTCCGCAAGGCGATGGGCGACCCGGAGTGGTCGACGGCCGCCGAGTACGAAACGCGGCTGGGTCGCCGGCACAACGAAAACGCGCTGGACGCCAGGATCGCGGAATGGACACAGCAGCACGAGTCGCTGACGCTGATGGAGAAGCTGCAGGCGGCGGGAGTGCCGGCTGGGATGGTGTCGCAAGGGCGGGACCTGAACGAAAACGCGCACCTGAAATCACGGGAGTTTTACCAGGACACCCAGTATTGGGAAGCAGAACGAGGGGTGAAGGCTACGGAGTGGACGGAGGGAGAAAGCGTCTCGTGGTCGATCCCGGCCAGGATGTCGGAAACGCCCATACCGTTCGGCAAGTACAGCAACATCGGCGAGGACAATGCTTACGTGTTCGCGGAATTGCTGGGGATGCCCCACGGCGAGATTGAACGTCTCGAAGAGGCCGGGGTGATTTACTGACATTGCCGGTGGGAAACGAACCGGCCCCGTTGAAGGTACAGGGCCGGCCATAGACGAGCAGACGGAAGGCAGTAGGTGGTCACTCGTCGCGGATGCGGTTGTACATGGCAAGGGGCGTGGCCGCGAGCAGGCCGGCATCGACGGGGAGCACGACCCCGGAAACCCAGCGGGCCTCGTCGCTGGCGAGGAACAGGGCGGCGTAGGCGATGTCCCAAGCGTTGCCCTCGACCCCAAGAGGGCCGGCTTTGCGGCGGTTCTCGCGGGTTTCCTCCGCCATAGCGCCGGCGACCATGGGGGTGTAGATGTGGCCGGGGGCGATGACGTTGACGCGGATGTTGTCGCGGCCGAGGTGGACGGCCATGGTCTCGGACATGCCGATGACTCCTGACTTGGAGGCGGAGTAGGGGATGCTGGCCAGGCCGCTGCCGGCCCGGACGCCGGCGATGGACGACATGTTGATAATACTGCCGCCACCGGCGTCGATCATCTTCGGGGCGGCGTACTTGGTGGTCAGCATCATGCTCTTGAGGTTCACGTCGAGGACGTTGTCCCAAACGGCTTCCTCGACGTCGGTGGGTGTGCCGGGGCCGGTGATGCCGACGTTGTTGAAGAGGACGTGCAGCGTGCCGTAGCGTTCGACGGCGGCGTCGACGATGGCTTCGCAGTCGGTGGCGGAGGTGACGTCGGCGGCGATCACCGAAGCCTCGCCGCCCTCCTCATGGATGATCGCAAGGGTCTCCTCGGCGGCCTGGAGGTTGCGGTCGACCAGGAGGACGCGAGCGCCCTCGCGGGCGAAGAGGATCGAGGCGGCCTTGCCGGTGCCAACACCGGGGCCACTGGAACCGGCGCCAGTGACGATGGCGACTTTATCCTGCAAACGGGGACGACCGGATGGTAGAAGCGTCATGGAGTCCTCCTGGATGTTGACAGACGGGGACTGTTCGACCGTGAACAGGACAGGTCAAGATACGGCCACGGCATCAGGAGAGAGCAGCCAGTCCCGGGCCTGCTTGGCGGCGTCGGAAAGCCACTGGCTCATGACGGCCTCGCGACCCTCTGGGATTTCTACGCCCAAACCATCGGCGAGACGGTTCATGAAATTGAACACGCAAGTGATGGCGACGGTGGACAGGATCTGCTCGTCGGTGAGGCCGACGGCGCGCAGGGTGTCGATGTCGGCTTCGCACATCAGGGCCGGGGTCAGGGTGAGCTTGACCGCGTAGTCGAGGATGGCGCGGGTCTGGGGGTCGAGATCAGCCTTGGTGTAGTCGTGAATGATGTGGCTGGAGTACTCGGGGTCGCCGCTATGCTGACGGAGGAACCCTCCGTGGGCGACGGCTCAATAGCGACAGCGGTTGACCAGGGAAACGACGGTCGCGATGGCTTCCTCCTGCGTGCGAGTCAAGGCAGAGGAGCCAAAGGTGGCCTTGGCGTTGAGGTTCTGCACCGCCGCCATCAGGTCGGGATTGATGGACATGCAACTAATCACCGATGGGACGGCGACGTCGGTTTCGCGGATCCAGGACATGAGAACCTCCCTGGGCTGACAAGGCAGAGGAGCGGCGGTCGTCAGCCGGCGGCTCGCTCTTGAGTCACAATGGCCATTCTATGCTCTGCCGTGCCCAGCAATAGGTCGCCGTGCCGGGCCTCGACCTCGAAGCGGAGCTTGTTGCCGGACACATCGGTGAGGACGGACCGAGCGGAGACGACAGACCCGACATCGGCTGGCGCGAGATGCTTGACGTTGACCTCGTAGCCAACGACGGTCTGACTAGGGTGAAGCAGATGCAGGACCGCATGGTACGAAGCCTGCTCCATGAGCATGACCATGGCGGGAGTGCTGAACTTGGGAGTGTGGGGCGCGAGGTGTTCAGCGGCGGCGGTCAATTGAGTTTCGCCTGCCAGACCGGGCCGGATGGCCGGGTCTATAGGCAGGCGAGATGGTTGCGATGTACCGGGAGTCGCCATGGTGGCGGCCCGGAAACGCGATAGGTCAGGCGGCGACGGGTTGGCCGGTCAGGATAGACTCCACCTCGTCGGCGATCTCGGCGGCGCGGGCCTTGACCTCATCGTCGGTGAGGCTGGACAGCGGATGCTGGGCCACTACGTAGCGGTAATCGGGCACGCCCATCATGCGGGTCATGGCCTGGGCGGTGTTGAGGAATACGTGAGTGATGATGGCTGCGGTGGGAACGCCGCGCTTCTCGAAGTCGATTCCGTCGTGCACACTGCACGAGCTGCAGGACCCTCAATCCCCAACCCCGGTAATAAGGTAGTCGACCTCACCGAGAATGGAATCGATCGTGCCCTGCGGCGCCGGAAGGCTGGCATGGCCTTTGTCGTAGAACTTGACCTCGGAGAAGCCGTGGCGCTCGTTGAGGATGTTGCCGAGCTCCATAAGCAGCGCGCCCGCGTTGGCCTTGGAGTTTTCCATGAGGCCGAGGCGTTTGCCGGCGAGACCGCTGGAGCGGTCGTTCATGCGGAACTCGGACTGGGGCAGCTCAGTGCCCTTCGGGTTGACAAGCCGGAGGCGGCTCGATTCGGCGGTTGTCATGCGTAACCTCCGTTGACGTGGGGGTGTGGGTGTAAGGAACTGTGTGGGCGGATTGTACCGTCAAAGGGCGGGTTTGCGTAACCCCTGATTGCGGAGGAGTTGGTCGAGCCAGGCGCGGTCGGCGTCGGACAAGGGCGGATCCGGGTCCTGCTGATAGTCGATGTCCCGGTCGTAGGAACCGAGGATGTACACCTCATCAAGCATGGGCTTCAGGTCTATGGTGATACCCTCGGAGCCTTGGGCCAACGGCATGACAAAGTTGGGTATGGGCTGGGGCATACTGAAGACGTACAGCGACGCATCGGGCGCGAGCCGAGCATTACTAATCAGGATGCGATAGTCGCCACCGGGCACATCACCAACCACCGGCATCGGCGGCCCGGACCGCAGCAAGTCGATTTCCACCAAGTGGGCAAGGCTGTACTGCACTTCGGCGCGTTTGGACAGATATTCCTGTCGTCCCTTGTTAGATTTGTTGGCGGGCGACAGCAGTTCAAGCACCGCTACCACCTCACGGTTGCGGACTCGAATGATTTCCAGGTAATTCTCTCGTTCCAGCTCCAACGCCGGCAGTTCCACCGTGATGGCGTCCTCGGTTTGGCGGGGTTCTGTCTCCAAGGCAACAGCCCGCTCCGCGGCCCAACCAGGATCCAAAACCGTGATGTCCGGTATGCGAGAGGAGCGCCGACGACCCGTGTCCGGTTCCTCGGATACGTAAACCCTTTGTTCAACCCGGACGATGTACTCGGGCCGCAGCTGCGGGGCCAAGAACCGGTCGAGGCTGGCGATGAGACGATTGTGTATCCCCGGCCAAAGCTCAGGGCGCTCCAGGTACGGGTTCATCCCTGGGAACGGGTTTTGAGGCAGTTGGGTGGTCATGCTAATCAGGCGGTGACTTTCCGGGTGCGGATGCGGTAGCCGGTGGTGTCGATGATGGCGCTGTAACGCCCGCCGGTGCCGCCGCCGTGCATGATGAGGATGTCGTCCGGGTCGTTGGCGCAGCGCATGATGAGGTCCTCATCGCCGGGGCGCTCGGGGCCCTGCTTGGAGCCGAGGCGCACCAGTTCGGCGCGGGAGCGACCGCTGTTTTCGATGAGGAAGTCCTGGATGTCGCGCCGGGTCCAGCCGTCGCCCTGCAGGGTCAAGGCGTGCTCGGGCCCGATCACTATCACCCACTGGGCAGGATAGCGATGGGCCAGGGCGGCGGAGCGCAGGGCGTCGCAGATGGAGAGCAGGATGGCGCGGCCGGTGTGGGCGTAGCTGTTGGGGACGCTAACCGGGTTGTAGGCGACGGCGACGGTAACCACGCTGTCGGAGGCGTTGAAGCCGCGGCTGACGTGGAGGGGCTCCCACGGTGAGGTCTCCTCGTTTTCGGCGATACACAGGGTGAACTTCGCCGGGGTGCCCAGAGTGCCGCGGTCGAGCTGCCCGGGCCAGGCGTCGAAGCCGTTCATGAAGCAGAGGCGAACGGCGCGGCCGATGCTGGCGTTAGCGCGAAAGCCGGGGCCAAAGAGTCCGTCACGGCTGTTGATACCCAACTCATCGCGGATTGGTCCGTTGAGGACCATCAGGATCGTGGGCGAACTGGTGGACGAAGCCGCCATGTTGACAAAGTTGCGCTCCTCCTCGAGGGTGCGCAGGGCGGTGACGAGGACGGGGAAATAGCTGGCCTCGCAGCCGGCCATCACGGCGTTGGCGGCAGCGTTCTCGGAGGTAATGACACGGCTGCGCATGTCGAGGTTTATCAGTTCCTCCTCGCCGGTGAGGCCGGCCGCGGAGAGCATCTCGCGGACCTTGTAGTCAGCCGGCGGGACGACGGGGAGGCCATCGGTCCAGCCGAGGCGAAAGCACTCCTCGATGGCCTCGATGGTGTCGGCGGTTTCGACGTGGCGTTCTGCGCTGCTGGTCATGTGGGACTCCTACGTTGCATTGGTTTCGGTGAAGGGTTCGAGGATGTCTAACAG
Organism: Dehalococcoidia bacterium; assembly: GCA_034428455.1. Lineage (GTDB taxonomy): Bacteria > Chloroflexota > Dehalococcoidia > Lucifugimonadales > UBA3495 > Bin87. The sequence continues at coordinate 9,552 of DAOUHZ010000097.1, forward strand.
GATAGCCATCTGGTCAAGCCCGCGGCTGATAACGTCAGAGCGCAGATGCAGCTTGCGGGTGTAAAAATAGCCGTGAAGTTCACTAGCCAAGGCTCGGAGGCTGTCCAGTCTCGAGTCGCCGGCCAAGTCTTGGGCATGATACATCACGGTGTTAAAATGGGCGTGCCTCTTGTACTCCCACCCCTGTGCCTCTGCCACTGCTTTGGCCATCCAGGCCGCGGCTCCCCAGCCTTTTTCGGATGCCTGGTGCAGGTCATCCTCGGCGAGGTACTGGCGACTTTTGATCAGAAATTCGCGGGCCTGGCGACGGTAGTCGGCGATTTCTGCCGCGGGACCGTCGGAAGGCTCCATGGGAGAAGATTGGGTCATGGATTGCCCTCAGCTCCTTGGCTGGTTTCGGTGAGAGGTTCGAGAATGTCGAGGAGGGTTGCCACACGGTCGAGGAGTTCGCTCACGTCGTCTGCTTGCAAATAGCGATTGCGCGTACCGGAAAAGGTAAGCAACATATTGGCGGAAACCCTTAAATCCCACACCCTGGGATCATCGGTTTTCCGTTGCGCCCGGCGAGCAATGTCCAAAATTTCATCGCTATGGCTGTACTGCCACCCCTGGGCCTCAGCAACGGCTTTGAGCATCCAGGAAGCGGCCGCCCAACCGTGCCCGGAAGCGTCGGGCAGCTTATTGCGGGCCAGCAACCGGGCGCTTTGCTGCAAATATTCACGAGCCTGGTCGTGGTATTGAGAGACGGTAAGACCAGGCTGGCGATAAGGCTCAGCGGGATCAGGCGTCTCTAAGGTTTCATAACCGGACGATTCCTGCGCCGCTGATGCGGTAGCCACTTGGGTTTTCAAGCGTCCGGTAACAACCAGACCGTCGGTGACGCTGTAGCCGTGGCCGGGGTGGATGTCGGTGGTCTCGCTGTGCGTGTAGGCGGTGCGGCCGCTGGTGATAGGGGTTATGGAGATGACGTCGTAGCCGGCGGCGTCAAGGTCGTTGCAGCAGCGTTCGAGGTACTCGGCCATCTGCTGGAGTCGGGTATGTTCCTCGCTGGTTACGCTAACCTTGCCGACGTAGCCGCCGTGGGTAGACAGGGTGGTATCGGCGTACACGTAGCGGGTGATGTACGCCGGTTTGTCGGTGGTGGGATGGGCAGATCGGAACAAGTCTGGTCTCGTGGCATGGTGGCCTGTAGACGACGGATCAGTTGCCGCCCATGTTTCCGAAACGGAGCTGCACGCCGGATTTTTCCTCCTGGATCTTGGCGACGGCGTCGGAGTCCTCAGGGCCCCAGCCGCGGAAGAGGACCTCCACGTGGCGCTGGTCGACGAGGTTGGACAGTTCCATCGGGATGCCGTACTCGCGACCCAGGTCGGTGGCGAGGCGCACGTCCTTGGCGGCCAGGGCGGTGGCGAAGCCGGGCTCGAAGTTATCGGCGAAGAGATAGCGCGGGAACTTTTCGACCAGCCGGCGGTTGCCGCCGCTGCTGTTGGCGATCACGTCGGCGAGGGTTTCCAGTGAAACGCCGGCCTTGACGCCGAGGGTGAGCGCTTCGGACATGAGGACGCCGATGCCCATGGAGAGCAGGTTGTTGCAGATCTTGGTGACCATGCCGTTGCCAATCTCGCCGCAGTAGACGACGTGGGCTCCTATGGCGTCGAGCATCGGCTTGACGGAGTTGTAAGTGTCCTCGTCACCGCCGACCATGACGGCGAGGGTTCCCGCGGCCGCGCCGTACACGCCACCGCTCACCGGAGCGTCGAGCACGGTGATCCCGCGGGCCGCGCACTCGTCGTGGATGCGGCGGATCACCGTCGGGGAATTGGTGGACAGGTCGACGTAGACGTCGCCGGAGTTGGCCGCGGACATGATGCCGTTCTCGCCCATCACCACGGCCTCAACGTCCCTTGGAACGGGCAACGACGTGAACACCGCATCGTTGCCGCTGACGCAACCGGCCGGGGTATCGGACCACTCGGCGCCCATTTCCAGCAGGTTGATCGCCGATTCGCGGCGCAGGTCGTGAACGGTGAGCTGATGCCCAGCCTTGATCATGTTGGCGGCCATGGGGTTGCCCATGTTGCCAACCCCGATAAACCCAGCTTTCATAGGTGTTCGCTCCTGAAACGCACCGATGCTCGAACGGCGGTAAGTGGCGGAATTATAACACCGGGCACTCATGCCAACGGGCAGACTGCCATATTCTCGCGACTGTTTGCGAGGCTATAATGGAGCCGTCACACGCAAAGCGAGGAGCCTGACATGGCGACGAGAGCAGACTTGGATTCATTCGTCACCGAAGTTACGTGTCCGGACGATTTCGACAATTTTTGGGCGGGAGTGCGCTCCGAACTCGACGCCATGCCGCTCGACGCGATCTGCGAACCCGATCCGCTGCGCAGCACGGATTCGGTGAAGGTGTACCAGGCGCGGTACCGGAGTCTCGGTGGCCTGGAAATATTTTCGTGGTACGCGCTGCCGGCGGTGGGGGATGGTCCGTTCCCGGCGATACTGCATCTGCCGGGTTACAAATCAGAGCCGGCGTTGCGGCGGGACTGGGGGGCGAAAGGCGTCGCAATATTGTCGGTTGCGGTGCGCGGCAAGCTGCCCAGCAGTGGGGAGTTCAACCCGGGGTATCCCGGTCTGCTCACCAGTGGTGTGGATGATCGCGACACATACAGCTACAAGGGCGTGATTTCGGATTGCGTGCGCGGCGTAGATTTCCTTCTATCCCGACCAGAGATCGACGCCGAGCGGATCTACTGTTGCGGAAGCAGCCAGGGCGGCGGCCTTACGCTGACCACCTCGGCGCTACGGCCAGAGATCAAGGCGGGCGTCGCCGGGTATCCGTTCCTGTGCTGTTTCCCGGAGTCAATGCGGATGCTGCGCAGCTACCCTTACGATGAACTTTCGTGCTACCAGCGAGCGCACCCTGACAAGACGGACCAGATGCTGGACACGCTGCGATATTTTGACGCGGTGAACTTCGCGTCCCGGATCAAGTGTCCCATGGTGGTGGGGATCGCCATGGAGGACGAAGTCTGCCCACCGGAAACCAGCTACGCGGCATACCGGCTGCTGGGTGGCGAGCGCGAGTTGTGGCTGTTTCCAGAGTCAGGACACGGCAACGCCCACGAGTATCCGGCGCGGGAGCGGGCATGGCTGGAGGAGCGGATCGGCGTGGGAAGTACGGAGGCGGTGGCATCATGACGTCCGCCCAACAGCGATCCAACACCTTCTGGGAGAGGATCGAGGCGCAACTGGCCGAAATTGATACCGAGATCCAGATCGAGCGGGATGCGTTCTACTCTCAACCGGAGTGGGATGTTTTCCGAATGCGCTACACCGGCGCCGAAGGACACCGATTGTTCGCCTGGCTGTCGGTTCCGAAAGAGGAAGGCCCTTTCCCAGCGCTGATCCGGATGCCGGATTACGCCAGTGTGCACGACATCATCTACACGCCGCTGCGTCATCGGGCCGTGGTGATGAATGCGACGCACCGGGGGCAGAGGAACAGCGACGGCCAGGTGCGCGCCAGTTATCCGGGACTGCTCACCGACGGCATTGAGAGCGCGGACACCTACACGCTATTCGGAGCGTACGCCGACGCCCTGCGAGCGGTGGACGTTTTGGGCATGCAGGGTGTCGCGGAGTTGTCCGGCGCTGTGGCGCTGACCGGCGCGGGGCTTGGTGCCAGCCTGGCGTTGGCTGTTGCCGCGCGGCGACCAACGCTATCGGCGGTGGCGGCGGACACGCCGCTGGCTCTGGGGCATCTCGCAGCCCTGCAAGACGGTTTGAGTTATCCATTGGCGGAATTGGGCGATTATCTGCGGGCGAACCCAAGCAACGAAAGCGTCGTTGAAGAGCTGCTGTCGGCAGTCAACCCGGTCACCACCGCGCCGGCGGTACGGTGTCCGGTGCTGATGAGCGCGGGACGGTTCGACCGGAGCGTATGCCCGCTGGCGTTCGCCGAGGAATTGGCGGCGGCGCTGCGAGATTGCGACTTCAGGGTCTACGACGGGGCGGCTGAAGGCGGGGGTCACATCCACGGACAAGTGCGCGGGGCATGGCTGGCGGCGCGTTTGGGCGTCGAAGTTTCTTGACCCTCCGCGAACGTGCTGCCTATAATTTTTGTGGCCCTGCTGTATTCGTAATGCACTGGTTTCCGTTCCCATGACAGACGCGCCTTCAGTAGCATCCATCGACCAACTGACCCGCGACGCGCTCGACGAGCTCAACGGCATCGGCGAGAGCGACGGGGTGGAGCAGTGGCGAGTGGGATACCTGGGACGCCGCGGGAAGCTGACGGGTCTCCTGCGGTCGCTGTCAGACCTGGAACCGGACCAGCGGCGTGAAGTAGGTTCGCGGGCCAACCAGGCCAAGAACGCGCTGGAAGAAGCGCTGGCGCGGCGCACGCGGGAAATCGCACAGGCGACGCTGGCAGCACAGGACGCCTTGGACGTCACGCTTCCGGGTCGGCCGGTGGTTACCGGACGTTTGCATCCGACCACGCAGATAGTGCGCGAGATCTGCGTCGCTTTCATGGCTATGGGATTCAGCGTGGTGGAAGGTCCGGAAGTTGAGCTGGACCATTACAACTTCGAGATGCTCAACATTCCGGCGGGGCACCCGGCGCGGGACATGTGGAATTCGCTATGGATCGATTATGTCAACGAGGACGGACAACAGCCGATGCTGCTGCGGACCCACACCTCGCCGATGCAGGCGCGGGTGATGGAGGCGCAGGACCCGCCGGTGCGGGTCGTGGTGCCGGGCAAGTGCTATCGCTACGAGGCTACCGACGCCACCCACGAATGGCACTTCTACCAGATTGAAGGGCTGGCGGTGGCCGAAGGGATCACCTTCGCCGACCTGAAGGGCACGCTGTACGAATTTGCGCGGAGGGTGTTCGGCGAGGACCGGCAGATCCGGTTCCGCTGCGACTACTTCCCGTTCGTCGAGCCGGGCGTGGATATGTCCATCTCCAACTTCGTGGACCCCGAGACGGGACGACGACCGATCAACCGGGACGAGGACTGGATCGAGATCATGGGGGCGGGCATGGTGCACCCGCGGGTGCTGGAAGGCGTCGGGTACGATCCGCAGCGGTACACCGGGTTCGCCTTCGGCATGGGGCCGGAGCGGATCGGAATGCTGAAGTATGGGATCGACGATATCCGGCATTTCTATCGGAACGATGTGAGGTTTTTGCGTCAGTTCTGACGCGCTGACGCCCCGATGGCATGATTGAATACAGTCCTCATGCGCGGCAACGCATGGCAGAGCGTAACATTACGGAACCGGAGATTATGCTATGCCTGTCAGATCCTGACCGGATCGAGCCCGACCCGTTACCAGATCGCATCCGGTTTATACGCTGTATTCTCGAAAAACGACATCCATATCGAGTGGTAGTACGCATCAACCAGCGCAATTTTGTGATTACCATACACGAGGACGGAAGGTTCGCATGTCCATAGCAATAAGCCGCCATCCGGAGGCGATGTACGCGCGATTCACCAATCTTCCATATGGGGTCAGCTTGGAGATTGCGGACAATTTTGTCCTTGACCTTAGCCCAGACAAGGACATCATCGGACTGGAAATCCTCTGGGATGAGGCGTACCGTAGCGGCTCCGAAGCCGCTTTGTTAGCATTCGGTATATTCAGCGCTGCGGTCGTCTGGCTGGGATACCACCGCGCCAACAGTTCCGAAGTAGCAGCACATCATGCAGTTTTGCGGAAGATGGAGCGGTTCTTTAAGGCCACAGAACTACCGTTGCAGATTGACACTTGGAAGAGTACCGGTATGACCGTCACAGACGCAACCGGCCAACTACTACTTTGCGCCGATGTTCAGGATTGTCATCAGCCCATTCTCCGGCCTGCAAATGAGCGAAGACGCACGGCGCTGTCAGAAACAAAGATGCGTCAGATGGAAACAATTTGCTCGGGTATAGACCGCTTGCGCCAGAGGTTGACAGATAATTCCTGCTCCGTAGGTATAGCGGTATCTTTTGTTGATGACGGTGTGGCCATCTTATCCTACGACGAGACAGCCTCTCCCGGTCATTGGGTCACCTGGCCCGAGATGACCCGCCGGGCCTGGGCGCACATCGCCATCATTCCGCCTGCGGATCGCGCTTACCCATGGCTCCCGAAATCCTTCATACAATGACTGGCGCAGTGACCGCCTGAACTACTATGCTGATCCCCTTTTCCTGGCTTTCTGAATACGTTGACATCACGCTGGAGCCTAATGAGTTGGCGCACCGGCTGACCATGGGCGGCATCGAGGTGGGCGACGTGTTCACCCGGGGCGGTTGGGAGGGCTGCGTGGTTGGGTACGTGCGGGCGACCCGGCCGCATCCCAACGCGGACACGCTTACGCTTTGCGAGGTTGATCCGGGCGACGGGCCGGTGGTGGAGGTAGTGTGCGGCGCGCCGAACGTGGCGGCTGGGCAGAAGATATGCTTCGCGCGACCCGGCGTCATGCTGATGAACATGCACAACGGGCGGCGGGAAGAGCTCAAGCCGGCGACGATAAGGGGCGTCGTCTCGGAGGGAATGATCTGCTCGGAAGCGGAGCTCGAGATCAGCGACGAGCACGAGGGGATCATCGTGCTTCCGGACGACGCGGTGGTCGGAACCCCATTGGACGAAGCGCTGGGTGACACGTTCCTTGAACTGGAGCTGACGCCCAATCGCGGCGACTGCCTGTCCATACTGGGGGTGGCGCGGGAGATCGGGGCAATCACCGGGCAGCCCGTCCGTGTTCCCGAGGTTGGATACGCAGAGGCGGACGTTCCAGTGGAGACGCTGGCCCGAGTCACCATCGAAGATCCGGACCTGTGCCCGCGCTACACGGCCTCGGTGATTACCGGCATCGACATCGGACCGTCACCGCAATGGCTGCAGGAACGGCTGAACCGCGCCGGCCTGCGCCCCATCAACAACGTAGTGGACGTTACCAACTACGTGATGCTGGAGTTCAACCAGCCGCTGCACGCCTTTGACCTGGACACGGTGACCGACCACCACGTGGTGGTGCGGCGGGCGGCCGAAGGCGAAGAATTCACTACCTTGGATGGAGTGAACCGGAAACTGTCCCCGGACAACCTG
>DAOUHZ010000098.1:0-51104 GCA_034428455.1 Dehalococcoidia bacterium
CCGGGCAGGAATGGTGGTTGGTAACTCATTCCTTACCCGGAGTGGCCGTCCCTTTTCAACCCTGCAACGTAAAGTGGGTACGCGTGAGACGTTCCCGCAGATTGTCGGCCCGTAGCGAATGTTGTACCATCGTTTGGCCTCAAATTCGCAATAGCCGGCACCCGGAGGATATCTTTATGGCCAGCACTGCACAACGTGAACGCGACATCGCCATCGTGGGCGTCGCCGAATCGGACGAGATGGGCAATGTGCCCAGCAAGTCTTCCCTTCAGCACCATGCCGAGGCAGCCTACAACGCGCTGGACGATGCTGGCCTCTCCATGACCGACGTGAACGGGCTGATGACCGCCGGCTTCAGCACCCTGGCCACCGCCGAGTACTTCGGCGTACAGCCGTCCTTTACCGACAACACGTCCGTAGGTGGGTCGTCATTCGTGATCCACGTCGCCCACGCCGCTGCCGCCATCCGCGCCGGCTACTGCGATACCGTCCTCATCACCCACGGGCAGGCCGGACGCTCCACCCGTGCGCCGGTTCCGCCAGACCGGAATCTGCCCGTCGCTCAGTACGAAACACCCTACGGCATGATCGGGCAGCCCATCAACTACGCCATGGCCTGCACCCGCTACATGCACGAGTACGGCGAGGAACGCACTCGACAGGCCCTGGCCGAAATAGCGGTTTCCACCCGCAGTTGGGCCAACCTGAATCCTGTCGCCTACATGCACGACTCGCCCATGTCCTTCGACGACTACCACAACTCTCGCTGGGTGGCCTGGCCTTTCCATCTGTTCGACTGCTGCCTGGTGACCGACTCGGGCGCGGCGATCATCGTGACCACCGCCGAGAAGGCGGCCAACTGCAAGAAGGAACCGGTGTGGGTACTGGGCGCCGCCGAGGGCCACGACCACAACCTCATCAGCTTCATGCCCAACCACACCTCGACGTGGGCTCGCGAGACCGGGCCGCGGTCACTGGAGCGCGCCGGCCTGACTCACGACGACATCGACCACACCATGATCTACGACTCCTTCACCTACACGACTTTGGTGACCATCGAGAGTCTCGGCTTCTGTGGTCCCGGTGAGGGTCCGGATTTCGTAGCCAACCAGCGCACGGCGCCGGGCGGCGATTTCGCCCTGAACACCAATGGCGGCGGCCTCTCCTACTCTCATCCGGGCATGTACGGCAGCTTCCTGCTGGTGGAATCCGTCCGTCAGCTGCGCGGTGAATGCGGCGACCGCCAGGTTCACCGCAAGGGCTCGTCGGACCAGCCGGCGTCCACCAGCATGGTCAACGGCACCGGCGGCTCCCTGTCCTCAACCGGAACGGTGGTGCTGGCAACCGGCTAGCCGCCCACTGCCCCCGTGCTAGAATGGAGTTCGTCAAGCGAGTATTCAGGAATTACTGGCTCGTCTATTACGTCGTCTACGTCGGCGGCGTTGCGCTCGGACTGGGACGTTACTGGCGGCAGTTGACTGCCCATGACGGCATACTCTGGTTGGCGGCGATATTCGGCGTGTCTGCTGGTTCCGCGCTTCTAGTCGCAATCTTTCTGGAGGTAATGGGTCGCATGGTGCTGCTGATCCCCGCCGCGTGGAAAAAGATCAAAGACCAAGGGATCAAGGAGGGCCGCGCTGAGGGCCGCGCTGAAGGTCGTGTTGAGGGCCGCGACGAGGAACGCCAACGCATTCTCGACGCGGTGGATCAGTTGGGAGCTCAAGTGCCTCCTGAAATCCTCGACATCTTGCGCGGCGAATCCGACCGCCGCGGCTGAGGTTGTATCCGGTTTGACACGGCGACAATCCTTCCGGAGGTAATGGGTCGCATGGTGCTTCTGATCCCCGCCGCTATCAAGAAAATCAAAGACGAAGGCCGCCGAGAAGGCCGCCGAGAAGAACGTCGCCGGATAGCTGAGGTGCTTCGGCAAGCCGGCGAACGCGAGGACGGCTCCGTCCACATCACGCTGACCCCAGAAGTCCTGAAACTTCTCACGGGAGAAATCGACGACGATCTTTAACATGGACATCGTAATCATCGGCTTACCCCAATCGGGCAAAACCACCCTTTTCAACGCGCTTACCCTGGGCAAGTCCGACGCCAGCGGCGCATCGGGCAGCCCCACCGAAATGCACCTCGGCACGGTCAAGGTCCCCGACCGGCGCCTGGACCACCTGGGAGAGATCTACCACCCGCGCAAGATCGTCCCCGCCGAGATCCGCTACACCGATCTGCCCGGGCCCGAGGGCATGGCCCGGTCCCAGGGGATCAGCGGGCGCTACCGCAACATCCTCCAGTCCGCGACCGCCTTCCTGGTCGTGGTCCGCGCCTTTCACAACGACTCGGTGCCCCATCCCACCGGCGAGGTGGACCCGGCCCGAGACCTCGAAACCATGCTCGGCGAACTGACCTTCGCTGACCTGGAGGTCCTCGAACGGGCGTCCACGCGCCTGGCTGACCAGGTGAACAAAACCAAGCCGGCGGAAAGGCCGACGGTGGTGCGCCAGAAGGAGACTGTGGACAAGGCCCGAGCCGGCCTGGAGAACGGCGTCCCGGCGCGGCTCCAGAGCTTCAGCGATTCCGAACGCGCGATCCTCGTCAACTACCAACTGCTCACCGACAAGAACGTGATCGCCGTGTTCAACACGGACGAAGGCGCCGACGCGATGTCGATCTCCGGTCTGGGTATCGATCCCGCCCTCACCGCCGGCGTGGGCCAAGTCAGCATCAGCGCGCGAGTCGAGGCCGAGCTGAGCACGATGGATCCCCTGGAGGCCGAGGAGTTCCGTTCGGACTTCGGCCTCGGCGAATCGGCCACGTCGCAGGTGATCCGGGCCAGCTACGATACGCTGGGTCTCGTGTCCTTCCTGACCGTGGGCGACGACGAGGTGCGGGCCTGGAGCGTTCCCGGCGGAATGCCTGCCGTCAACGCGGCCGGCGTCATCCACACCGATTTCACCCGCGGTTTTATCCGGGCGGAGGTCATCGCCTACGATGACTTCAATGCCTGCGGCGGCATGGTCCAGGGACGCAAAGAAGGGCTGCTCCGATCCGAGGGCAAGACCTACCCGGTCAAGGACGGGGACATCATCAACTTCCTGGTCAACGTGTAGGCGTCATGCTAACCGTTCGCCAATTCCGCGCCGAAGACGCCGATGCTGTCCGCGACCTGTTCGCGCACGCCCAGGACGACGTCGCCGAGAGCTACAGCCACACCGCGGCCGACCGCGAGGGGTTCCACGAATACATTGACGGCGCACTGAACCACGATCTGGCTCACGTCGAGCAGAGCTACCTGCAACGGCCGGCCAGCAACTTCTGGATCGCAGAATTGGATGGGCAGACGGTGGGCTGCATCGGCGCCTACCGGCGGGACGATGAAGAGGCGGAGATACGACGGCTGGCCGTGACCCGGTCCGCGCGCCGGCAAGGCGTGGCCTCAAAACTGCTGGACCAGGCGGAGGAGTTCTGCCGTGATGCCGGCTACGCCCGCGCCATCGTCTGGACCGCCAACCACATGACCGCCGCCATCGCCTTCCTCCAGCATCGCGGCTACCACGAACTGGAAGACCACGCCTTCCCGCACACCAGCCTGACGCTGTTTCTGTATGGGCTGGATTTGTGATGGTCAGGGTACGTGACCTTCTGCCGATGTTTCATGCAGCGAGGTGAGCCTATACCGCCAGCAACCTCTACCACAACGGGTATTGGCTGAACACCATCGGGAAGGCCGGGTGCGCAAGGCGCTGAAGACGGAGTGGGGGCGGCTGTGGCTGGATCATTAGGGAGTCCAGTTTCACATGGGTAAACAGAATTGCCAGGATTTTTGATAGCCCGCGGGGACTGGAGGGGATATGCGCACAGACGTTATCGTGCTGTTAGGATTTTGCCTAATGGCCTTGGCAGCGTTCGTCTCCTGCAAGGCCGACGAAGAGCGGATATTGGATCGGTATGAAGAGCGGTACACTGAAATGGCCCCAGAGTTCCCTGATTCGCGGGAATGCGGTCGGTATGCCAGCTCGTTTGCTATCATGGACAGGGACCTCGAAGCGGCATCGAAGGAGATGGTGCACAGACAGCAGCAAGCCGCGCGGATGTGGCAACAAGGCTATATTAGCGAGGGAGAGCGCAACCGTCAGCAGCAGGAATACGCGGACGCGTATATGGGATACCAGGACGCCCGGGTGGAAAGGCTGCGAAACGGCATCGGGTGGTCTGGAGCAGAGTTCTACTACTGCTACGCCCGAGTGAACATGTCCAATGACCCTGCGTACTGCTCAACCCTCGCCGACTCTTTGGTTAACGTATCAAACGCGGGTCTGGATTTGGGCGACTACCATGTGATTGGCATTGAATTTTGCCTTGAGCAATCTCCGGATTTCCTGAAAGCAATTGACAACCGATGAGATGTCCATCGCTCTACAAAGGTGATTCTGATGTTCATTGCGAAGATGAAGATCAACAACGTTCCGCCGTTCAAAGGGGAAGTCGATTTCAAATTCGATAAGCGCGTGAACGTGTTCATCGGGCCGAACGCGAGCGGAAAGAGCACCTTGCTTCAACAGGTGCTCAACAACTACCGGCGAGAATGGGCTGGAAACGGTCTAGCCGGTACCAGCGAGCCGGAAGTCGATTACATCAATAAGCAACCCGTTCGCTTGACGAGTAGCGAGCATTGCGTGTTCGCTCTTGAGAACCATGAAGGTGATGGTCGCTATGATCGCTGGGGAAATTACGATGTGATTATCGTTCCAGCTACCAGGGTACGCTATGGAGCACTCCCCCAAAAAGACGGTCTGATGTTTGATTCTGAACATCACAATTTTTTCGGTGTTGAATCGCTTTCGGAAGTTTTTTACCAGGACTACATCGACGCTGCTACCTCGGCCTTGCAGCGCATCATACGAGGCGACCCGGTAGAAGACGGTGCTTTACTCGATGGTCGGGCACGTCCGGATTATCAACTACTCCCTCCTTCTGCGGTGAACGCCGCGGAAGCGAATCCTCAGAAAGCAAGCCGCGGCTTCCTGGAGGCTTTATCAGTTGCACATTCCTGTGCCCAAAAAATATGCAGAGAGGTCGTCCGGGGAAACGCACCCCTGAATGAACATGTCGTTACCGAGATTACATCTGAAAAGGGATTGCCCGATCTAGACGCTCGTCTTGAGCTGGGGGTACGTGTTCGGACTAACGACCGTGGCATATCCTCTCTGGACATGACCTCGCTGTCGGCGGGCACCGAAGGAACGCTTTGGTGGACCAGGCTGATAGCTCTCAGTCTTCTGTTCAGGCACGAATTTGAACCGGGCTGGGATCAGCGGCCCGCCATCCTGCTCATCGACGAAATCGAGAACCACCTGCATCCCACTTGGCAGCGGCGCGTCATTCCCGCCCTGCTGGATCATTTCCCCGGCTTGCAGATTTTTGCCACCACCCACTCGCCCTTCGTGGTGGCCGGGTTGAAGGCCGGGCAGGTGCACCTGCTCAACCGCGACGAAAACGGCGTCGTCACCGCCAGCGCCAACACCGAGAATATCGAGGGCTGGACGGCTGACGAGATTTTGCGGGTCTATATGGGCGTGGGCGAACCCACTGATGAACTGACCGCCCAAGCCGCGCAACAGCTGAGGCGGTTGCGGGATGAAGGGGCGCGGGCGGACGAGCGAGAGGAAAACGAGCGGCAGTCCGAGATAACCAGGCTGCGACAGATCGTTGACCGGGCTGCGCTTTCTGGCCCACGCGCAGCGGAGGACGCACGTTTTCTTGCTGATCTCAGATCAATATTGCAGCGCTACAGCCAACAGCAAGACTTGAACCAAGAGAACGGTTGAAATGCGAAACGTGAGCAGGCCCGATGCTGAACCCGCCGAATTAACTGAGCTCAGGCAACAGGACGGGGAAGATTTTGGTAGGTTGGGTTGGTCTTTAGATCGTGTGTTTGACGGCGTTTGCGCCTACTGCGAGCGTGAGCCTTTGTGGAGGGCGCCGGAGGACGGCTTGGGCGCGCAAGACTCCGACCTGACCGACGAGGAAGGCGTGCTTTTCACTTGCGACCACTTTCGGCCGAGGCGCCTTTTCCCCGATCTAATCTACGACTGGAACAACCTGGTTTATGCCTGTCAGGCATGTAACGGTGTAAAAGGTGGACAGTGGCCTGGGGACGCCGACGAAGCGGACTCATACATCGACCCATGTGCGGAACCATCAAGCGGAGTTGATCCGAACTCCGTTTTCGAGTACTGCTTGGACACCGGAGAGATTGAAGTACGCGCGGGCGTAACAGGCGTTGTCAGGGCTAACGCGCAGCAAACCATGGACGATCTGGCCTTGAATTGCTTCACGACCCAGCGCGAAGCAATTTTGCGTGATGCCAAGGTGCGCCGGGTCCATCTGCCGACGTATCGCCAGCAGCGCGCCAGGCGTGTTGCGGAAACCCTGGAAAATGTGGCTGCGATAACGCCGCATTTGTTGCCCGTAGTGGTGTCCAGCGTCGTATCTCCCCGTGCTCGATTCTCCTCCATCTGCCGACAGCAGGTGGAGCAGGCCGGATACGGGCGTTATCTGATTTGATCGATGGAATCCGTTACGCGGGCTATCCAATCGGACGCGCAAAGCTGATCTCGTGGCCGTCCGGGTCGGTGATGTGATAGTAGCGCTCCCGCCAGGGCGCGTCGGCCGGTTCGCCGTCGGGCGTGTAGCCCGCGGCTACCATGCGTCGGTGGTGCGCGTCCACGTCGTCCACGTACAGGATGCAGCGGCCCCACCAGCGCACGTCGGCGTCGGTTGACAGGATCAGGTTCAGGTAGCCGTCGCCGACGCTGAGCGAGGTGAAAGACGCTTCCGGCCCGCCGTACAGGATGGGAATGCCCGCCCCTTCGTTGTAGAACGCCACCGCCCGCGCCATGTCGCGCACCGCCAGCGTGATCGCGCTGATGCTCTGTACCGTCATCGTCAGTCTCCCGGCGGAGCGTAACACCCGTTGTAGTAGAATGATCCGAAACTGGATCGGATTGGCCGACAGGGATTATGTCAAAAATTGACCGCCAACGCATAGATGGCCCGCCAGACTGCCTGCCCCGGCTGGAATCAATCCTGCGGGAGATGGGCTCGGTTATCGTCGCTTATTCCGGCGGCGTCGACAGTGCGCTGCTGGCCGTGGCAGCGAATCGCGCGTTGGGAGATCGCGCCCTGGCCGTCACCGCCATTTCGCCGGCCCTGGCCGCGCGAGACCTGGGCGACGCCGAGACGGTGGCCACGGAGTTCGGGCTCAACCACCGGGTGATACATACCGACGAGCTCCAGCGCGAGGGCTACGTTGCCAACTCGCCACAGCGCTGCTATTTCTGCAAGACCGAGTTGTACGACCAGCTGGCGGCCCTGGCGTCGGACGAAGGCTTCCAATGGATCGCCAACGGGGCCAACACCGACGACCTGGGCGACTACCGGCCCGGCATGACCGCCGCCGCCGAGCACAACATCCGCAGCCCCATGGTTGAAGCGGGGATGGACAAAGCCCAGGTGCGCGCCGCCGCCCTCTGGCTGGGCGTGCCCCTCTGGGACAAGCCGGCTCAACCCTGTCTGTCGTCGCGCATCCCTTACGGCACGCCGGTAACCGTGGAGTCTCTGCGGCGCATCGAGGCGGCCGAGGACATCCTGCGCGATCTTGGCCTGCGCGAAGTGCGGGCGCGCCACCACGACAAGCTCTGCCGCATCGAGGTGGGCGCCGACGAGATGGAACTGGCTTTCGCCCATCGCGACGAGATCACCCGCCAGCTGAAAGCCCTGGGTTACCTCTGGGTCTCCCTGGACCTCAGCGGACTGCGCTCCGGCAGCCTCAACGACGTGCTGCGGGTAGGCGCGGCCAACTCGCGCGGATGAAAACCGTCTACATCCAGTCCGTCGGCGGCGCCAGCGGCGATATGCTGCTGGGCGCGCTGCTGGACGCGGGCCTGGACTTGGGTGCCTTGAAAGACACTGTCGATGCCCTAGGTGTCTCTGGCGTCGACCTCTCCACCACCACCACCGAGACTCGCTGCGAGGTTCGCGGCACCCGGGCTCTGGTGGACGTGTCCGCCGCTCCGCGTTTCACACCCCAACAGATGCTGGACGCGGTGGCCGGCGCTAACGGACTGTCGGAGTCAACCCGGGAGCGAGCATCGGCGGTGCTGAAGGCGCTGTTCGCCGCCGAAGCACGGGTCCACGGGGATGATCCCGACCAGATCCACCTGCACGAGCTGGGTACCGCGGACACTTTAGTCGACGTGGTCGGAGTAGTCCACGGGTTAGAGCAACTTGGTGTCGAGCGCGTCTGCGCATCGCCGCTGGTCCTGGGCGAACCCGGCGGTCCGCGGCGACCCGGCGGGTACAGCAACCCCGCGCCGGCGACGCTGGAGATCATCGCAGCCGCCGGCGCGCCCGTTGCTCCTGAGCGACAGTTTCACGCCGGTGTCGGCGAGCTTACCACCCCCACCGGCGCGGCGCTGATAACCACCCTGGCCGACGAGTTCCGCCAACCAGCCATGACCATCGACCGCATCGGAGTGGGCGCCGGCGGCAAGGACCCGGCCGCCTTTCCCAATGTCCTGCGCCTGTGGCTGGGGGAAACCGTCCCCGTCATTGCGAGCGCAGCGCGGCAATCTCCGGACGATAACGCCGCCCAACCCTTCGCCCGCTGGCAGGACAACATGGTGCTGCTGGAAACCAACCTCGACAACGCCACCGGCGAGCAGCTGGGCTTCGCCATGGAACGGCTCTTCGAGGCCGGCGCGCTGGACGTTTGGCACACCCCGATCCAGATGAAGAAGAACCGCCCCGGCGTCCTGCTATCCGCCCTGGCTCCGGCCAGCCTGGAATCCCGCCTGGCGGAGGTGTTCCTGCGCGACACGCCGACGCTGGGGGTCCGCGTCCGCCCGGTAGGCCGCTACGTGGCCGACCGGGATATCGTAACGGTGGAAACGGAGTACGGCCCGATGCGGATAAAGCGCAAGTGGCTGGCCGGCGAGGTGGTCAGCGCGGCGCCGGAATATGAGGACGTTGCGGCAGCTGTGCGGGAGATCAACTTGTCATGGACAAGCATATCTCAATCCATCAAAGATTCCGAACAAGCCTCATAACGCCGGGATATTCATCATTCAGAACACATTTGATATATGCCTTAATGTAGCTTGAAAACGGTTGGCCCGGCTGTATAGCGGAATTCAATTCGGCTGCCATCATCCCTATATCACCTGTATTCCACGCAGACTGGAGCCGATTTCGCAACGCTATCGCCCGATCCTGCCTTTGTTCAGGCAACAACAGACCGGTGCCACGCCTGCCGGGGTTCTCATAGTCGGAATTCAGATCAAGATAATCAATTGTTATGCTGGCCATTGCTCTTTCCAGATACTGAACACCCTCGTCTTCTGCTGGGTTAATCAAACCCCTTTCAACATCCTTCACGAAATCGAAAAAGTCCTCTGCGGGAAGTCGCTGCACACAATTTCTGGGCTGCTGGCCAACAGCGTTCGGGTTAACAAACCCGTCGTAGTCTGTGGTGCCGATGTTCCGCCTAGGCCAGAAGTTGGACTTCACGTCATTGCATCTTTTGCACGAATACACAAGGTTGAGCCATTCCAACGAACTGGTTGGAAACTCTTCCTCCGGGCAAAAATGCTCGTTCTCGGGACGATTCTCTTCGGGGACACCGTTCACGCGCCAGTTTTCATCGCACCGTTTCTCGCAATATGCACAAATCCCGCCGAAATCGTACGTTAGCGCATCTCGGATCTGCCGGCGCTGGTCAAAGTCCAGTTCTGGATAGCTATTGACGCCGCTGGCATCCAGCGCAGAGAAAATTGCGGGTTCCGGTGAACGTTGGACCGCGTGCATAATCAGCCGTTGTCTTGGTTTAAATCCTGCGATTGCAGGTATTTCTCCAACGCCTCGCCAAATTGCTGCTCGAACAGTTCCCGCTGTGCTTCCCTGGGGCCACCGGCCAGCAAATCACGGTTCACCAGTCGGCGCAGGCGTTGCATTTCCGCCTGCCGGTGTTTCTCTTCTTCGTCAGTGGGTCGCGGCCCTTCATCCCGCAGCCGGCGCAGATCCGCTGCGTTCCGGGCCGTTTCATCATCGGTCGGGTCGGTCACACCCATCATCGTGCGCAAAATCTCATCCGCGGTCCAACCTACGATGGCCTCGGTGTTCGGTCGATAAGTCACGACGCCGTTTTCGTCGCGATCGAGCAGATGCACTTGCCCCGCCTTCAAACCGGCCACGACGAAGGGCGAATGAGTGGTGGCGAAAATCTGCAACCCTGGGAAATGGTGCAGCAGCGCCGGGATAACGCGCCGTTGCCAGGTGGGATGCAGGTGGTTTTCGATCTCGTCGATGAGGAGAATGGCCCGCCGTTTCTGCCAACCCGGCTCAAATTGGTGCATGAACAGAAGGCTGAGGGCTATCAGTCTGGTCCACCAAAGTGTCCCTTCGGTCCCAGCCGACAATGAGGTCATGTCCAGAGAGGATACGCCACGGTCGTTAGTCCTAACACGTAACCCTAGCTCAAGATGAGCATTTAGCGAGGGTAATCCGCTCTCAGATTCAACCTCGCGCACTACGCGCTCGTGCAACGGCGCATTTCCTAGAATAATTTCCTGGCATATTTTTTTTGCACAAGAATGCGCAACAGATAAAGCCTCTTGGAGACCCTGCCCCGCTTTTTGAGAGTTTTCTTCTGCTTTCGCTAGGACGAAAGGGTGAAGAAGTTCATGATACGCATATTCTCGCCCTTCCAGTGCTGATTCGTTTTGAATCACTCGTTGCAAAGCAGATACCGTGCCATGTATATAGTCTTCGCATAGCGTATGCGAAAGTGAATCGACACCGTAATAAGCGTGCAATTCAGAAGCCGCCACCAGTCCCTCTGTGGTTTGTGAGAAACCGTAACGCACCCTAGTCGCAGGTATGATAATGACGTTGAATCTCTCGTTGTCATGGTCATAGGTTTCTTCATCGTGTTCTAGAACGAGAGTGCTGTACTCGCCACGGATCAAGTTAAAGGGTTGACTCCCTATGTAGAACCGTTCAGGTCCACTAATATCGGGTGAGTTGTAGTTGACCAGCACCTGCTCAAGCAGGGTGCTTTTACCGCTCGCGTTCGGCCCGATGAACACGTTCACGCGCTTATCAAATTTGAATTCGACTTCCCCTCTGAACGGCGGAACATTCTTTATCGTCATCTCCGCAATGAACATCAGAGTCACCTCCATGCTAACCATTCTACCCCAGCAGAACCCGCTCACCTAATACGTCTCCCACAGCCGCCCCCACTCCGTCTTCAATGCCTTGCGCACCCGGCCCTTGCCGATGGTGTTCAGCCAATAGCCGTTGTGGTAGAGGTTGCTGGCGGTGTAAGCCCAGGCGGCGATGGGGGAGCGGAGCAGGGCGTTTTCCAGGGGCTTGAGGGGACCCCAGTAGATCATCTTCTGGCCGCGGCTGGCGAAGGTGTTCTCGTTGTCGGCGAAGTTCCAATTGACGCGGCTGATGTCCGGCTCGTCGCCGACCACCTCGATGTCCCGCAGGTCGCCGACGCCCAGGCCGCGCTCGTGGGCCAGGCGGATGAACTTGAGGGACAGCGGGTCGAAACCCATCATGGAGGCCACCACCGCGTCAACGGCCACCTGGTCGGCGCCGGCGACGATGCGGTTCTTGATGTGCCACCGCATCGCCCGCGGACCCGGCCCGTCGCCGGCGAACGTGCCGTCGGTGACGGCGAAGATGCCGGGGTGGATCTCCTGCTGGATGGCCAGCAGATCCACCAGTGTCTCGTGGATCACCGAGTGGGTCCAGTGGCGCTTGCGGTGCAGCAGGCCGCCAAAGGCGTTCTTCATGGCGCCGGTCATGGTGGTGAAGACGTGGGTCTTCATGGTTGGCAGGTGCACGATGTTCTTGCCGGAGAATATCTCCGGTATCTCGATGCCCTCGGGATAAATATCGTCAAGCACCAGCATCTCCGCCTTGGGCTCGTAGCGCACCCACGGCTCCGGCGGCGTGTCCAGGTGGTGGGTGCGCAGGCTGTACTTGTCCTGCACCGGTTTGTGCTTGTTGTTGACCTCGCCCTCGAAGGAATCGACGACGACGGTGCCGTTGTGGGCGGCGATGAGATCCCGGTGTCCCATGTTGTGCAGCCCGCGGATCACGCCCTCCAATTGCCACGGCGTCGTCGAGCAACCGGGATACCAGTGCTGCCACGAGATGTTGATCTTCAGCAACGTATCGTGCTCGGGTGACAGCACCGTCTCGGCGCCGGCCAACCTCATGGCCCGCTCCACATCGTCCAGCACCGTCTCTGGCGTGGTCGCAACCACGGACACCACTGGTGCGCCTGTGTGCCTCGCGCCCGCCGATTCCGTGGCGGTTCCCAACTGTTCAACTGTGGTCATCAATTGTCTCCGATATTATTTCTACATCGATATACAGGATACACAAGATATGAAGTTATATCCTGATCGTCCTGTATATCGATGTCAAAACTAATGTTTATTCCTGAAATGGGGGATGACGTATTCACCAAACAGGCGTATCGAGTTCATCACCTCTTCGTGGGTGGCATAGCCCGCCTGGAAGATCGGCATGATCTCGTCGACGCCCATGGCCTCGAACTCTTCGATCACCCGTATGCAGGCGTCGGGGTCGCCCACGCAGTAGCCGCCGCCGGCCAGGAGCTCCTCCGGTGTGGGCGGTTTCTGCTGTTGTGGATCCTCGGATGGACGGGACGGACCGCCGCCGCGGACGGCGTTGCCCTGCACGTAGAACTGGTACTCCTCGGGCACAGCGTCAGGATCCACGCCGGCCCACTCCAGCACGAACCGCTGACGGCTCTGCTCCAGGTACCACGCCGCCACCTCCGCCCCCTTCTGGCGGGCCCGGGCATCGTCCTCGTCGCAGAACCCGATGGTGGAGGCCACCACCTGCCGGTTGGTGAACCTGCCTACCGGAGTGGCGTGCTCAATGGCCTCGTAGTAGGCGTTCACCAGCCCGCGTGTCTTGTCGGTTCCGCCCAGGGTGTTCACCAGGCAGCCCACGCCCAACTGGCCGGCCAGGCGGAAGGTGTCCTCCTGGGTGCAGGCCATCCACAGGGGAGGATGGGGTTGCTGCAATGGCCTGGGGATGACCTCGCGCGGTGGGATGGTCCAGTTCTCACCGTCGTGGCTGAACACCTCGTCGCACCACATGCGAGGCAGGCATTCCAGAGTTTCGACCATCATACTCTGGGTAGTGGCCACGTCCGTGCCAAAGGGCGTGAGCTGGTAGGGTCCCTTGGTTCTGCCGACCCCCACGTCCACGCGGCCGTCGCTCAGGATGTCCAATGTAGACGCCCGTGCTGCGACGTGGAGAGGGTGATGCACCGGAGCCAGGACGACGCCGAAGCCCAGCCGCATCTTCCTGGTGTGCTGTGCCATCACGGCCAGAGTCACCTCCGGCGCGGACGAGTGGGCAAACTCGGTGAGAAAGTGGTGCTCCACCAGCCACACCCGCTCGAAACCCATCTCCTCCGCGTACTGCACCTGCTTCACCGCGTTCCACAGCGTGTCGTACTCCGCGGTGTCAGTCCACGGACGCGGCATCTGCAACTCATAGAACATCCCGAATTTCATGGCGAATATCCTTTGGGCTTGTTGGTCAGCGTACTATCAATTCTACAACGCCGTCCATCCGCCATCGACGACCAGCAAGTGGCCGGTGGTGGCGCCGGCGGAGTCGCTGGCGAGGTAGATCGCCGCGCCCACCAGTTCCTCCGGGTCCATGCGCCGACCCAGAGGCATCTTGACCGACAACTCGGCCCGAACTTCGTCGGCGTCGCGGTCGTCCGCTTCCAGCAGGCCGGGAGTGGTGGTCGGCCCGGGGCCGATGGCGTTGACGGTGATGCCGTGCTGGGCCCATTCCAGCGCCAGGACGCGGGTCAGGTTCGCCAACCCGCCCTTGCTGGCGCAGTAGGCAGCGCGGTTCACAGCGCCTACCACCGCCATCTGGGAGGCGATGTTTATGATGCGGCCAAAGCCTTTGGGGATCATCAGCCTGGCCGCCGCCTGCGAGCAGAAAAAAGCGCCCTTCAGGTTGGTGTCCATCACCGCGTCCCAGTCTTCCTCGGTGACCTCCAGCGCCGGGGCGCGGCGACGGATGCCGGCGTTGTTGACCAGGATGTCCAGCCCGCCCAGGTCCTCGGCCATGCGGCGAATGGTGGGCCTGATTTCGGGAACGTCCTGCACGTCCAGATCGCCGGCCAAGCCGACCTGTCCCTCGTTGCGGATGCGCATCACCACATCTGACAGTCCCTCCCACGACTCGTCCGATGCCATATCGGTTACGGCCACGTCCGCGCCGGCCTGCGCCAATCCCACCGCCAGCGTGGCTCCGATACCGCGCGCCGCGCCGGTGACCAGCGCCTTTCGTCCCGTCAAGTCCAATCCTGCGAAGGGCATACCGTTCTCCTGAGTTCCGCGATACGCCGGATGAGACGCTCGCTAGTGTCCCGGCATTATAACGATGATGTCGATTTGCTATACTGCTTGTGCGGGCGCATCACCCCACCTCTACCAAAAGGTATACACATGGTCACGCCAGAATCTAACGAACCGGATCTCGAAAACCGGGCCGCAGATGGTCCGGGTGAAGAGCTTACGAACCGTCAAATCATTGACGCCTTGCGGGACTTGAGCCGGCAACTGACTGCACAAGGCCAGCAGTTGAATGAACAAGGCCGGCAGCTGAACGAACAAGGCCGGCAGCTGACTGAACAGGGTCGCCAACAAGCCGAAACAAACCGGCAACAGGCTGAAATGCGCCAGCAGCTGGCCGAACAGGGCCAGCAACTGGCTGAACAGGGCCGGCAACTGGCCGAAACAAACCGGCAACAGGCTGAAATGCGGCGGGAGTTTATTGAGCGTACTGACAAGATGGACGTCCATCTTGCCTATCTCCGGGGAGCGCACGCCATAAATGCGGCACAGCGCAACGCCAGTCTAATTGCCGATGATATGGGCTATCAGATGATCCTGCAGTTGCCAAGGGAGGAGATGATCGGCTTTTCCAACATGGCGCGGGGAGTTGGCAAGCCAGAGGGCGACGTGAAGAGCTTCCGAGAAGCGGATTTGGTTTTGTTGGCGCGTGACGATAGTGGTCACCCCACGTACATCGCAGTCGAGGCATCGTACACCGTATCCGGCAGAGATATCAGTCGGGCCAGGCGGAATGCTGAATACCTTCAGGAGCTCACCGGCCTGTCGGCTAAGGGCGCGGTGGCCGGTGTTGAAATAGCGCCGGGGCGCGAGCAGAATGCCATAACCGATGGGGTGCATTGCTACCACATCCCGGTCCGAGACTTGGAGTCGGATTGATAGCTACACGGTTGCGGCGCGGATCAGGATCTGATCCAACCCTTCCGCTCGTGCTGGTCCATAAAATGAACCGCGTGCGTGGCTGCTGTTCAGCGAAAGGTGTGGCTGGACAGGGCTATCGTGATGCCAGATAACTTTGCCCGCGAATGAGCAGGTAAGGGGTTGTTTCAAACTGCCTCGCCAAGGACGGTCGTCGCGTTTGCTGCCATTGCGATGGCGGCATGGGTTCTCGGTTTAGGACTCGCCGATTGGCAGGCACGAGCGGCGGAGGCCAACGGGGCGTCCACCATCATCATGGACCGCACCCAGGGCCCTTACCGCATGTTGGTTGGCATCATTCCCGCGCGGCCGGTGATCCCCCAAACCCACCTGGCCATCCAGGTGTTCGACGTTGCCGACCCCCGGCCATTGCGTGACACGGAGGTGCGGATGACGGTGGTCACCTCCGGCCCGCCCGGCTCGACCGCATTCGGACCCCACCAGGTGCTCAACGAGCAGACGCTGCGCTATTTTGAGGTTGACGTGCCCTTCTCAACAACCGGCCCGTGGGATGTGTCCGTAACGGTCGCATCGGAACGAGGGGAAGAGACCTTCGCGCTGCCGCTTGACGTGGGCGAACCGGGCGCCAGCATCCAGTGGATCTGGATCACCGCCGTGTTGGTCGTGATCATAGCGGTTGGCGCGTGGACCTGGCTCACTCTGCGCCGGCGTGCGTCCGCTGCCTGATGAACCGCCGCGGCGCTCATATCCTGCTGCTCGTGGGTGTGGCCGCTTTGGTCGCGGTCTTTGTTGCGGCTTTCCCGTTGGCGTCTAGTGCTCACGGGTTCGGCGAGAGATACGATCTGCCATTGCCCCTTTCCCTGTTCGTGATCGCCGGCGCTGCGGCGGTGGCGCTGTCCTTCGTCGTGGCGGCGGTATTCCTGCGTGCCGGGACCACCCATACCAGATATCCTCGTTACAACCTTCTGAGATTGGCCCCGGTGCGCTGGCTGGCCTCCCCGCCGGCAACCGCCACGCTGAAGACACTGTCGGTTGCGCTGACCGTCTACGTGATCTTGGGCGCATTGATCGGCAACGAGCGGGCTGCGCTGAATCCGGCGCCGGCCGCGATCTACGTCGCCTTCTGGGTGGGGCTGAGTTTCTTCACTGCGCTGTTCGGCAACCTCTGGGCGCTGGTCAACCCGTGGAAGGCGGCGTGGGGATTTTTTGAGCGGGCGTTCGGGATCGTATCAGGTGGAGGCCGTCTGAGCCTGCACCACCGCTATCCCGCGCGGATCGGGCCCTGGCCGGCGGTGCTGGTGTTCGTCGGCTTCGCCATCCTGGAAACCGTGGCCGCCGATGACGCCGGCCCGCGAGCGCTGGGCTGGATCCTGGTTCTGTATACCCTCTACAATTTCGTCGGGATGTACGTTTACGGGCACGAGGTCTGGCTGCGCAACGCCGAGGGGTTCACCGTGGTCTACGGCTTTATGTCCCGGTTCTCGGTGACCGAGGTGCGCGTGCCGACGTCCAGATGCCGGCGATGCTCCAGCAACGGCCGCTGCTCTGACGGCGAGACCGACTGTGTCGACTGCTACGAATGCTACGCTGCGGCCTCACCACCGCAGCGCCAGTTCAACCTGCGGCCGCCCTGCGTGGGCCTGAACCGCCTCGGGATAGTGACGCTGACCGTCGTTTTCCACGTTATCCTGCTGCTGTCCACGGTGTCCTTTGATGGCCTCTCCGCGACCCCGGAGTGGCTGGTGTTCACCGGCCAGTTCCTTCTCCAGTCCCCGGTCTACGGCGGTTACATCGCCAACCTCATCGGGGTGCTGGGGCTTCCGGTGGTCTTCGGCCTGCTGTTTGCCCTGACCTGCGCGGCGATGGTCCTGCTGTCCGGCCAGGCCGAGCCCGACACCGGACAACTATTGCGGCGGTTTACGTTCTCCCTGCTGCCCATCGCGCTGGCCTACCACTTCGCCCACTTCCTGGGGTTCCTGCTCATCAACGGCCAGCGGTTCATTGTGCTGGCGTCGGACCCCTTCGGCTGGGGCTGGGACCTCTTCGGCACTGCCGATGCCATCATCAATATCGGCATCTTGTCGCCGGTTTTCATCTGGTATTTCTCCATCCTGGCCATCGTGGTTGGCCACATCGCCGGCGTCTACCTGGCCCACGTGCAGGCCACGCGGATCTATTCCACCAGGCGTGGAGCACTGCTCAGCCAGGTCCCCATGCTGATCCTGATGGTGTGCTACACTTGCGCGAGTTTGTGGATAATTTCGCGCCCCATCTCCGAATGAGGACGCCCCATCATGGAGGATTCAACGGTGCCTGAACGCAGCCCGCGACTGGAAGGTAAGGTGGCAATCGTGACCGGGGCCGGCTCCAGCGGACCGGGCGTCGGCAACGGCCGCGCCACCGCGACGCTGTTCGCCCGGGAGGGCGCAAAGGTCCTGCTGGTCGATATCACCGAGGAACGAGCCGCGGAGACCATGGAGATGATCCGGGCCGAGGGCGGCGTGGCCTCCACGGTCCAGGCCGACGTGACCAGGGCCGCCGACTGTGAGCGCATGGTGGAGACCTGCATCGAACGCTACGGTCGGCTGGACATCCTGGACAACAACGTGGGCATCTCCCGACGCGGCACGGTGGTCGAGGTCTCCGAGGAAGACTGGGACCACATCATGGCAGTGAACGTGAAGACTATCGTCATGTGCAGCAAGTTCGCCATCCCCCGGATGATGGAGGCTGGTGGCGGATCCATCATCAACATCTCGTCAATCGCCGGACTGCGCGCCCACAGCAGCACGCCCTACACCGCGTCCAAGGCGGCGGTGATCGGCCTGACCATTTCCATGGCCGCCGACCATGGCCCCGACGGCATCCGCACCAACTGCATCGCTCCCGGCCTGGTATACACCCCCATGGTCGCGCCGCGCATGGACGACGACCTGCGGCAGGTTCGCAGCTCTTCGGCCCCGCTGCGCACCGAGGGCACCGCCTGGGACATCGGCAACGCGGCCCTGTTCCTCGCCAGCGACGAAGCCCGCTGGATCAACGGCGTCGTCCTCCCCGTCGACGCCGGCCTGGTGGCCACCTCTCCCGTCACCTACCAGACGCTGGCGCAGCAGGTGCGCGTGTAAATTATGGCATTGATCGAAGCCAATAAGGCTGAACGATGGGCGCCTGTAGCGGCGGTGTTGCTCATCATACCCGGATGGGTGGCGATCTTGCTGGCCGGCATCTACGGCTTGAAACCGGAATGGCAAGCCCTCCGGCCGGCCGCGCTGGCGTTGGCAATTATCTCCGGACCGGTCTGGATACCGGCCACAATCTATGAATTCCGCGAACGGTTCCGTGGTGAGCAAGGGGAATTATGGCCCAAACATTGGCTGGGACTGGCATTGACTTTCCTGCCCACCACCATCGCCGTCGCGCAATATGAAAAGGCTGCCCCCCATGCGTTGGGAGCTTTGCTTGTTATCTGCCTCCCGCTGATTATAGAATGGATGCTACTTGCCAGGCGACGGTTAAGTCGAAAGTGGCACAGTTGGCAAAACCATGACCCTGCGAAGCACCCAGAGCGTCGATAACACGGCCGGAAACGCGCTGCCTGCGGCGGCGCAGGACAACGGGAAAGCACAGCGTGGCGAGTTTGCGCTACTGAACCGTGTTCCCGCCGTTGGTCTGGCTATTGCTGCCGCGGCTCTCCTGGCGTCTGTAGCCGGCTTTACCATAACCGGGAACGCAATTTGGATTATCGTCGGCTCTTGTTTCGTCATCGCCGCGATGTTGACGTGGATAGCGTGCGGCTCGATTGTCATGTGGCAGGCTGTACGGGAAATGCTCACTCTCCGCCATCTCGCCAGTAACGATAGTTCCAGCGCAAAAGCAGAACTATAGCGTTGCCGATGGCGACTACGGTGCCTATGGTCATGGCGACTGCCACGATTATTTCCAGGTAATCGATTGCCCGCTGAAGCCTCACCGATTCGACTGTGGGAACCTGCAAAGCCGCCAGGCAGAGTAATCCCAGCGCCACTGCCGAGAACCCGGTCGCTACCGGGACCCGCACCGGCTCCGGCAAACGACTCAATATCAAAGCCACCAGTGCTTTCATAGAGTTTCCCGTTGCCGGCGAATGCCCGAGCCTACTACCGGCGCTAACCCTCTATCGACACCAGCGTCAGGTCAAACGTAAGGTCCTTGCCGGCCAGCGGGTGGTTGGCGTCCAGCGTGACCGCTTCTTCGGTGACTGCCATGATGGTAAAGTTCACCACCTGACCATTCTGCTGCTGACCCTGTACGCTCGTCCCGACTTCCAGCGGCATGTCGGGAGGAAACTCGCCGCGCGGCACCTGCATCACGCCGTCGGCATGATGCTCGCCGTAAGCGTCCGCGCAGGGGATGCGCACCGTCTTGGTGTCCCCCACCGACATTCCGATGACTCCGTTCTCAAAGCCGGGGATCACCTGACCGTTCCCGATGGTGAAGGCCATAGGTGTGCCGCCTTCCGATGAGTCGAACACTTCCCCATCGTCCAGGCGGCCCGTGTAATGTACCCTTACTCTGTTGCCGGTTTGTGCTGTGGTCAATTTGGCCTCCGTGCCTTGTCTGGATGCGCCACTGTAACACGAGCGTCAAGGCAGCCCCGATTGTGATAAGGTTACGCCACTTTCAGGCGCACGCCTGAAACGATGCAACCCAGCGAAACAGGTTCGGGAGGAGCCATGAAGTACGGACTGTTCATGATGCCGTCGCATCCGCCGGAACGGAACATCTACGACGCCCACCAGTGGGACCTGGATTACCTGGCCCTGTGTGATGAATTGGGCTTCGACGAGGCATGGATCGGCGAGCACTTCACCTCGCCGTGGGAGCCCATCCCCGCGCCGGACCTGCTCATCGCCCAGGCCCTGATGCGGACCAAGAACATCAAGCTTGGCTCTGGCGCCCACCTGCTGCCCTTCCACCATCCCGCCGAGTTGGCTCATCGGGTGGCCTACCTGGACCACATCTCCCAGGGCCGCTTTCTGTTCGGCGTCGGCGCCAGCGGTCTCCCCAGCGACTGGGCGCTGTTCGACGTCGACGGCAACAACGGCGAACACCGGGACATGACCCGGGAGTCGCTGGA
The DNA here is from genome assembly GCA_034428455.1 of Dehalococcoidia bacterium. Taxonomy (GTDB): domain Bacteria; phylum Chloroflexota; class Dehalococcoidia; order Lucifugimonadales; family UBA3495; genus Bin87. The sequence goes on from DAOUHZ010000098.1 coordinate 20,491, forward strand.
CATCATCCTGAAGATCTGGCAGAACGACGGCCCGTTCGAGTACAAGGGCAAGTACTGGAACGTCAGCATTCCCGAGCCGATGTACGGCACCCTGGAGTTCTTCCTGCGGCCCTACCAGCAACCCCATCCGCCCATCGGCGTGGCCTCGGTCAGCTACAAGTCTCCCACGCTGATGATCGCCGGCGAGCGCGGGTTCATTCCCATGAGCCTTGCCCTCAACGCCGACTACTGCCGCAGCCATTGGGAGGCTATCGAGGAGGGCGCCCAGCGCACCGGCCGCACTCCCTCCCGCGCCGACTGGCGTCTGGTCCGCGACGTCTATGTCGCCGACTCCGACGAGGAGGCCCGTGACCTGGCGCTCAACGGGATGCTGGGGCGCGTCTGGCACGATTACCTGCTGCCGTTGTTCCGCGAGTTTGACCTGATGAAGGTCTTCAAGCACGACGACGAGGTGCCTGACGAGGCCGTGAACATCGAGTACATGGCCGAACACCTGTGGCTCATCGGCTCTCCGGACACCGTCGCGGAGAAGATCAACCGCCTGTACGGCGACGTGGGTGGCTTCGGCGGTCTCCTGATGCTGGTGTACGACCAGTCGGAAAACAACGCGGCCTGGGAGCACTCCACCCGCCTGCTGGCCAACAAGGTCATGCCCCAGGTGGCCCACCTCACCGGCGCGTCAGCGTAACCCAGGGGAGTCTCTTCTACGCCGGTTTGAATTTAGAGGTCTGTTCTGGGCGATCACAACGCTGACGCCGGTGGTGGAGAACCGGACCAGGATTCCGCACCTCCACCACCAGGCTCCGACAATATCGAGGAGTTACGTCGGGCTTTCGACCGGCTCTCAAAGGTCGCCGGGCACGGGGTGTCGGCGTTGGAACGGCATGACAGCATCAGGCCGGAATGGGTTATGCTCATCATCGCGGCGCCTTACGAGCGATACGAAACCTATACCTCGTACGGCGAGCGGCGCACCGTGATCACTGGCCGCGTTCAAGAGTCTTCTCAGTGGATAATGGTAGTGTTCATTGGCGACCCGGAGACGGGCAGTTTTCTGACCGCTTACCACAACAAAAACCTGGCACGAAGATATGGAGGACGACCGTGGCAAAATGGATAGACCAGAAACCGTGGGAAGGTTCTCCACAGGCACGGGTAGAGTATGACCCAGAAGGGCAAATTCTGAGGATTGAGAACGGCCAAACTAGCGCTGTCGGGGAAGAAATCGCTGAGGATATCGTTGTCCACTATGATAGGGATGACGATGACGCTCCAGCGTCAGCGGTGGCTATTCGCATCGATAGGGCCGAGGTCGTTCTGCAACCCTTCGTGGATGCCATCCTGGCCAAATATGGCGTGAAAAGGCCGGGAGCGGCGGCGGTGAGCGAAGGTGACGGCTGACACCAGTCCACGATTGTTTCGCGCCACAACATTCTTCGAGGAGAACTCTCTCAAATGCAGGAAAACCGAGTAAGACGCGCGCTGCGGGAAAACCGCCTCGCCCTGGGAACCTACGTGACCTTCGCCGATCCCCAGGTCGTCGAGATCATCGGCTTGGCCGGGTTCGACGCGGCATTCATCGACATGGAGCACACGACCTTTGACCTCGGACTCGTGAACCAGATGGTCATGGCGGCGGAACTGGCGGGTGTCACCTCCATGATCCGCATTCCCGGCAACGACGAAAACCTCATCCTGAGGCTGCTGGATGCCGGCGCCCAGGGCATCATCATTCCCCACATCGAGGGCCTCGAGGGAGCAAAGCGCGCCGTGGACGCCGTGCGATATGCTCCCATGGGTCATCGCGGGGGCGCCGGCGGGACTCGCGCCGCCCGTTTCGGCACCGTCAGCTGGGACGAGCATACTCGCACCTCCAACGAGAACATCATCCTGTCCGTCATGACTGAGGACGAGCGCGGCATCAGCGAGATCGGCCAGATCGCCGCGCTTCCCGGCATCGACCTGGTGTCCATTGGTCCCACCGACTTCTCCGAGTACATGGGAATCCGCGATCCGCAGAGCCCGGTCATCCGCGCCCGCCTGGAGGAACTGGCGGCCGAGGTCAAAGCCGCCGGCGGAGCCAAGCTATCGATGCCAATGAACCATCCGGCATTCCCGCTGTCGGCGTCCGAACTCCAGTCCATGGGTGTGGGCTACACCCACGTCGCTCCGCCTCCCACGGCGGTGCTGCTCCGGTCCCTGCAACAGCGGATCACCGACATCCGCGCCGAGTTGGGCTAGTCCAATCGCAAGTGTGGAACCACGGCGAGGACCGGTCGCTCGCGGCAATTGCCTGGGGGTTGCTGGGTGTCGCGCTGGCCATGGTTGCTTTGGCTTGCGCCCCGGATCCAATGCCAACCGCCGCGCCTGCCTCAACCATCGCTCCGGCGCCACCCTCCGTGACTGCCACGCCGTTGCCAACGGCGGCAGCGCCTCCCCCGCCGACGCGGACACCAACACCAACGCCCACCGTCGTACCCACCAATACAACGGTACCCACGGCAACGCCTCTCCCCGACGCGCCGCTGGTGCTCATCGAGGACGCCGTTTACGTGGTGGACCTGGCGGTTTCCCCAGAGGAACGAGTTCAGGGCTTGTCCGGTCGTCCGTCGCTCGACACGGACCGCGGCATGCTGTTCGTTTATGCAGAGGACGGGCCGCGCACCTTCTGGATGCCCGACATGCATTTTCCCCTGGACATGGTATGGATCAGGTCAGATTGTACGGTGGCCGGGGTCACCGCTGACGTACCCAATCCGTCTCTGGACACTCCTCGGGATCAGCTGCCGCGTTATCCTTCTTCCGAACCTGTGAGATTTATCCTCGAAATCAACGCTGGGCAGGCCGCGACTCATAACATCGTTCCCGGATCCCGTGTAGAATTCGCCGGCCAAATCAAGGGCGAATGGGGCTGCTGATACCGATCACGACCCGCTTTGCCAAAGGAATTTCCCCAATGCAGGTAATAGTATCCGGCTCTCTCGCCATAGACCGCATCATGACCTTCAACGGCCGCTTCGGCGACCACATCGTCCCCGAGAGGATCCACCAGATCAACCTCAGCTTCACGGTGGATGGCTTCAACGCCTACTTCGGCGGCACCGCCGGAAACATCGCCTACTCCCTGGCGATGCTGGGACAGGAACCCCGAATCGTCGCTGCCATCGGTTCCGATTACCGCGATTACTTCACCTGGATGGCCGACAACGGTATCCCAACGGACGACATCCGCATCGTGGACGAAGAGGCCACCGCGTCCGCTTTCATCGTCACGGACCTCGCGGACAACCAGATCACCGGGTTCAACCCGGGCGCCATGAAGCATGCTGCCGGCTTCGATTTCAGCGCCGTGGATGCAACGGATACAATCAACATCGTCGGCCCGGGCAACCTCGACGACATGACCAACTTCACCGCAGACGCCTACCGCGCCGGCATCTACACGATTTTCGATCCCGGCCAGTCGCTCCCGGCGTGGGATGCCGACGGGCTTACTGCATGCATAGCCAACTCGCACCTGTTGATCGCCAACGACTACGAAATGGCCCTCATCTCGGAAAAGACCGGGCGCGACGATGCCGGGTTGCTGGAACTCACCGGCGTCCTGGTCACCACGCTGGGCGAGCAGGGAGTCCGCGTCACCATTCCGGAAGGTCAGGCCATTGTTCCGCCCGTCCGCACCGACAACCTGGTTGACCCCACCGGCGCTGGCGACGCCTTCCGCGGCGGTCTGATACTGGGTCTGATCCACCCCGTAATTGCCGCCCACGCCAATGAAGGCGGCAGCTTTGCTTCCATCACGCTCCGCCAGCTAGAGCGAGCCGCCCAGATTGGCTCGGCCTGCGCCCACTTCGCCATCCAGCAGCCCGGCACCCAGGAATACCGCTACAGCAGGGAAGAGCTGGATGCGGTGCTGGAGCGGGCCTACGGGAGTTAGATCGGCGCGACTGGCCGCGCGTTGGAAATAGCAGTGCGACGCTAAACGATATAGCGCCCGCCCACCACGTTCATGCGGTCACCGGTGATGTACGACGACTCGTCGCTGGCGTAGAACAGGCAGGCGTTGGCGATGTCCTGCACCGTGCCCTGGCGGCCCAGGGGTATCTCCTTCAGGTGCTGGTCGGAACCGCGGGCCACGTCCTGGAACTCTGGATACCACTCCGGATGGGCTCGCGCGGTGTCGGTGGAACCGGGGTTCACCAGGTTCGCGCGCACGCCGTACTGAGCGCACTCGGCGGCAACTGCGCGGATCAGGCCGAGCAGGCCGGTTTTCGCCGTGGTGACGATGGCGGTATCGGGGCGGCCGGTGATGGCCGACTGCCCGCCCAGCCCGATGATGCTCCCGGAACGTTGCTCGATCATCGCCGGCAGAACGGCGTGGATCAGGTAGAACGCGGAGTGCAGGTTGGTAGCCATCACGCTCTGCCATTCCTCCACCGTCACCTCCAGGATGGGTTTGTGGGGGCGCACCGCCACGTTGCTCACCAGCACGTCCACCGTGCCCAGGGCATCGATGCCTTCAGCGACCATATCGGCCACGCGGTCAGGGTCTGCCACGTCCCCGATGACGGTGTAGGTCTGGACGCCCAATTCGCGGCACTCGGCGGCCACCGCCTCCAGTTCCTCGGCCGACTGCCGGGTGTTCAGGATCAGGTTTGCGCCCTCGCGGGCGAAGGTTCGCGCGACTTCGGCGCCGATGTTGCGGCTGGCGCCGGTGATCATTGCCGTCTTGTTTTCCAAACGCATTTCACTATCCCTGTGTTACTCTCGTCGGCTTCTTGTCAGCATCCATCTACCTAACGGTACGGACACGGTTACCAGCAGCCCCGTTACGCCAGTGCCGGCACCTACCACCGTTAACAGGCGGTCAACACTAAAGCTCCCAACGAGCCAGGCTGCAATGAGCGCTACCGCCGTCAGCGACAACGCAGTCAACACGATCGCAACGGTAATCAGTATCGTGGCGACGGTAGGCAAGTACCATCGCACAACCTACGCTCCGGCTTTGGCGTCTAGAATTAGAAACACGCCCGAAATGCCCATGACGCACCCCGATATTCCCATGGTAAGCATACCTGCCGGTAAAGTTACTTGAGACCAGTCCGGCATTAGGAAGCGACCAAGCAGGAACAGGGTAATGCCAACCAGGAACAGGACGGATGACAAGGTAAATATTCTGTCCAACATGACGCCGTCGCTCCCTATACTCTGTACCCTGGGGTTAACAGCAATGCTATCCCGGACACGATGCCGATCGTCCCACCAGTGAAGGCCAGGGTGAGGCCCATCGGTATGGTTACGGACGGCCAAAATTGGAACCATAGGTCACCGATGCAGAGGGCGACCATCCCCAAAAAGAATAGCAGCAGCGATGCGGTATGAATTTTGGCCCACAAAATCATCGCCACAGCCTCCACTGCGTTACAGGAAAAGCATAAGATCGAGGGCCGCGCTTGTCAAAGTGCAACGGGGGCGACGCAACGGTCGCCCCCGGCATCATGGTTGCGTTTGGCACTAGGTCAGTAAGGCCCGTACCCCGGCACGTTGATGCACGCCGCGATGTGGTCCGGCAGCACCTCCCTCGCCTCCGGGTTGACTCGCGAGCAGTCGTCCGTAGCGATGGGGCAGCGCGGGTGGAAGACGCAACCGCTGGGCGGGTTCAGCGGGCTGGGAACCTCGCCCGAGAGGATGATCCGTTCCCGCTGGGCGTCCAGCACCGGGTCGGGAATCGGCACCGCCGACAGCAGCGCGCGCGTGTAGGGATGCTGCGGGTTCTCATAGATGGCGTTGCGGTCGGCGATCTCCACGATCTTGCCCAGGTACATCACCGCGACCCGGTCGCTGATGTGACGCACCACGGACAGGTCGTGGGCGATGAACAGGTAAGTGAGGTCGTACCGCTCTTGCAGATCTTCCAGCAGGTTGATGATCTGTGCCTGGATGGACACGTCCAAAGCCGAAACCGGCTCGTCGCAGACGATGAAGTCGGGGTCAACGCTGAGCGCGCGGGCGACCCCGATGCGCTGGCGCTGTCCGCCGCTGAACTCGTGGGGGAAACGGTCGGCCATATATGGATTCAGACCGACGTTGTTGAGCAGTTCGGCCACCCGCTCGCGGTACTCCCGCTTGTTGTTGACCAGCCCGTGCACCGCCAGGGGTTCGCCGATGATGTTGCCGGCGGTCATTCTGGGGTTGAGCGAGCTGTAGGGGTCCTGGAAGATGATCTGCATCTGGCGGCGCATGGCCCGCATCTGGCCGGTTTTTGCCTGGGCGATGTCAACGCCGTTGAACCAGATCTGCCCATCGGTGGGGCGGTAGAGACGCAGAATGCAGCGACCGGTGGTGGTCTTGCCGCAGCCCGACTCCCCAACCATGCCCAGGGTCTCGCCGCGACGCACGGTGAAATTCACGCCGTCGATGGCTTTGATGTAGGCAACCGCTCGTTGGAACAGGATGCCCGACGTTACCGGAAAATGCATCTTGAGATCGCGAACATCCAGCAGCAGGTCTTCCGCTGCTGGCGTTGTGGCCGCAGTTTGGGGCATCTCAGCAGTCGTCATCGTGAAACTCCCTTTTCAGGAATGTCATTGCCACTGGTAACCAAACGCGATGGTCGCGCCGGCGGCTAGGCGGTTCCCATGGCGTAGCTCAGGGCCTGCACGCCCAGGATCTCCGAACGCCAGCAGGCCGACACGTGGGGCTCCTCGGATTCGTTGCTCTCCACGGGCATCAGCGGAGGCGCTTCCGTGACGCACTTGTCGATGGCAAAACGGCAGCGGGCGCGGAAAGAGCACCCCTGTGGCAGGTTGACCAGGTCCGGCGGCTGCCCTTCGATAGGAACCAGCTTGGCCGCCTGACCATCTTCATCCATCAGCCGCTGGTCCAGCCTCGGCACCGAGTCCAGCAGGCCGACGGTGTAGGGATGGCGGGGGTTGGTGTAGATCTCAAACGCCGAGCCCCGCTCGATGATCTTGCCGGCGTACATGACATTCACCCGGTCGGCGTAGCGGGCCACGACGCCCAGGTTATGCGTAATGATGATGAGCGCCACGCCCAGGTCCTGGGTGAGGGACTTCATCAGCTCCAGGATCTGGGCCTGAATGGTCACGTCCAGAGCGGTGGTAGGCTCGTCGGCGATGATGAGTTGCGGGTTGCAGCTCAGGGCCATGGCGATCATAACGCGCTGACGCATGCCCCCGCTGAACTGGTGCGGATACTGGCGGATGCGGCGCTCCGGGTCGGGGATACCCACCCTGGCCAACAGGTCGACTGCGTCCTTGCGAGCCTCGTCGCGGCTCTTGCCCAGATGCAGCTGGATGGTCTCGGTGAGCTGCCGGTCCAGCGTCAGCACCGGGTTCAGGGATGTCATGGGTTCCTGGAACACCATGGCCATCTTTGCGCCACGTATGCGGCGCATGTCGTCCATGTCGATCTCCAGGATGTCCTCGCCGTCGAACAGGACTTCGCCGCCCACGGTTTTACCCGGGGGGTCCGGTATGAGGCGCATGAGAGAGAGCGCGCTCACGCTCTTTCCACAACCGCTCTCGCCGACCAGTCCGAGCGTTTCTCCGGGCATTACCTCATAGGAAACGTCGTCAACGGCTTTGACCACACCTTCGTAGGTGAAAAAGTACGTTTGCAGGTTCTTAACTTCAAGCAGCGGGTCCACTGCAACGCTCCTTATCCGGTAGTGATTGGCGCGGCGGCCAATCTAGCGGCGGTCTGGATACGGATTCTGGATATGTCCCTCACTCGTTTCCCAGCCTATGCTCCAATGATTTGTTGGTAAGCCAAATTACCATAGGCCGCATACTGCTGCAAGCAGAATACGAGGCGACAGGCTGCCCGCAACCGCCGCAAGCGTTCCGCGTCGTCGCTCCGATTGGGGCATCAGTACACTACCTGCTGCACAACCAGTTCGTCGACCCGCGTCTCGTCCATACCCAACAGTTGTTGCAGCACGTATTCGTTGTGCTGGCCCAGAAACGGAGCCGGCGCGCGCACGGTCCCGGGAGTGTCGCTGAACCGCCAGGGGACTCCGTAGACCATCTCGGCGCCGACGTGGGGATGATCGATTTCCACGTAAGTCTCCCGTGCGTTCAGATGTGGGTCGGCGAACTGATCGGCAATGTTCATCACCGGCATGGCCGCCACTCCCGCCGTCTGCAACCTTTCCGTCACCTGCTGGGGGGTGAGGCTGCGCGTCCACGCCGCGATGCGCACGTCCAGCTCACGCCGATTGATCCATCGTGAGGATCTGTCGGCGAACCTGGCGTCGTCGGTCAGGCCGGCGCCATCATTCTCGATGACACCGGCCAAAGTCCGCCACTCCTCGTCGGTCCGAACGGCGATGGCTACCCAGGCGTCCTCTCCGGCGCAGGGGTAGTTGTTGTGCGGAGCGAAATCGGGATCGTCGTTGCCGGGCGGAACCGGGATCTCGCCCGTCATCTGGTACTCCAGCATCGGCACTCCCAGGAGCGCGGCCGTGCCTTCCAGGTGCGCGGCCTCCACGTACTGACCCTGGCCGGTTCGGTTGCGATGCCGCAGCGCCGCCACCACCCCCAGGGCCGTGCACAGGGCGGCCACTGTGTCGCTCCACGCGGCCTGGAGTTCGCCTACCAGCGGCTCACCTTCTTCCGGCGCGTAACCCACCAGGCTCATCATGCCCGACATCGCCTGGATGATGGGCGCGTAGGCCACCATGTCCCGCAGCGGGCCGGTGTCGCCGAAGGCCGGCATGGATGCCACGATGATGTCCGGCTTGACCCTGCGGAGGCTGGAGTGGTCCATGCCCAGCCGTTCCAGCACACCGGGAGAGAAGTTCGCGAGCACCACGTCGCTGACCGAGGCCAGCCGTTTCAGAATGGCGCGGCCGGCTTCGGTGCGGAGGTTCAGCGTCACGCTGAGCTTGTTCCGGTTGAGCCCGTGGAACACCGGCTGCAACTCTGGCCACAGGCCGCGGTCACCGCCGGTTAAATCTTCACCGTAATTTTCAATGGGTATCATGGGCCGCCCCAAACGCATCCCGTCCATGCGCGCTCGGCTCTCCACCTTGATCACCTCGGCGCCCATGTCCGCCAGCAGGTGCCCCGCCATCGGCCCGGCCCAGGCGGAACCCAGGTCCACGACGCGAACGTTGCTCAAAGGCGGGCGGGGCATCGGACGTCCGGAAGCCATTACACGTCGAAGATGTCGGCGTTGTGCTGTCCCAACGTCGGCGCGGGGCGAACGATTCTACAGGGCGAACCGTGCAGACGCACCGGAGAGCCGGGGTAGCGGAAACCGCCAGCCTCGGGATGTTCCGACTCGACGAACCAATCCCGCTGGTGGAGGTGCGGCATTTCCAGCGCCTCGTCCATGGTCAGCACCGGAGCGCACGGGATGCGGTTTTCCAGGCACAACCGCAGGATCTCCTCCTTGTCGTGTTCCATGAACCAGGGCGCGATCAAGTTTTCGGCCTCCTCGGGGTATTGATCGCTCATGGCGCGCCGGTCCCGGTAGCGCGGATTTTCGGTCCAGTCCGGGTCGCCCATCAGGTGCAGGAACCGCTGGTACTGTTCCATCTGCGGCGCGTCAATGCACACGTAGCCGTCCCGGCAGGGCAGGACGCAGTTGGGAAATAGGCCCAGGCGCATCCGGTTCCCCGAACGTGAGCCGGCGATGCCGCGATAAATGAAGGTGGGCAGATGGTAACCGGTCAGCAGCGTGCTGATCACGCCCGAATCGGCGACGTCGATGTACTGCCCGCCGGCGTCATCGACGTCGCCGGTCAGGTTCGACTCGCGGGCCAGCAAAGCGACAATCGCGGCGTAGGCCCCGCCCAGGCCGGCCAGATACCCCGCCTGTCGGTCCGGCGTGGTGAGCGGCTCCCGGTGCGGATGCCCGGTGCCAAAGCTCATGCCGCTCAGGGCGTTCACCTGGAGGTCGTAGCCGGCATACTGCCGGTAGTCGCCGGTGCGCCCGTAGGGCGACAGCGACACGGTGACCAGGTGGGGATGCCGAATTCGCAATTCCTCGGCGGATATACCGGTGGTTGCCAGCGTGGCGTAAGCCTGATTTTCGACAAATATGTCCGCGCTTTCCAGCAGGTGATGGAGTTGTTCTAACCCGTCCGGTGTGTTGACGTTCAGAGTCACCCCGCGCTTGCCCAGGTTGGCAAACAGGAACAGTCCGCTGCGCTCGGCGTGCCGCAGCCCGCCGGGAAATGGTCCGGCGCGGCGCGCCGCGTCCCCCTCCGGCGGCTCCACTTTCACAACATCCGCGCCCATCTCGGCCAGGACCTTGGCGCAAAACGGCGCCGATACCATCTCCCCCCACTCGACCACGCGAACGCCATCCAACGGCGCGGGTGAGGGGTTGGGAGCGGGGAGCGACGAATCTGCTGCCGACGTTGATGACATGGCCTGGGTATACCACTAACACGCGATCGCTTTACTAATCGGAAAGCCGCGCGGGAGTATATGGTTGCAAATCCGGACGCGCAACGGCAATCCGAATAAGTCGCAGCCGACGTAAAACCACGCAATCCAGCCGGAGGTTCCGACACGTCCGCAAAGCGTAGTCGCGGTGACGATACCGCTCGCTATGAAACCGTTCAATAACGACAATCAACTCAATCGGCATCGATTTGAATATTTTACGCCGCGTATATTATCATCAAAATGAATATTTGACATCAGGTATTGCCGATGCTAATGTTTGGCCGCACACGGGAATCCGCTGACTGAAACGGAGGTATCCGCATGGCAGTTCGCAGTATCCGCAACGCGTCGCGCATCGCCGCAGTTCCCCTGCTGATCGTATTCCTGTCCGTGATTGTCGCCTGTGGCGGCTCCGCTCCGGAGCCAGCCGCCGCGCCGGCAGCAACGGAGGCGCCCGCGGCCCCGGCCCAGGCCGCCGCTACCGCGGCCCCCGAGCCCACGGCCATGCCGGCCATGGCCGACGAGGACACCTACCTCCACATGGCCGTCACCCCGCTGCCCCAGGACACCTTCTTCCCCTGGTTGGCAACCAGCAGCGGACACCTCGTCTTCCGGCCCATCTGGGAGAACCCAACCACCATCTCGCCCGAGACCGGCGTCTCCACGATCCTGCCCCAGTTGGCCCGCGAGTGGGACGTCAGCCCCGATGCCAGCGAGTACACCTTCTACCTTCAGGAAGGCGTTGACATGCACTTCGGCTGGGGTGAGTTCACCGTCAAGGACTTTATCTTCACCGTTGACCAGCAGATGTCCGACCCCCTGGCCGGCTGCAAGGGCCCCCTGAAGAAGTTCATGGGGTACGACTCCATGACGGAGATGATCGACGCCGGCAAGGCGGAGGTCATCGACGACTACACCCTGAAGATGACGCTGGCCCAGCCCCAGGTTGACGTCGCCGACTGGTGGTTCAACATCCTGGTGGTTCCCTGCGCGGCGATCCGCAGCTCGGCCCAGCACGCGGAAGAAGGCGACGCCATGTTCGAGAGTGGCCCCGCCGGAACCGGAGGCTTCCAGTTCGTGAACCGCGAGCTCAAGGAGTACACCGAGTACGAGGCCGTGCCCTACGACCACTGGCGCGTCAACCCCGAGTTCAAGCGGATGCGCATCAGCACCACGCCCGAGGACCTGACCCGCCTGGCCATGCTGCTCACCGGCGAGGCCAACATGGTGGACATCCCCAAAGTCCTGCACCAGCAGGCTCTTGACGAAGGCATGGAAGTCTTCGAGAGCCCGCTGCCCTCCGTGGGACTGACCATCATGCCCTTCGGGCAGTACGAGCTCAGCCAGGTCAACTGGAATCCCGAGACCGAGCCCTGGACGGCCGCCGGGGAGACGGGTCGTCTCGTCCGCGAGGCCCTGAACCGGGCCATTGATCGCGAGCAGATCATCAACGAGCTGTTCAAGGGTCGCGGCGAGCCCATGTACAACACCATCTTCCACGATACGCTGGAAGGCTGGAACCCGCGCTGGGCCGAGGAATTTGACGAGAAGTACGGCTACGATCCGGAACTGTCCAAGCAACTGTTGGATGAAGCCGGCTTCCCCGGCGACAACGGCCAGAACCGCTTCTCCATGGAAGTCTGGCAATCCAGCCTGCCCGGCCTGCCGGAGACCATCGAGGTGGCGCAGACCGTTGCCCAGTCCTTCCAGGACATCGGCATCGACACCAAACTGGTGGAAGTGGAGTTCGCCCGCGCGCTGGACGCCTTCCGCGATCAGCACGACGCCCACTTCATCCTGCCCGTGCGCCAGACCATCCGGCAGATCAACGCCAACGCGCGGATCTACTACTACACCGGCGAGACCAACCCGGAGACCGGCCTGCCCGGCGGCGGCGTGGCCTACGTCGAGCACCAGATCTACGATGACAACTACGAGGCCCTGCTGCGGGAGACCGACCCGGCAGAACGGCACCGGCTGGCCCAGGAGATGGGCGACCACATCTACGACAACTACCGCACCATCCCCATTGTCAACATTCGCGCCACCCTGGTGGTGAACCCCGACGAGGTGGCCGAGTACAAGTTCGGCAGCCTGACCGGGGTGTTCGGCCACCTGGAGTACGCCAAGGCGGCCCGCTAGAGCGGCAGACACCCAGTATTCGCAATCCCCTGACCCGGCATCGTGGATGAAAACCTTGGGCTGCTCCGGGAATATGACCGCTTGCCCAAAGTTCCCATCCACGGCCAGGAGACCATCAACAGGCACCCAGGCATCCGACCGGAATGGGTTATGAGCATCATCAACGAACCCTTTGACCAATGGGAGGAGACGGATTATCGTACCGGCGAATTACGAACAATCCTCGTTGGGCGTTTGCGGCCATTCCAACAATGGATCAAGGTGGTATTCGCCGGCGTCGGAGATTCGCGGCAGTTGCTAACGGCGTACCCGGACCGGAGGCTGGCCCAATCTTATGGGGGAAGACCGTGGGAAATCCAGCAGTAAAGCGCAAGGACTTGGAACCGCTGCCGGAAGCCGCCATTGGATATGCCGCCGATGGAGACACCATATTCATACAGACAGGCAAGCGCGTCCTGGACGGTGAAGAAATCGCGCCAGGCATCGTAGTCCTCTATGACGCGGAAGACGGAAACAATGTTGTCGGGATCACCATAATCGGAGCCGAGGGAGTGCTCAAACCGTTCGTGGACGCAATCCTGACAAAATACGGCGCAACTGGATTGCAAGCCGGCGAGAAAATCAGCCATGACCGGTAACGAGCACCTCGTACCCACCGGCTCGGCAACGTAATCTGATTCAGGAGGCGACAATGCAGCGGTTCATAATCTTCCGCGTGGGGCAGGCGATCATCGCCGTGCTCTTGGTGAGCATCATCGTGTTCATGCTCTCCAACATCACCGGCGACCCCACGTCCGTGATGCTGCCCATGGGTGAGGCAACCCCAGAGGACATCGCCGCGCTCAAGGAAAAGTGGGGCCTGGACAAGCCGCTGCACATGCGCTACCTGGTCTTCCTGGGCAACGCCGTTCAGGGCGACTTCGGCGAGTCCTACGCCTTCGGCGGGCAGACCGCCATGGGCATGGTGATGGACCGCTTCCCAGCTACCCTGCAGCTGGGTGGTCTGGCGATGGTGATCGCCGTGGTCCTCGGGGTGCCGCTGGGAGTGATCACGGCGGCGCGCAAGGACGGCTGGCTGGACTACCAGGGCAAGGCGGTGGCCTTCCTCGGACAGTCGGTGCCGAGCTTCTGGCTGGGCATCATGCTGCTCTGGCTCTTCGCGGTGCAGCTTGGCTGGCTGCCATCGTCCGGCAAGGGCGGTCTGTCCCACATGATCATGCCGGCGTTCACCCTGGGCTTTTTCCAGGTGGCGGCGCTGCTGCGGCTGATCCGCTCCTCGATGCTGGACGTGCTGGATACCGAGTTCGTCAAGCTGGCGCGCATCAAGGGCGTGCCGGAGTGGAAGGTCATCTGGAAGCATTGTCTCCGCAACGCCTTTATCGCGCCGCTGACCTACTTCGCCATCATCATCGGCGGCCTTTTCACCGGCACCGTGATTGTGGAGACGGTGTTCTCGTGGCCGGGGGTGGGTCAGTTGGCGGTGGGCGCCGTGCGCGGGCGGGACTTCCAGGTGCTGCAGGCGGTGGTCATCATCGGATCGTCCATCTACATCTTCGCTAACTTGATCGTGGACATACTCTACGCGTACCTGGATCCCCGGATCCGCTACACGTAGGCGAGCGCGTCCAGAAGAAATCCGCATTGGTATCGACAAATACAATGGCCAAGGGTGGAGAATAAGACATGGCTATCACCACGGCTCCGGCTCCGGCCAGTCCCGTCTCGGAAGCAGCAGCACGCCCTGGCGCCCTTGCCAGGATACGTCACTGGATCACGGAAATTCGCCGGCTGCCCCTGTTTCCGGTCACGATGCTTCTGGTGTTCCTGCTCATACCGGCAGTCTTCGCTGAACTGATCGCTCCTCACAATCCGAGGCGCGGGGATCTGGACGACCGCTTGGTCCCGCCGGCCTGGTCCGGCGACGTGGTGTCCGTGCGCACGGTCGTGGAGCGGGTGAACCGGGACAACCGGCAGAACGAAATCAAGCTGACCGACGCGGAACGCACCGTCCGCATCGGCGACGCCACCGTGGTGGGCAAGACCGAGGGCGAGGCTCCGGTACTGGGTGATCAGATCCAGATCGTGGTCAAACCCGGAGGCCAGGGCAAGTACCTGCTTGGCACCGACAAGAACGGCATGGACATATTCAGCCGCATCGTTCACGGCGCCCGGCTGGCGCTGGTGGTGTCGATGATGGCAATCTTCGTGTCGGGGCTGATCGGCACCGTTTTAGGAATTTTGGCCGGCTACTTCGGGGGCTGGGTGGACACGCTGGTGATGCGCCTGGTTGACATGTCACTGTCGATCTCGCTGATCCTGGTGGCTCTGGTGCTGGCGGCCACCCTGGGGCCACGGATCGAAAACGTGCTCATCGTGGTGTGTCTTTTCCTCTGGTCGCGCTACGCCCGCTTGATTCGCGGGGAGACGCTGGCGCTGAAGACGCAGGACTTCGTCGCCAGGGCCAAGGTGGCCGGCTCGTCGGAGATCAGGATCATGCTGCGCCACATCTTCCCGAACCTGGTCAACACCATCATTGTGCTGGCGACCCTCCAGCTCGGTTTCGTGATCCTGCTGGAGGCCGGCCTCAGCTTCCTGGGCGCCGGCATCCCCCGGCCCAATCCCGCCTGGGGCGTGATGGTGGCCGACGGGCGCGAGCTCATCATCGACTCCTGGTGGGTCTCTTTCTTCCCTGGCCTGGCGATACTGTTCACCGTGCTGTCCGTGAACCTGCTCGGCGACTGGCTGCGCGACCGGCTGGACCCCAAGCAGCGCAATGTGTAACGACGCAAGCCAATTTTGCGGCTAGAATGTAGGGGCGAATGATCATTCGCCCCTACCAGTGTGTTAACCAACATGCAGGAACAGCAACACCAAGCGGAGTTTCCCGACTGGGTTGAACGCAGCCAGCGCACCGCCCGGCGGCGCTACCGGATGCGCCTGCTCAAGCCGGCCGTCACGGCTGGTGTGTTGCTGCTGGTGGCCATACTGGGCTGGATATTCTGGTTCAGCCTGCCCAATCCCGCGCGCTGGTTCGTGGGCAGCCCGTCGGCCGCCGCATCGTCGTCGTCCAACACCGGGCGGTGGTCGATGCTGGGTTACGGAACCAGCCTCAACGGGTACATCCCGGAAGTGGAGCAGCAACCTGCCGGGCGGATCATCTGGTCCCAGGATCTGGGGCCTTACACTCGTTCCGCGCCGCTGGTGGCGGACGGCAAAGTGTTCGTTGGCGGACACTTCCAGGTGTCGGCTCTCGACGCCGGCACGGGAGAGCCGCTGTGGTCGGCGGAAACTCCCGGCCCGATGGACCATGCCACCACCGTCGCCAACAACGACCTGGTGTTCGTGGGCCTGACCAACCACCGGATGCTGGCGTTGAATCAGGATACGGGCGAACCGGTGTGGGATTTCAAGGCCCACCTGCCCATCTCGGCGTCGGCATTGGTGCACGACGGCGTCGCCTACGTGACTTCCGCGGGCAACATCCTGTATGGACTGGATGCCCAGACCGGCGAGCAACTTTGGAAGCACAAGCTCAAGGGCAACGTGAAGACCACGCCCACCCTGCGCGGAGATCGGCTCTACGTCGCTGACGACGAGGGCAATCTGTACTTCATCGACGCGGACGACGGCCGGCGTCGGTTCCGTTTTCTGACCGCCGGCTCGGCTGAGGGGCCGCCGGTGGTGACCGAAAGCACCGCGTATTTCCCGTCAGGAGGCACGCTGTATGCCATCAACACCGGCGTCAAGGGGATGCCGGGGCTCTATTGGATCAAGCGCACCTGGTTCCAGCTGTGGATCTGGCAGGTGCCCTTCGTGCCGGCGCCGCCGGCCCAGCGGGGCGAGCGGTGGCGGTTCGCGCCGGAGGAGCGGCACTCGCAGGGTATCGTGTCCTCGCCCGCTGTTGCCGACGGCGTGTATTACGTGGGCGACAGCGACGGGTTGTTCTACGCTCGGGAAGGTATTACGGACAACGAGCTGTGGAGATTCGAGGCGAACGGTGGGATCGTCAGTTCTCCAATCATACTGGATGACCGGATTTACTTCGGCGCGCGGGACGGCCTGGTGTACTGCCTGAACCGGGCGGATGGCTCAATGCTGTGGAATCTGGACTTGGGCGGACCCATAGAATTGCCGCCGGCCTACGCCGGCGGCAGATTGCACGTGCGAACCACCGACGGGCTGTTGCACGCGGTGGAGTAATGTCTAGGGATCACCAGTCAAGAATGTCGCGCACGGAACACCGAAAGTCAGGGAGCACGGCGCCGCCGTCCAGTTCATCGTCCTCGGTGTAGATGATTGCCGGCCCGTCTAGCGGGTGCGCGGCGACCATGCGGGTCACCGGATAAATTGCCCAGACCAGCGGCACACCGTAGCTGTGCCACATCGCCACCCGCTCGGCTATGTACCGCGCGCTGTCGCCGGGCGAAACTACCTCAACCACCAGGTCGGGGACGACTTCATAGAAGCCGCGAACTTTCACGTCCAGCGGCAGTTTTTCGGCGGAGAAATAGACGATGTCCGGCTCGCGTACAGTGTCCGGGTTCCGCTCTAGCAAGACACCGGCGTCGGAGCCGGCAATTCTACCCAATCTGCTTGGTCGCACGTGCGCGGTCATCGCCGCCCCTAACGCGACGACAACCTCACCATGTTCTCCGCCTCCCGGCATGGTTTCGTGCACCACTCCTTTGACCAATTCACCCCTGATGACCCGCTGTTCGCACAGCCGCAGAAATTCGTCGGCAGTCAGCAGCTTTTCGCCGATGGGCGTGGTTGCCATGATTGCCTCCCGTGCCTTGGAGCGCCGAGCGCCGGCCTAAAGGAAGGCCAGCGCGGTCTGCACGAAGTCGTCGGGCTTTTCGATTTGGGGTGAATGGCCGCAGTTGGGGAGCACCGTGACCTGGGATCCGGCCAGCGCCTGCTGGTACAGGTCGGCGCACTCCACCGGAACCAGGTTGTCGTTCTCGCCCCAAACGATATGGGTCGGAACGCTGACCCGCGCCAGCTTGGCCGGCAGGCGCGGGTTGTGCATGTAGGGCCGCCAGGTCAGGCGAATGGACATCTCCCGGTCGCTCTCTGCCTGCTCGGTCTGCTCCGGAGTCGGGTCGGAGCCGAACAGCTCGTCCCACTCCGGCACCTGGCTGGGGTCGTGGTAGACCAGTTCGCGGATCTGCGCGGGACTGATGATGAAGATATCGGTGATCTCCCCGTCCACCGGTTTGATGCCGGCGGCGCCCACCAGCATCACCTTGCTGAAGGCGTGGCCCGTCATCGACAGCATTTCGGCCGCCAACCAGCCGCCCATGGAGAACCCGATAGCTCGCACGTTTTCCAACCCTTCCTGCTCCTGGTACCAGGTGTAAAAGCAGGCCAGGTCCTGCATGCTCTCGACCCAGCCGGGCCGGTCGCTCTTTCCGTAGCCGGGATGGGAGGGCAGGTAGACCGTGAACTTTTCGGCCAGGGCCTGGGCGTAACGACGGGGACCGGCGTTGCCATTGGCGCCGTGCAGCACCAGCAGCGGGTCGCCGCTGCCGCCCTTGTACACTTGCAGGTTGCCGCCGGCGACGGAGATGGTTTCCTCGGTGAAGTTTGCCATTGGGGTTATGCTCCTTGCTTTACGAACGGTCGAATGGCGCGCAATTACACGGAGGTCAGCCCGGGCATTACGCCCTCTTTCTGGAAGGGGTCGGTCAGTTCCAACTCCTCGCCGATCTCGCGCAGGGCCGGCAGGACTTCCTGGCCCATCAGTTCCAGGCAGCGCATGGTGTCCTCGTGGCTGATGGAGCCGTCGTTGGTCCACACGGCGAGGATGCCGGGGCGCATGAAGCTAAGGACCTCGCGAAGCTGGCTGATGACGGTGTCGGGGCTGCCGATGATCCAGCGCTTGGAGTCCAGGATGGAGTCGTACTGCGCGCCGTCCAGCCCGCCCACGCGGAATGGATCGCTGCGGATCTGCTCGCGCAGGCGCAGGAACCGCGGATCGTTGCTGCGGCTGCCATAGCCCACCGGCGAGGCGTAGTCGCGGGGCAGCGGGATGCGGCCCACGCCGATGTTGCCCACCATGTAGCCCTTGCCCACGTCGTAGGCTTTCTCGTCGGTGTCCTGCACGTGGATGCGAACCAGGTAGCCGAAGTTCTCCGGACCGGGTTCATAGCCGTGTTCGCGGGCGGTTTCGGCGTAGATGGACTTCATATCCTGGGTGCCCTGGGGGTCGGTTTCCAGGAAGATGTACGGGTAGTTGCGCTCAGCGCACCACACCAGGGTCTCGGGGCTGCCCGTGCCGGGGATCCACACGGGTGGGTGCGGCTTCTGCATGGGCACCTGGAAGGGATTGACCACGCGGAAGTGGTAATGGTTGCCCTCCCAGCGGAATGGGCCGGGCGTGGTCCAGGTCTTGATCACCAGGTCGTGGGCTTCCTCGAACCGCTCCCGGTTGTGCAGCGGGTTGGTGTTGGTGGCCAGGCTCTCGACGCCGGTGCCCCGCACGAAGCCGGACACCAGCCGCCCGCCGGAGATCATGTCGATCTCTGCCAGTTCCTCGGCCAGGCGGATGGGGTTGTCGAAGATGGGCAGGGGGTTGCCCAGCAGCACGATCTTCGTGTTCTTGGTGTTGCGGGCGAGGATGGCCGCCTCGAGGTTCATCGTCGCGCCCAGGCAGGTGGGCGTGTTGTGGTGCTCGTTGAGCATCAGCCCGTCGAAGCCCACCTCCTCCGAGTACTCGTACTCGTCGAGGTACATGTTGTAGAGGTAATGGCCTTCTTGGGGGTCGAAGTTGGAGTTCGAGAACGTGAGCCGCACCGCCTCGTTGGGCGAGTTGCGCACGTCCTCCTCGGTGTAGTTCACGTAAGCCCGTTCGGTAAAGCGCATCAGGAACATGGAATGGCCTCCTGCGGTGGGTCAGCCGGCGCGGGGACGGTTGGATTTGGTAGGGGCAATGATACACCCGAACGGGCGGGCCGGCCCGTTAGATTTCCTCGGCGAAGTAATTTTCGTCCAGCGTCTTGACCACGAAGGAGGTTCTAACGCCGACTTCGTGCTCAATGAGCAACCTAAGCAGCTCATCGCGATCTATCAGTCGAATGAATTTGGCTCCGCCAGAAATTATTCTGGCTGTTTGCACGGCAGACGACGTGAAATGTGATGTGGTAATGAAAACCCCTTTCGTTGCGCCCTCCATATCAAGGCTACCTGCGAAATCACGAATTTCTTTCGCACCCACTGAACTGTCATTCCATTGTTTTGCCTGAATGCAAATCTTCCCCAACCCTAACAGGTCTTCCGTGATAACACCGTCTACACCGCCGTCCGCAACCCCACCGGTATGCGTCGGTTTGCCATAACCCATGTTCTCCAATAAATCCAGCGACAAACGCTCGAAACGTTCAGGCGTCATACCCATTACATTTTCAAGCAGGTCATCGGTGAGTTTTTCGACCAACTGGGCGTAGGTAAGCGCGATTTGTTCATCAGGCGTTGCATCATCAAGGTTAACCGAGATGCCATTGGATATCGCGGGATGTTCGTCTTCGATTGAGGGTTGTTGCGTTTGTACGCTTTCGCTGGGTGCTTGCTGCTTTAGCCTATCTATGAGCATTTGCAGGTACGATGTCTCAATGTCACCGGTTAGCTCGCTGAGCAACTCGGTTCCTACTGCGGTTATCGTGAACCGCCCTGGTGATTCGGCTTGCAGCAATCCAGCGCGTTTTAAATATGACAGTGCCCAATAAACGCGATTGTCAAATCGAGTTTGCGCGCCAGAAGGGACCATCTCTTGGAGATCTGCTTCGGTCAATGCAAAACGGTCCACCAAAGTCTGTCTGATCTGCACGCGAGGCACGATCGACTTGCGGTCACGCACTATATCCAAGATCGGCCTGTGGAATTGCTTCTGCGTTGGTACTGCCATCTTGAATCTCCTGGTGTGAACCGTTACCTGCCGAGCCTATTCCGGCGGTTGCCCCAGCTCCTGGAGCCGTTCTTGCAGTCGGCGTACTTGCTCTTGGTAGTCTGCAATAGTGGCGTCCCGCTCGCGCAAGGCCGCTTGGGCAATTTCCTTGGCGATGCGCTCGCCGCGGCGGTCGGACAGGATTTCGCCAGTGTCAGGGTCTTGCAGTTCCAGCGAGCCGTCGTGGTGGCGCAGGTTGAGATGCAGCAGCCGGCTATATCCCCATTCCACACCGTCGGGATCGGTATTGATGTTGGCCGGCCGATAGGCTCCATTTTCGAGAAAGTCTCCGGCCAGTCCGGCTCCGTACAGCGCGCCACCGGTGCGGTCAAACCGCCAGTATTCGAGCACACCGATGCGGGCGTATAGTTCGCGCTTGAAACCGGTATCGTTGCCAGCCGTGGATTCCGACGCCACTTCCAGCACAAAATCGGGCGGCTTGCCCACTTCCCAAGGCACGTAACCGTTGCGCTGGCGGATGGCTTCGGCATCAACGCCGAAAGCGATATACACGTCGGGTTGAACCCGGCGGTTCTGATTGGTTGGGTCATAGTAGATGATGCTGTTGGTATCCATGAACACGTCGGGCCGGTCACCGACCGCGACGTCATCCAGGATTTGCAGGACGTAATGGATATCGGGATTTTGCTGCATCAGATCGTCAGGTGGAACCGCGTCCGGCAACGCCGGCGCGCCGGGGGCGAAAAACGGGTCCAGGTTGGGAATGGCCGCAGCGTCAGGCGGCGCGTAGGGCAGCTTGGTAGTCATATCACGCCTCCGTTGCGGCGGCCGCTTTCTTGAAATGCGGTATCACCTCCGCCGCAAATCGGCCCATCTGCTCCTTGAACTGGTTGGTGGTCGCGCCCATGGGGAAGGCGATCATGATCTGCTCCAGGCCGGGGTACTTGTGCTGTAGCTCCTCCAGATAGGCGATGGTGTCCTCCGGGCTGCCGGCGAACCAGGCGCGGTTGTCAATCACGTCCTGAAAATCAGTGCCGGCGGCGATGTGGCGCGCTACCCCGCCGGGGCCGGTGGCCGCGATCTGCTGGTCGCTGTAGCGCAGCATCCCCAGCGGAGCGGCGAACTTGACGTGCTCCTCGAAGAGCGGCTGCAGCTGGCGGCGTGCCCCAACGGTGGTGTCGTCCACCATGGCCCACAGCCCGATGCACAGGCCCTCGCCCAGCGCCAGGTCCCGGCCGGCTCGCCGGTTGGCGGCCTGGTAGCGGGTCACCCACTCCTCCACGTACTGCTCGCCCGTGCCCAGGATCACACCCTTGATGCCCCACTTGGCCATGAAGTCCAGCGCCCGGTCCGACGCGCTGACGATGGGCTGCCACACGTCCACCGGCCGGGTCTTGGGCCGCGGCACCAGCGTCACCTCTTTCAGGTCGTAGCCGCGGTAGGGAATGTCCGGGGGGATGGTGTAGTGCTTGCCCTGGTGGGAGAAGGACTCTTCGTTGAATGCCTTCATCATGATCTCGAACTGCTCTTCGAACAGCTCCCGGTTGGCGTCCGCGTCGATCATGGGAGCGCCGAAGGACTCCACTTCCCGCGTGTGGTACCCCCGGCCGATGCCGAAAACCCCGCGACCGCCGGTCAGGATATCCACCATGGCGAAGTCCTCGGCCAGCCGGATAGGGTGCCACATGGGCAGGATGTTAAACCCGCAGCCGAACTTGATGCGCTGGGTGTGCTGCGCCAGGTACTGGCTCATGATGAGCAGGTTGGGGATGCACTCGTACCCCTCCCGCTGGAAGTGGTGCTCGGCCATCCACAGGATGTCGAATCCCAGGTCATCCAGGAACACGGCCGCCTGCCGAGCGATGTCCATGGCCATGGACAGCCGGTCATTGTCGTACCACCGGTCGTTGGCGGGGATGCCGTCGAACCCTATGCCATCGCCTTCCAGCACGTGGCCGGCGTAAAGCACGGAAAAGTCTTTGATCATCGGTGAAACCTCCGAAGTGAGAGACATGATTCAGGCGCCGGCCGCTTGCGCTGCGGCAATGATGCGATTCACGTGAGTAATTCCGTCTCTCATGCTTACGCTCAAGAAAGAGTTGGAGACGAGTTTCATGATGGCTTCGGCTTCCGCTAGATGACCCGCGCGGTTCATTCGGTTGGTTATCCGGTTTCATTGTGCCCTATCAAGACGATTAGCTCTTGAACCGGGCTGAGGAACCATGCGTACTCCTCGGGTTGCCAGTACCGTTCCGTATCCCGGGCTTGCACGTCCAGGGGTATTTCGGAGTGTTCCTTGAAGGACTCGGCAACCATGAAGTACGAGGTATGCAACGGCAGGTCAAGGGTAATCGTGGGGTCAGCCAGATACGCTTGCCAAGCTTCTTCCGGGTCGAACCCGTCGAGTTTATAAACCACCGCTTTCAGTTCTTCCCGCGTGTCGCTGGGCATACCCAGCCGGCCGGCTGCCGCCCGGACCGCCTGCACCGCGGCCTGATAGACAAGATTGGCGCCATGCTGACAGTCGCCTGCATCCAGGGCGGCAACGGCCTTGGCAAAGGTTTCTTCGGCGGCGCTGTTTGAGTCCGCGGCTAGTGAGGTATTGCTGTCCGGGCCGGCGACCGATGAGGGCTTAGTTTGCGTGTTCATGGTGGGAAACCCCAATTGGTGGGCGCATTAGGCAAGGTGGCAAATGACAGCGCAGCCGCCGGTGTATTACTAACGCTATGCTATCATCACCGGCAAGCCTGCAACTGTCTCAAACAAAACGGTGAGATCCTATCCCAATTGCGCCGGCGGACTGAACCATGACCATCAAGCAGGAAGACTTCCAGAACCGCGCTTTGGCCCTGCTCTTGCGCCAGCAGGGTTTGGATACCGACTTCGAGCAGCGCGTCGGACGCAAGCGTATGGACATCGTTGCCAACGTGGACGGCCTGCGCATCGTGCTGGAAGCGGAGACCGGCTTTCACCGTAAAGCCCAGGCCATCAAAGACGCCGACGCCCGCCTGCGTCAAGGACTTACCGTTGCCGTATTCGCCGTGTGCTATCCCAACGGCGTTACCGAGGAAAGTCTGGGCAACGAAACATTGACCTGGACGCTCCGGCTCAAGTCCGGCGACCCGTCTGGCGACTGGGCTACCGGCAGCGTGGCGATGTTGGCCCAAGCGGTAAAGCAGGCTCCCAATTCCCTCAGCGGCGCGGACATCGCGGCTCAAAAACTCTCCGACACGCTGGACGTGGCAGTAGGCCAGCTCAGCGCTGATGACCGCCGCAGGCTGGCCCAAGCTCTGGACTTGCCGGCCAACAAGCCGGGCACCGGAGAGCGAGGCAACACCGGCAGCGGCTACCGCGTTGCCGCCAAACGTGGCCTGCTGGTTGTGGCTACCGCCATGCTGTTCCACCATCGCTTGCAGGGCCATCTGCCCGCCCTGCGACCGGAGGGATATGATGGGCCATGGCCGCCGGCTTCCCCTGTGTTATGCGCGGAGGCAAACGCGCCAATCAGCGCCTTTCAAGAGGCTTGGAAGGGTATCCTTGCCGTGGACTATCGCCCGGTATTTCAGACCGGACGCGCCGCCCTTGGGTCACTGTCGGCCAACCTCGACAATGGGTTGGCAATCCGCAATGTGGCCCGGGTCATTACCCAAATATCAGAAGAAGTCGCCGGCCTGCGCCATGATCTCCTGGGGCGCATTTTTCACCGGGTTCTGGATACTGCCCGCTATGACGGCTCTTATTACACCTCCACCGCCGCCGCCGTGCTGCTGTCCTCGCTGGCGCTGCGGGAGCGGGACGCCGACTGGAGCGACCCCAACGCCATCGCCGCCCTGCGCGTCTGCGACCCGGCCTGTGGCACCGGCACCCTGTTGATGGCCGCCGCCGAGCGCATCCGCGACCTGCGCAACGCCGCCGGCCGGAACCTTCCCGAAGATGACGAAGCCCTGGGGCTTGCTCTCGTCGAGGATGTGCTATGGGGCTACGATTCCAACCTGACGGCAACGCACATGGCAGCCAGCACGGTGGGTATGTTGTCGCCCGCTACTCAATTCAGTCGGATTAACATCCACCGCGTCCGGCTGGGCGTTTTCGACGGAGTTCCTTACGTTGGCTCGCTGGAATTTTTCACTGGACAAGCCCGGTTGGCCGCTTGGCCGGAGTTCTCGGCAACAGTGGAAGAAGACGCCGATGCGTCTTTACCTCCTGCCATGGACCTGGTGATTATGAACCCGCCTTTCACCCGCGACAGCCTTCGGTATGACCAGTTCAGCGTCGCTGATGAGTCAGCCGTTAAAGGGCGGGAAACGGAGATAGTAAAGAGCCTTCCGTTTCGTGCCGCTGCCCGGCAATCTGGTTCTGCGAACTCCTTTTTAGTACTCGGAGACAATATACTGAGAGATGACGCCGGCACATTGGCAGTTGTGCTGCCCACTGCAATAGCAACCAACCCCGCCGCGTTCCACACCCGCGGCTATCTGGCCCGGCAGTTCCACGTTGAGACCATCATAAGCTCCCACGACCCTGACCGGATTTATTTTTCGGAAAACACCAGTATCGGGGAAGTTCTGATAATCTGCCGGCGGTGGCAGGGCGACCGCCCGAAACCGCCCACCCGCGTTTTCAATCTCGCCCGCAACCCGACGACACCGCTGGAAGCTCTGGACACCGCCGCCAGGATGGAGCGGGACGAGGATGCCTCCGCTTATGATTTCACCGTCCAGAACGTTGATGCTGAGCGCATTGCTCGCGGCGATTGGGCCGCCGTCAACTTCTTGTCGCCTTTCCTGACCGCCGCTTACCGCAAGCTCAGCGAGGAAAGCCCGGCCATGGTTCCCATCGTTCCGTTGCGCAAGCTGGCCGCCGTCGGCCCGGAAGGGCGGCGAATACGCGATGCCTACACCTGGCAAGCGATGCCGACGGAATCCGGCCGCCGTGCCCTTTGGCATCACAAGACAGGCGTAACGCAGTCGATGACGGCTGAAACCGACGTGTACATCGAACCCAAACCATCCAAAGGTTCGATGGCCGATGGCTATTGGGTTCAGCGTAGCCAACTGCTACTACCGCATAAACTACGGCTCAACTTGGCGAGAGTGGCGGCGGTGATGCTGCCGGAGCCGGTTGTAGGATCAATCTGGACGCCCTGCCGTCCGAAACAGCCGGACATTACCAAAGCCCTGTGCCTGTACCTGAACTCTACTCCCGGTCTGCTGTCCGTGCTGGGCGAGAGAGATAATCGGGCACCGTCTTATCCGTCATTCTCACTGGATACTCTGCGCTCGCTGCCCGTTCCCGACTTCACCACGTTGGACAAGGCGCGTCTGGAGTTGCTGTGGGACGCCTTCGACCGTTTGCAGCACGAAACGTTGCTATCTTTCCCGGAGATGGCCGATGACCCGGTGCGAGCGCAACTGGACGATGCAGTGATTCGCGCGCTGGATCTGGACGCCGAATGGGTCGCCACCATACGCCGTGAGCTAGCCCGCGAGCCGTCGGTTACTGACACCAAGAGCGCTGGTTAGACGGCTGCAAGCCGATGCTCCGGGCGGGCCGCAATGACGGCGCGGCCGGCTTTATGCTACCATCGATATGCTACCACCGCCGCCGGAGAGTGTCATTGCGTGGCAAAATCGCAGCCCTCCGAGCATAAATTTCGCGCCTTTCAGCGCAGACGCGGTGGGGAGGCTTCTTGTTCTTATGCCCAAAGTATTGATAACCGACAATGTCGCCGTCGAAGGCATCGACCTGCTGAAAAAGAGCGTCCCGGTGGATGTGAAGCGCGGCCTCTCCCCCGACGAACTCATCGCCACCATCCCCGGCTACGACGCACTGGTGGTGCGCAGCGAGACCAAGGTCACCGAGCCGGTGATCTCGGCCGGTTGCGATCTCAAGGTCGTCGCTCGCGCCGGCATCGGAGTGGACAACATCGACCTCGATGCGGCCACCCGCGCCGGCGTCGCCGTGGTCAACGCGCCCATCGGCAACACCGTGGCCGCCGCCGAGCACACGGTGGCTTTGATGCTGGCCCTGGCCCGCAACGTGCCCCAAGCCTACGCCTCCATGAAGGAGGGCCAGTGGCAGCGATCCGCCTTCATGGGCATCGAGGTCCGCAACAAGACCCTGGGCATCGTCGGCCTCGGTCGCGTCGGCTCCGAGGTCGCTCGCCGGGCGGCCAGCTTTGGCATGAACCTGATCGCGTACGATCCGTTCGTGGCCCCCGACTTCGCTGCTCGTATGGGCGTGGCCGTAATGTCCCTGGACGAAGTGCTCGCCCGAGCGGATTTCATCACTCTGCACACACCCCTCACGGCTGGCACGGCAAATTTGATATCCGCGCCACAGCTGGCGAAGATGAAGCCCGGCGCGCGCCTGATCAACGTTGCTCGCGGTGAGCTCGTGGACGACGGCGCGCTGCTGGAGGCCCTCGAAAGTGAGCATTTGGCCGGCGCCGCGCTGGACGTGTTCACCAACGAGCCGCCCGGCGATCTGCCTCTGCTGAAGCATCCCCGGCTGGTCGCCACTCCACATTTGGGCGCGTCCACCCAGGAAGCTCAGCGCGAGGTCGCCATCGAGGCGGCGGAGCAGGTGCTGGCGGTGCTGGATGGCAAGCCGGCCCGCAATACCGTCAACGCGCCCTTCGTGCCGCCGGAGGTCCACGCCATCCTGGCCCCCTACGTGCCCGTGGCGTCCATGGTGGGACGCCTGCTTACCAGCATGGCGCGGGGCCAGTTCGTCGGGATCACCATCCGGTACCAGGGCGAGATTGCCGAGCACAACACCGCCATCCTCAAGGCTGCCACGCTGGTCGGCCTGTTGGGGCAGGTCAGCGGCGAAGCGGTCAACATGATCAACGCGCCGGTGCTTGCGCAGCAGCGCGGCCTCCAGGTCACCGAGCAGACCTCCGGCGACAGCCGCGAGTACGCCAGCCTCATTACCGCGACGCTGCACACCACCGGCGACGACATCACCATCGCCGGGACTTCTCTGCGCGACGAGCCCCACCTGGTGCGGGTCAACGAGTACTGGATGGACGTTGCGCCGTCCGCCCCCTACATGCTGTTCGTGGACAACCAGGACCAGCCGGGCATCATCGGGGCGGTGGGCACCACGGCCGGTCGCCACAACATCAACATCAGCTTCATGGAGGTGGGCCGTATCGCCCCCCGCGGCCAGGCCATGATGGTCGTGGGCCTCGACGACCCCATTGGCGAGGACGTGCTGGCCGAAATCAGAGCCCTGCCGCAGGTGGACGACGCGCGGGTGGTGGCGATGTAGCCGGCTTGAAGTGGGGTATCGTGGCGGCGAACGCCGTGTCCACATAGGTCGATGTCATGGCCAACCGCGCACCCTCATTCACCGACGAAAAAGTCACAGCCGCAATCCGGGCTGCCTATTCCCCACGTTGGGATACTTCCCTGACGCGGGAGGACGCAGCGAACAAGGCCGCAACCTACCGTTCCAGTGAGGCCCACTATCGGGGGCATGTCCAGCGCAGTCTGGTGGACAACGACTACCTGCAAGTGGCAGAAAAGTCCTGGGGCGCCTTCACCCAGACCATCAAAGCCATTTGCGCAGACCATCAGATTTTGCTTTCCAGCCATGTCGGGATCATGCGCGTGGCCGACGAGCTATCAAAGTTGATTGCCCAGACCGCTCCGGAAGACGGCGCCAGAGTGAGCGATGCGTCGGTTATGGCCCACAGCCTGCATTTGCATTTCTACGAAGACGAACTGCCGGATGACCGGGTCATCCAGTCGGCCGAGGCCGTAAGCGCGGCTATCGATCTCCTTCGGCAATGGTTCCCACCAGAGCGGGACGTCGGTACGATGTAATCAATCTGCCATAGTGGACCTGAAGGACTGGCGCCGCATTCCCCAGCATTGGCGCGACGAAATCCCGTGCTGCTAGGCCGTCATCCATTCGCCGGTTCAATTCCAGACGAGCAATACCTCGCCAACTTCCGTTGATGAAGTCCGCACCCTTTCGCGGGACCGGACGGGAGGGTGACCTCGACACGATGCGTTCCAACCGGGCCTCGTGAAATAGCCTCCGCAATAGACAAATCCGCTCCGCCCCTGTAAAAATGCAGGGGCGTTGCCTTGCCGTCACCGCCCGGAGATCATGCCGTGAACGCGCCACAGCCGACCTTCACTGATGAGCAGGTTGTCGCTGCCATCCGTACCGCCTTTTCCCCTCGCTGGGACACGTCGCTGTCCCCGGAAGAAGCGGCGGCCCACGCGGCCAACTATCGCGCGAACTTGACCCATTACCGGCAACACGTTCAACGCAGTCTGGACGAAGGCGATTATCTGCAAGCCGCCGAAAAATCCTGGGGAGCTTTCACGCAAATCGTTAAAGCCATCGGCGCCGACCACCAGATAAAGCTGTCCAGTCATGTTGGGATCTACCGAGTAGCCGGCGAATTGACTTCCCTGGTCGGGCAATTGGACCCGGATGCGGAAATCGCGCTCAACAATGCAACCGCGTTGGTCCACAGCCTGCACACCCATTTCTACGAAGGCGACCTGACCGATGCGGTGGTTATCCAATCCGCTGCTATGGTCAGCGACGGCATCGACCTGCTGCAACAATGGTTCCCGCCTTAAGTCGCTGCGCCCGCTATGGATTCCGACTCCCGCTAGTGTGAGAAAGCCGACTGAATGGACAACTTGGCCAAATTCCTGGGCTATGCGGTTATTGCCATCATCATCTTCTATGCGGCGATGTTTTTCTTTGCGGAATCATTGCCATTGCCATATCGAAGTATGCCCGACGCTATGAAAATTGAGCGCATGATCGCGGCTGAGATTATTGAATGCACCATAGGCGCTGACCCTGATGCGGCTGCGGGGATGTTCCTCTTGGGAATATCCAAGTCTGATATGGTAAAACTGGCCGTCGATTCAATGACCCGTCAACAACTGCTGTCCGAACGTGACAGTAGTTGTCCCTGAACAGCGAAACCGTCAAAATGCAGCATCACGCGTATTGGAGATGACACAATGGCAGACCGCATCGTAATAATGGGTCCCGGCGCCGTGGGCAGCTACGTCGGCGCGTTTCTCGTTCGGGCCGGCGAAGACGACGTTACCTTCATCGACATGTGGCCCGAGCACGTCGAAAAGATGCGCGCCGAGGGCCTGCGCGCCAGCGGCAGCCAGGGCGATTTCACCGTGCCGGTCAACGCCATGCACCTCACCGACGCCCAGAACATCACCGAACCCTTCGACTACGCCTTCATCACCGTCAAGTCCTATGACACCGAGTGGGCGACTCACTTCATCAAGCGGTACGTGAAGGACGACGGCGCCTTCGTGTCCATCCAGAACTGCTGGAACGACCCGACCATCGCCAACATCGTGGGCGAGGACCGGCAGCTGGGTTGCATTGCGTCCCACATAGAGGTGGCCCTCTGGGAGCCGGCCCACGTCAACCGGGGCGGCGCGCCCGGACGCGACCACGGCCACACCGTGTTCCGCGTGGGCGAGTTCACCGGCGCGGTAACCGCGCGCTCGGAGGCGCTGGCCGCCAAGCTGGACCACATCGACGCTGCCTACGCCACCGACAACCTCCCCGGCGAACGCTGGGCCAAGCTGTGCCAGAACGGCATGGGCAACGCCATCTCCGCCATGAGCCAGTTGGGGAGCCAGGAGATGGCCGGCGATGCCAGGATCCGTCGTATCCGCATCAACCTGGCCAAGGAAGGAGCGCAGGTGGGCCTGGCCCAGGGACTGCGGGTCGTGGAGATCAACGGCACCCCCGCCGAATTCTGGGCGGACGCCGACACCGGCGACGTGTTCGAGGAGTTGGACGGGAAGCTGTCCCAGGCCGGCGGCCGGGTGAACTGGCTCGCCTCCATGGCCCAGGACGTGCACAAAGGCCGCAAGTCCGAGATCGACTTCATGAACGGGCTGATTTGCGAAAAGGGCCGCGAGACCGGTGTTGCCACCCCCTACCACGACGCCATTGTCGAGGCGATGCGGTTGGTGGACAACAAGACTGTCGTTCCCGGACCCGAAAACGTCGACCGCATCATCCGCGCGGTGGAGGGTTAATACTCTGTCATTTGTATGTTGCAAATGTCCCGTAGATAGGCCAATTTGCGGGATAGAGGGAGGGGCGCGTCGTCTGTCATTGGGTGAGCTGGA
>DAOUHZ010000099.1:0-4823 GCA_034428455.1 Dehalococcoidia bacterium
GAAACACCACGGTAATGATGCCGTCGGCGCCGCTGGAGATGGATTCTACCCCAGCTCCCGACCCCAGACAGCGCAGGTCCGTAACAGCCAATAGGTGACTGACCTCCAGTGGAACGGCTCCGAAACGGTCTTCCATGTCCGCCTTCACCGCCGGGATCTGCGCTCGGTCCGTAATGTTGGACAGTCTCTGATAGAAGGCCAATCGCGCCGGCATGTGCTCGATGTAGCCGGGTGGGATGAAGGCGGGCACTTGCAGGTCGATACGTGGCGGCGGTTCCGTCGCAGTGTTGTTCTCTGTGGTGTTCCCGCTAACCAGGTCCTGCACCGCCTGGTTCAGCAGTTCCGAGTACAGGTTGAGTCCCACCGCGTGGATCTGTCCGCTCTGGTCAGCGCCCAGCAGATTGCCAGCGCCCCTGATTTCCAGGTCACGCATGGCGATGCGGAACCCGGCTCCCAGTTCATTGGCCTCCAGGATGGCGTGGATGCGCTTGCTGGCGGCCTCGGTGATCTCATGGTTGTCCGGCAGCAGCAGGTAGGCGTAGGCCCGGTGGTCTCCTCGTCCCACCCGGCCGCGCAACTGGTAGAGCTGAGCCAACCCGAAACGGTCGGCCCGGTCGATGATGATGGTGTTCACGTTGGGCATGTCCAGCCCGGATTCGATGATTGTGGTGCAGACCAGCACGTCGGCTTCCCGGTTGGCGAAGGCCACCATCACTTCTTCCAGTTCCGCTTCGGGCATCTGTCCGTGGCCCACCAGGATGCGGGCCTCGGGCACCAGCTTGCCCAGCTCGTCGGCAATGTTATGGATCGTGCGCACCCGGTTGTGCAGGAAAAACACCTGCCCGTCCCTTTCCAACTCCCGCAGTATCGCCTCACGCACGGGTTCGGCGCTGTCCTCGGAGACGAAAGTCTTGACCGGCAACCGGGCTTCCGGCGGGGTATGGATCACGCTCATGTCTCGCACGCCGGCCAGGGCCATGTGCAGCGTGCGCGGGATGGGCGTGGCGCTGAGCGTCATCACGTCCACCTCGGCGCGCATCTGCTTCAAGCGTTCTTTGTGAGCCACACCGAATCGGTGCTCCTCGTCGATGATCACCAGCCCCAGGTTTTTGAAGCCCACGTCCTTTTGCAGGATGCGGTGAGTGCCGATTACGATATCCACCATGCCGGACTTGGCCGCGTCCACCACCTCGTCCTGCT
Source organism: Dehalococcoidia bacterium (assembly GCA_034428455.1). Classification (GTDB taxonomy): domain Bacteria; phylum Chloroflexota; class Dehalococcoidia; order Lucifugimonadales; family UBA3495; genus Bin87. Next base: position 1,201 of record DAOUHZ010000099.1, read on the forward strand.
CCTTGTGCGTCCGGAACCGGCTCAGGACCTCCACTTTGACCGGGTAGGGGGCGAGCCGCTCGGCGAAGGTGGCGTAGTGCTGCTGGGCCAGCACCGTGGTCGGCACCAGGACGGCGACCTGCATCCCTTCGTTGACCGTCTTGAAGGCTGCCCGCAGCGCGACTTCGGTTTTGCCGTAGCCCACGTCGCCGCAGATCAGGCGGTCCATGGGCTTGTCGGCTTCCATGTCGTTTTTGACTTCGTCGATGGCCTGCATCTGATCGGGCGTTTCCTGGTACGGGAACGAGTCTTCCAAGTCTCTCTGCCAGGCAGCGTCCGGCCCGAACCGGTGGCCGCTAACGGTTTCCCGGATGGCGTAGAGCCGGAGCAACTCTTCGGCAATCTCTCTGGCGGCACCCTGGGCACGGTCCTTAATGCGCTGCCATTCGCTCCCGCCCAGTCGAGTCAGGCTGGGCGGCTGATCGGTGGCAGCTACGTAGGCGCCCAATCGGTCGATCTGCTCCGTCGGGACATAAAGCCGGTCGTCCTCGGCGTATTCCAGCACCAGGTACTCCCGGTCGTCGCCCGTAGACTCCAAGTGTGTTGTGCCGACGAACCTGGCCACACCGTGGTCGATGTGCACCACGAAACTGCCGGGGGTCAGGTCACCGAGGGATACCGCGTCGCCAAGGTCGCGCCGCGTGCGGGACGGACGATAGCTCCGTCGCTTTACCGTGCCGAACAGCTCGGCGTCGCTGTATACCGCAACGGCCGGATCGTTGTCTGTCGCTTCCGTCTGCCACCCGCGGCTAAGCGCGCCCGTGAGGACTTGTACCCGGCCCGCCCGGGGCCGGGCCCGCAGGCCGTCTTCCAGCGTCGCCGCGACCCCGGCTTCCTCAAGCACCTGGACCAATCTCGCGGCATGTTGCGTGACGGCAACCACCGCTCCACCATTGGCGACCCGCTCTGCCACATCATCGGTGAAGTGAGCCAACCCGGCACTCTGGTCGGGCAGCGGCTGCAACATTGTTGGCGATTCTTCAGTGCCCCAGCGCTCCATGCTCACGGTGGGTGTGCCGGAGGTGCGCATCCTCTGGGTGATGCTGTCCCAGTCTGCGGACGGCGACGGAAAACCAAAGGGCAGTTCGCCCCGGTCCTGACGGTTGGCCCGCTGCTGCTCGTACTTCGCCTCCTGCTCCTCGGCCTCCCCGGCCAGCCGGTTCGGTCGGTCCATCACTACGATGGCGTCTGCCGGGAGGTAATCGGCCAGCGTATGACGGTTGAGGAAACCGTTGTAAAAAGCCAGTGTCTCCGGGTTAGGTTCGGTAAGCAGATGCGCCAGTTCTTCCTGGAACCGGGCGACGGTGCCCCCGTTGCACGCGCTCAGATCTATCCTGCTGCGGCGTTCGTCGAACCACGCGGCGTCGCAAAGCTCGGGGAGTTGCTCGCGAGCCGGCACGATGGCAATACGGTCCGCATCGCCCACTGACCGCTGCGTCTCCGGATCGAAACGCCGGATGGTGTCGATTTCGTCGTCCCACATCTCCAGACGGTAGGGCAGGCCGGCGTTGGTGGGAAAAACGTCCAGGATGCCACCCCGCAGGCTGAACGTTCCGGGAACCTCCACCTGGGGTTCCCGCTGGTATCCCAGTTCGACCCAGGCGGCGAGCAGCGCGTCGATTGACCCAATTCTCCGGCCTTTCGTCAATTCATCGGCGCCTTCCAGGCTCGGATGGCGCCCGGCCGCGAGTTCGGGGGACAGCGTGAGCCGCAGCGCCGAAGCCAGCGAAGTGACCACCAAGGGGACAGGGCCATCTGCTGCGGTGTTGTCGTAGCTTGCCAGCGCCGCCAGCGCCGCCAGCCGCTGGTTGCCCGTTCGCGCATCGACCGCCAGTCGCTCGAATGGCAACACTTCGGGTTCGGGCAGCAAATATACTGGCGCCTCGTCGCCCAGGTATTCCACCAGTTGGTCGTGCAGCCGTCGCGCGTCCTCCAGTCGTGGCGTGACCACCACAACAGGCCGCTGTTGCAGTTGCCAAAGCGCCCCGACGTACACCGCCTGGTGGTCGCCGTCGATTGCCAGGTTCCCCCGCGCGCCCGTCCGCTCCAGGTTCCGCAGATGCTGCCGCATCCTCGGTTGTGCCGTAAATAGCGAAAGCAGTCCGGTAAGCGCCATTGTTCACCCAGGCATCAGTCGATCGTTGGTTACACGCCGATACGGGACTGACCGTGGGCCAGCCCCGCGCGAAAATTGTACGCCTGTTCATCCCACCTGTCCAAGCGATATGACATCCGCTCGCCGGGTTCTTCGAGCGAGAACGAATACCCCTGGTGATATAATTCACTAACCCCTTCCATGAACAATCCGGACCTTGCCATGTCAACCTCGCGGCACATGACCGACTCTGCCACGCTGCCGCTCGAATCGGGCGAGGCCACGTATCCATCTCCTTACCATCGTATCGTGGTCAAGGCCGGCACCAGCGTCCTGACGGGAGACGCGGGCGACGCGCTGGACATCAGCGTGATGCACGACCTCGTGTCCCAGATTGCCGAGCTCCAGAAAGTGAACCGGGTGCAAATGCTGCTGGTCACTTCGGGCGCTATAGCGGCCGGCCGTCAGTCTGCTGCCGAGATCCCGGATATACCTACCCGGCAGGTCTACGCCGCGTTGGGTCAAAGCCGGCTCATGCACATCTATGCCGACCTGTTCGCCGGCCACGACCTCGGTGTTGCCCAGGTGCTGCTCACGCTGCATGATCTTTCGCAGCGTCAGTCCTACCTCAACGTGCGCAACACGCTGCTCTCGCTGCTGGACCTTGGAGTCGTTCCTATCGTCAACGAGAACGATGTGGTGGCGGCCGACGAAATTGGCGAGGTGTTCGGCGACAACGACCGCCTGTCTTCCCTCATCGCCGCCCTTATCGATGCCGATCTGTTGATCATCCTGTCCGACGTGGACGGACTTTACACCGCCGACCCTGGCTCGGATCCGACGGCTACACGGATCGAAACGGTCGATAGCGTCGACGACGGCGTATTCGCCATGGCCGGCGAACATCGGAACGCCTGGGCGCGGGGCGGGATGCCCACCAAGCTCCACGCCGCGCACCTGGTGACCACTTCCGGCATCGCGATGGCTATCTGTAGGGGACGGAACCCGGAGGCCCTGCTGCGAGTCGCTCGCGGCGAGTCGGTAGGCACCTTCTTCAAGCCAGCCCAGAGCAAGTTAGAGGCGCGCAAGCGCTGGATGCTGTCGCGCGTCGGCGACACCGGATGGGGACAGGTCGTCGTCGACGACGGCGCGGTAACTGCCCTGCGGCGCGGCGCGGTGAGCCTACTGCCCGCCGGTGTCCGCAACGTCGTGGGCGATTTCGCCCGGGGCGATATCATATACGTATCGAGTCTCGCCAACCATCACGTTGCCTGCGGGATCGCCAACTACTCGGCCGCCGATGTGCAACGTATCCAGGGCATGCGTTCGGACCGCATCATCGACACCCTGGGGTACCACTACGGCCAGGAAGTCATTCACCGCAACAACCTGGTCCTGATCTAAGAGGGTGTCCAAAAAGTTGACTGTGAATTTCATGCGAAAGATGAAATTGTGAAGAAATTCCCCCTCACCCCAACCCTCTCCCGCC
>DAOUHZ010000100.1:0-6355 GCA_034428455.1 Dehalococcoidia bacterium
GTCCTGCACTTGGGCATGACCGGCAGCCTGCGCATCCACGATGCCCAGCACGAACCGCCGCCCATGGTCCGGCACACCTTCCCGCTGGACGACGGCCGGGAGATGCGGTTCATCGACTCCCGCAAGTTCGGGCACCTCTGGCTGCTGCCCGACCCATCGGGAGCCATGCGCAAAATGGGCCCGGAACCGTTGGAACCGTCTTTCACCGCCGCTGCCTTGGGGGAAACCCTGGCCCGGCGCAAATCTCCGATCAAGGCGCTGCTGTTGGAGCAGTCCGTGATCGCCGGCATTGGCAATCTATACGCCGACGAAGCCCTGTTCCTGTCCGGAGTACACCCGGAACGAGCCGCGAATGATCTGAACGACGATGAGATTCGCGCCCTCCACGCCGCAATCGTCCAGGCGTTGTCGCATTCCGTGGCCGCATACGCGGCGGCGCGGGATGCCGAATGGCCCGACCCCCCCGTGGCTCTCTCTCCGTGGTCGATCCCCCGGTCCGCCGAAGAACCGTGCCCGAAGTGCGGTGGCTCGATGCAGATGATACGGGTGCGTGGGCGCAGTTCGTGGCACTGCCCGACGTGCCAGCCGGTCAGGTGAAGGCAGGGCGATCGACCCGTTAAGGGGAACTTTTTATGTGGGAAACGGAGTTCAATGTCGGAGCACTATATGTGATCTTGTTTCTTTTCTTCGGTTTGCCCGTGATCATCCTCGTCGGGCGGGCCATATTGAGAGGGACAGAGAAGGGGGTCTCATTCTGGCGCGTGCTGGGAGCGGGTGTCTTAATTGCGGCAGTGACAATCGGAGCGTTCGTGGGATGGTTCTGGCTATGGGCGGCTGGACCAATCGCTGATGCCTATGGCATCGAGTCGATAAACTGGTGGACTGATTTGATCTTCTGGGGGATTTTGCTACTGATCCCGGTCGGGGGCGTGGTTGGTGGTGTGTGGGCACTGGGACGGATGGGACGAGCGGGACGGGATCAATCCACATAGCCGCTACCTTCGTCCCCGATTGGCGATCTGCTCAAACTCTCGGTAGTCGCTCAGGCTGCGACAAAAGAAAAAGGCGGCCAGCACGCCGCACAGATTGGCCGCCGCCAGCCCACCGAAGAAGACGTTGAGATTGGGGCGATCCAAACTGTCCACCGCCATCAGGAACAACAATGTCCAGAGCGCAGCCACACCCATGCTTACCAGCACCGCCTTGCAACCCTGCCCCACGCCATGATCAGGGCTGACATTTGGCATGAGGCCCCCGCAGATTATGCCGGCAATGAGTGGCAATAAAATAGGAGCCAACAGATTGCCGACGGCGATGGCATAAACCAGGATTATGATCTCATTCCCGATATCGACTAGCATCGCCGGGCTCTGATCTCGGTTACATGGTTTCAGAGGATGTTTTCGCTGCCGATAGCTGAGACCGCGCCAGACCTACTATCGGCTTTCAGTGCGATCATCGCGTAACCGCCTTGGCGGCTCAGGATGTGCATGCTCTCGATGTTGACGCCAGCATCTTTCAGGTCACCGGCCACCTTGGCCAATGCTCCGGGTTCGTCTGGCAAGCGGAGCACCAGGGCGTCGTCGCTGATTGCCTTGAAACCCGCCTGGTTGAGCACATATAGGGCGCGGTCGTAGCGGTCAGCGGTCAGGATGATCGCAGCCTCTTCGCCCACCACCTGCGCGTTGATCGATTCCAGGTTGATGCCCTCCGCGGCCAGGACCTGGCTGATGTCGGCAATGACACCGACCTCGTCCTGGGCCATCACGATGATGCGGTTCAAGGGGTTCACTTGGTTCATAATGACCAATCCTTCTCGGGTTCCGGCGGAGGAGCGAGCAAAGCAAGGTCAGCCGGCGCAGTCGGCGACGAGTTCGTCGATCATCTTCCGGCTGACGTGCGGCATGGTGATAATGTGGGCGATGTTGCCTTCAGGCGCCATCTGCCACTTGCGGAATACCTCATCGCGGGGGCGCGGGAACACCACCGTAACCGAGTTCCGGTGCCGCCACGCCGGTATCCCACGCTCGTTGAACTGTCCCACCGCGTATTCCGCGGTGTCCAGCATTCCGGCGACGATGTTCCGGAATCCCTCATGCCCGCGCTGGGCAAAGGCGTACCAGATCATCAGCGGGGCCAGCGCGTTGCGGGACCCGGACAGGGTTGTATCTTCAACGCCCACGTACTCAATGGCGCGACCCACCCGTTCCACGTAGGGACGCTTGGTCAGCACCACCCCGCAGGGCAGGGGCGCGCCGATCAGCTTGTGCCCGCTTATCGAAACGCTGTCTACGCCGGCGTCAAACCCGTAGGGTTGAGGGTTGTCGACGAACGGCAGGATCATGCCGCTGAGAGCGGCGTCGGCGTGGATGTAGTGGCTGGTCACCGCCTGGTCGTGCAGGATGTCCCGTATCCGGCTGATGTCGTCCACCGCCCCGCGCATGGTGGTGCCCACGTTGGCCATTATCACGGCGGGCAGGTCACGATTGACCCGGATCATCGCTTCCAGGTCATCGTAGTCGATTTCACCATTCTCCTGTCGCCGGATCATAATGTGGCGCGCGTTCAGCACCCGCACGTTTTTGAGCACGCTGTAGTGAGTCTCTTCCGAGAAGTAGAACATCGCGTTGGGGAACAGCTCCCGTGCCAGGTACAGGCCGTACATGTTGCCTTCCGTCCCGCCGGAGGTCACGTAACCCCAGGCATCTTCTGGGGCGAGGCGCATCAATCCCGCGAAAATATCGATGACCTCCCGTTCGATTTCATGGGTATTGCCCCAGAAATTGCTGGGGTAGAAAGGGTCACCGACGTTGTTGATCGAGTAGTCCAGGAAGGGCAGCAGCGGAGAGTAGTCGAAGTCCTGATTTACCGGGTAGCCAATCTGCTGCCGCGTGGCAGAGTGGATATCGCTCAACAGCTGATCCAGCCGTTTTTGGATTAGCGGTTGCGTCAGAGCCTTTGGCATTGATGTGGTGGTTGACGCTGATGCGTTGGACATAATCCTGGCTCCCATGGTGACCTGGCCTTTGCTAAGGTCTTCTTGCGGGCTTGACCGGCGGTACTTCAGATGCGCCGAAAAATAATGACAGCAAGCCGGCGAGTCAAGCGGCAATTGTCGCATACCAAATGCTAAAATCGCACGAAAATGTCCCGCTGTGAAGGTGCAAAGTGGCTGTGAACACAGAGACCGTGGTTTATCGCTCCCTCAGTTTGGGCGCAGGTGTACAGAGTTCTGTCTTGGCTCTTTTGTTGAGTAGGTCCGACCCGCGACTGCTCGAGCTGGGTTATCCTCAGCCAGACGTCGCGGTGTTCGCGGATACAGGATGGGAGCCTGCTTACGTCTATGCACATCTGGATTGGCTTGAGCGCGAGTTGGATTTCCCTTTGCTGAGGGTTTCTGCTGGTGATTTGCGCTCCAACATCAAGCGTGGGCGAACGGTCTCAGGACACCGGTTCGTCGATGTCCCTTTCTTTCTGGTCGACGAGAACGGCAAGAAAGGCATGCTGCGTCGTCAATGCACGAGTCACTACAAGATCAAGCCAATCTATCGCCACATCAGGCAGCTAGCTGGAGGGCGGCCGGGGCGACCGTTTCCTACCGACACCCACGTCGAGATGTGGTTGGGAATTTCTCTTGACGAGGTCGGCCGAATGAAGCCCAGCAGGGAGTCGTGGGTCGAACATCGCTGGCCTCTAGTTGACTTGGGTATGTCGCGGAGTGATTGTCTGGATTGGTTTTCGTCTGAATATCCAGGTCGCCACCTGCCGCGCTCCGCTTGCGTGATATGTCCCTATCGCTCTGATCAACACTGGATTGAGTTGAAGCGTTCTGAACCCAGCAGTTTTGAAGAGGCTGTTAAATTCGACCGCTGGTTGCGGAGTAGCAAGTCGAACCCCGTTCGACAGATCGTGCGCGGTCGGCCTTATCTCCACTCAGCGCGTCGGCCCCTTGCGAGTGTCATCGCTGCACGGGAATCTGAGGGGCTAGAAAACATCAACCATTTCAACGAAGAGTGTGAGGGCCTCTGTGGTATCTGAGCTGAACCCGAGTGTAATCGCTCCTAGATTTGCTCTGCACTCCTATCAACGCCAAGTGCTCCGGGACGTCCTTGGAGCTTTGGCATTGCCAGATCGGCGCGTGGTCGCTCATTTGCCTACTGGGGCTGGGAAAACTCGCATAGCGGCCCATGCCGCCTGTCGGCTTTTGAACGACAGCGACACTGATCGCTCCCTCGTCATCTGGTTGGCATCAACCGAGGAGTTGTGCGAGCAAGCTGCCGAGACGTTAGCTGGTGCTTGGGCAAGTCTTGGTCAAAGGGAGGTCGCCGTACATAGGTGTTGGGGCGCTACCCGTTTGGACTCGGCCCGACTGGACGCTGGATTCCTCATCACTGGATTGGCCAAGCTACGCTCCATCGCAGGCCAAGACCTTACCGTCTTGCCTCAACTTGCTGGTCGCACATCCGGCGTCATATTTGATGAGGCACACCAAGCGGTTGCGCCGACCTATTCGTTTCTGATTGACCAATTGTGCAGTGTGAGGCCACCACTGCTCGGTCTAACTGCCACGCCGGGTCGTACAGCGAATCTTTCCGGTGCTGATTATGATCTCGCTGAGATGTTCAATCGCCACAAGGTTTCTATAGACGCTCGGGGCTATGACAGCCCGGTTACCTTTTTGATCCAGAATAGGTACCTCGCCAATCCGCGTTTCATACCTGTATCGTTCTCTTCACAGGTTCCCGTTTCTGATCCGCCTTCTGGTGGAGACTATAGTCCTGTTGATTTGGATAGTTTGGGTCGTGACTTGCAACGCATCTTCACGGTAGTCGACCTTGCCAAAGTTGCCGTTCAGCGACACCAGCGGACCATTGTGTTTTGTCCCTCCGTCAGCAATGCTGTGACCTGTCATAGTCATTTGATAGCTGATGGGATCAGATCTTACGTCGTTACCGGTGAGACGCCTGCTGATGACCGCCGAATTGCGATTGAAGCTTTCAAAAGCGATGACGTTGAGCACATGGTCATGCTCAACTATGGCGTTCTTACTGCGGGCTTTGATGCACCGCGGACCCGTTGCGTCATAATAGCCCGTCCTACCACCTCTCTAGTGCTTTACTCTCAGATGGTAGGCAGAGCCTTACGGGGGCCTCGGGCTGGTGGGAACGCAACTGCTGAAGTCTACACAGTGGCAGACACGAATTTGCCTGGTTTCGGCTCTGTTGCCGATGCCTTCACGAATTGGGAGGAACTATGGTCGGACACGCGGATGTCCTCGGCGACGTAGATCGCAGTCTGTTCCCGAGCAGCTTCACAATCCGGGCTTTGAGGGATAGTCGCTATCACAATTCGGCGTATGCCATAGCCGAATTGATCGACAATGCCATTGAGGCTGGTGCTCCCCATATTGAGTTGCTCTGCATGGAAGAGCCAACCCTTGGACAATCTCGGACGCGGCGCCGTGTCTCCGAGATTGCCGTCCTTGACAATGGCCCGGGGATGGACGTGAGGACTCTCTTGGAAGCTCTCAAGTTTGGGGGAGGAACTCGCCACGATTCTGTCAGGGGGATTGGGAAATACGGGATGGGTCTACCTACTTCGTCCATGTCCCAATGCCAGAAGGTCGATGTTTGGACTTGGCAGGACGGGCCAGACTCAGTTTGGCACTCCAGTATTGACGCTGAAGCCATTGAGCGCGGTGACCATCTCGTCCCTCTTCCCGACCAAGAGACTCCCATCCCTGACGTTTGGCGGCGCGCCGGTAGCGACGCGATAATCCAGGGGCGCTCTGGGACTCTCGTTAAATGGAGCAAATTGGATAAAATCCAGTGGAAGACCAGCCGCGGTATAATTGACAACACATCTCGTGAAGTTGGGCGCATACACCGCCACTACATCGATGCCGGCATCCACGAGATAAAGGCCGCCGCCTTTCTCCAAATCTCACCTGATGCGTTGGACCAGGTAACGACCTTTGTCGCCAATGACCCACTGTACTTGATGGCTCCCACATCCGTTCCCGAGCCTCCATGGAACGAACAGCCGATGTTCCAACAATGGGGTGAGCCGAGGTATTACACCTCGACGGGTGAGGGCGGCAAGGAGGTTACGATTGAGGTCAAGTACTCCATCGTGAAGCCCGAGGCGCTGCGAACCGATAGCGTCTCTCAAAATCCTGGAAACACCGAAAGGGGCCGGCATGCCCGTCACAACATCGGCGTCTCGGTCGTGCGCGAGGACAGGGAGATAGTTCTCGAGGATGCCTTCCTTAGAGGGTGTCTAAAAAGGAGAAAGACGGGCCAATCTGCTCAGCATGAGGCCGGTCATTGAGATGTAAATCCAAGTTTCGGTGGTT
>DAOUHZ010000101.1:0-4475 GCA_034428455.1 Dehalococcoidia bacterium
GGGAATTTGTCGTTGAACTGCTTGAGCGTGTACTTTTCCATGCCCAAATGATAGCAAAATCCACCTGTGCTGTCAAGGGATAGTTACCCTTCCGACAGTCTGGTTACAATCGTCGCACCATCGAGTGACAGGAGGCGGGAACATGCGGCTGGAAAACAAGGTCGCCATCATCAGCGGCGGCGCCCGGGGGATGGGCGCGCAGGAAGCCCGGCTGTTCGCCAGCGAAGGCGCGAAGGTGGTCATCGGCGACGTGCTGGACGACGTGGGAGGTCAGACCGAAGCCGAGATCAACGAGACTGGCGCGGAGTGTCTGTTCGTGCACCTCGACGTCACCAGCGAAGAGGACTGGCGCAACGCGGTGGCGGCTGCGGTGTCGCGCTTCGGCAAGGTGGACATCCTGGTCAACAACGCCGGCATCTCCACCCGAGGCGGCATCGCAGATATGACCGCAGAGCAGTGGGAGCGCACCATGGACATCAACGTCAAAGGGGTGTTCCTGGGCACCCGCGAGGTGATACCGGCGATGCGCGAGGCCGGCGGCGGCTCCATCATCAATATATCCTCCGGAGCCGGGATCGCGCCGGCTCCGGGCACCTCCGGAGCCTATGCCGCCAGCAAGGGCGCCGTGCGCCTCTTCACCAAGTCCACCGCAATCCAGTACGCCCGGGAGGGCATCCGGTGCAACTCGGTGCACCCTGGCCCGGTGCAGACTCCGATGCTGGGCGACACGCTGGAGGACGAGGAACGAGTCGCCGCGCAGGTGGGCCGGGTGCCGCTGGGCCGCGTGGGCCAGCCCATCGAGATCGCCTACGGCGTGCTGTACCTGGCCAGCGACGAGTCGTCGTTCGTCACCGGCTCCGAGGTGGTGATCGACGGAGGGCGCACTGCCCAGTAGTTGACCCGTAGTACGAGCGGTGGAGTGGATGCTCGACTTCGCCGATTATTAGGAGACCAGCCGTATCGAAATAGAACCGGCACGGCAAGCGGCCACTCAGGTAAACAAGGCCCTGTTTTTCGCCGCGCTCGCGCTTGCCGTTTTTGCCGCCATGAGCGCGGTTCTCATCGTGCCGCCCCTCCTGGTGGAGATCGGGAACGACTTGAAAGTCTCGGTGCCGGTGGCCGGGCAGTTGGCGACGGCGACCTTTGCGGCCTGGGCGGTCTCGTTGCTATGCGTGGGGCCTCTATCCGACTCCTTCGGACGACGCCCGGTTGCGTTGGCGGGGTTGGTAGTCCTCGCCGTGAGCGTGGTAGCGTCAGCCTTCGCCCCCAACATCGAGACGCTGTTGGCGCTCCGCGCGTTGACCGGCCTGGCCGGCGGCACGCTCCCACCAACCGCAGTGGGAGTGGTGTCCGACGTCATTTCCCCGGCCCGGCGTGCGCAGGCGATCACCGCGATGCTGGCTATCCAGGGGGTGGTTGCCGGCGTCACGGTTCCGATGGTCGCGGTGTTGGCGGACCTGGGCGGGTGGCGACTTCCCTTTATCGTCGCGGGCGCTTTGCTGGTAGCGGCATTGTTGGCCAACTTGACCTGGTTTCCGAGGGACAAACGGGAGCGAACACGAAGCCTGGTGTTTTTCTCCAGGTACTTCTCGCTGCTTTCGCTGCGCTATTTCCGTGTAGCGATCGCGGTTGGCGCAACGCAGCGCATTTCGTTCTGGGCCACGCTCAGCTTCTTCCCCGCTCACCTGCTCCTCACCTACGACGTGCCCCTGGCGCTGGTGGCCGTTCCGCTGATGATTACCGCCGTAGGCCAGGTGGTGGGCAGCTATTTGGCCGCTTATGTAGCGAACAGCAAACATCGAGCCGCCCTGCTCGCGGGTACCACGCTCGCAGGCGGTATCTGCGCGTGCCTGTTCTTCTCGGTACACCTGGGGCTCTGGGTCGCCGTGGCGGTGGTCGCGGTTGGCGCCGGGCTCCTGAGTGTCTTGATGCCCGCGATGGTGGCGCTCAGCACCGAATACTCGGGAGAGTCCAAGTCCACCGGGGCCAGCCTGATGGGCTTCACCAACCAGTCCTCGGGCGCGCTGGGAGCCGCCATCGGCGGTGTTTTGCTGGCCAACGTGGGCTACGCCGGCATTGGTTACATGTGCCTCGCCGTGACCATCGCCAGCGCCCTGATGACCCCGCTCTTCGGCCGGCGGTTCGGAGAAACGGCCTGCCGTGCGGCTGCCGAGGCCGCCGGCTGAGGGCTTTGCCTGCGGGGGCTGATCCGGGCAAAAGAAGACCGCCCCGGCTGTTTAGCCGGGGCGGGTGAAAGGCTGGGCCGACGGTGGGTTATGGATCTAGACGCCGGCGGCCACAGGCGCGTGGGCCTTGAGGAACGCCCGCGTTTGCTCGATCGTCAGCGCTTTGAGATCGGGGTCTTCCTTCCACGGCCAGGCCGTCGTCTGGGCCCGGGGAGCCAGCGCGACCATATCCATGGCGGCCTGCAGCGAGTGGGAAGGCGTGTCGTCCGGCATCACCAGCAACGGGGTCTGGCAGTTGCGGGCGAAGTCCCGGTCCACGCTGTAGAAAAAGTCCGGCTGCACCCGATACAGGTTGTGTAAATACTGCTGGATGGTATCCATCGAGATGTCCGGTCGGCCGGCGGTCAACTCGGGAGCCCAGACGTCGATCCCAGAGTCGTACATGGCATCCGGCGTGGCATCGGCGTGTCCGACCGGCTGGCACAGGACTGCCCCGCGAACGCGATTGGGCGCCTTCTTGATCAGCGTCATGGCGAACGGGCCGCCGATGCAGAAGCCGATAAAGAGGAACTCGTCGATCCCCAGGTGGTCCATGAGTCCCAACTGGTCGTCGGCGAAAGCGCCCCACGGGTCTTCAACCTGCACCGGCCCGGTGGACTGGCCGCCCTGGGCGTTGCGCTGGTCCATGGTGATGCAGCGGAAGTCGTTCTTGAACTCGTCGAACGCGTTGATGACCTGTCGCGGCCAACCGCTCATGATGGAGTTCAAGCCGCCGCCCGGTGTGCACAGTAGCGGGAACCCTGAACCCTGTTCTTCGTAATGGATGGTGACATCGCCTCTGGTATAGAACGGCATGTGACTTTCTCCTTGATGTCGTGTTGAGGGGGCCTCCCGGCGATTGTAACTTGGCCGATGGGGTTGTCAAGGCGAGCCGTTCCTGCGGCCGGATCTGCGCGCGGAGCGCCGGAGGCCGGTGCGATCACGGGAATGGTACTCGGGCGCCAGCGGTCAGTCCTATGTGGATGAAACGCCGCTTTGCGGGTAGAATGGCCGCTACGCAAATCCGTTAGGTAGAAATCAAGGCCCTACAGTGCCTCTCCGCCCCTAATGGCGTACAGGGAAGAGCCCTTGGCCCAAACGGACAGGGTTCCCATCAGTGCGCAGATGACGATTCGCCGCCCGTAAGCCCAGTTCCGTAATGGCGCTGTCTGAAAAGAAATTGTTGGAGACAAGGAATGCCAAAGATAATCCCCGTGCCTGACGAACTCAGCCAGCCCTTTTGGGACGCGGTGAACGAACAGCGTCTGATCCTCCAGACCTGTATCGGCTGCGACAAGCTCCAGTACCCTCCCGGGATGGACTGCCGGGTATGCGAATCCGCCGACGGTCTGGAGTGGATAGAGGTTGAAGGCAAGGGGCACATCGCCGCCTTCATCGTCATCGAGGACGGCCGCCTCAACCGCCGGATGCCCGACCAGCCCTACAATCTTGCCCTCGTGACGCTGGACCAGGACCCCACGGTGAACTTTTACTCCAACCTGCCGGGCGTTCCGCCCTACGAGGTGCCCGTGGGCGCGGCGGTGGAGGTCACCTTCGAGGAAGTGGCGCCCGGCCAGTTGATACACGAATGGCGGGTGGTGGAATAACTCGCGTGTACCCAGTTTGTCATTGCGAGGAGCGCAGCGACGTGGCAATCCAGTTGTCGAAGCGGCGTCTCCTTCAGCATTGAGATTGCCACGCTGCGCTCGCAATGACGGGTTACTCAAAAAGCGAAAAAGGACGGACTATGACCAGCAGCAATGATTTCCAGTGGCGCAGGGATCGGGATGGCCTGGGCGTGTGGGAACACCGGGGCAAGGTAGCCATCGCCGGCTACGGACATTCGCCGGTGGACCGGCGGTGGGACGAGGTGAACCTCGATACCTCTCTGGGCGCTTACACGATCCTGGCCTGTGAAAAGGCCATGGAACAGGCCGGAGTCACCATTGACCAGGAGGACGGCATCGTCTGCTGCGACAGCCACATCGCCGGCGCCAGCGGCGGCACCGCCTCACAGTGGGCGCCCCGGCCGTACTTCGACCCGCCTTATGACTCAGAATACGGCCTAACCTTGATCAACGCCCAGTGGCTCATCAACACCATGGGTTTCAAGAACGTCAAATTTGCCCCCACCGGCGTACCAACCATCGGCGAAATGGTAGGGATGGCCTCCCAGGCCGTGGGCGACGGTGTTTGCTCCACCTGCCTGGTCATCTATCCCACCGGGAACATGGAAGGCCGCTACCGGCG
>DAOUHZ010000102.1:0-19457 GCA_034428455.1 Dehalococcoidia bacterium
CACTCCGCCGTTCCAGGTGCCCGACAACCCCAGGGACCGCCGCAGTCGCATCCCTCCTCTGGGGTTTCGCGAGTACTGGTACCCGGCCCTTCCGGCCAAGGACGTCAAAAAGAACAAGCCCACCATGCTCCGAATGCTGGGCACTGACGTGGTGTTCTTCAAGGACAAGGAGGGTGAGGTGCAAGCCCTCCTGGACTGGTGCCCGCACCGGGCCGTATATCTGTCGATGGGGCGCTGCTATTTCGAAGGCTTCCTGACCTGTCCCTATCACGGCGCCACCTTCGACGGCGACGGCAACTGCGTGGCATTCTTGACCGAGGGCCCCGAGTCCATGATGGTGGGCGCGCCCGGCATGAAGGCCCGAAAGTTCCCCACGGTGACCCTCAAGGGCTTGGTCTTCGTCTGGATGGGCGAGGGCGAACCCGTGGAGCCTGAAGAGGACATCCCGCCGGAGATGTTCGAGGAGCATAACATCTGCCGCCCGTCCTTCTGCATGTTCGACTGCAACTGGGTGCTGGTGCTGGAAAACACCATGGACGCTCACAACGCCTTCATGGTTCACCGCAACGCTCTGCGGATCCTCGGCAGCCGGGTCGGCGGGCGGCCTCGCACGCCCCTGGGCTACCGCGTCAACCTGGTCAACAACAAGAACGTGCACTACCGGCCGGGCAGCGGCAAGTCATCGGTGGAAAGGTACTACTACGACGAGGATGGGAACATCCCATATCAGATGTATTATCCGGGAGTGGATGGGGTGTGGCCGCTGCACCGCTGGCGTCTCGCCTGGACGTGGTTCTTTGACTGGAAAGCCAGGCGCAGGGGCCAAGACCCCAACTACAGGCGCGCGTCCGGCTCCGATACACCAGATGTCAACGAGTGGAACGGAACCCGGCTACCCGGCATGTCGCGCACCGGCGGCAACAATCGCTACTTCCGCAGCACCCGCTGGCCGGTTCCCGTCGAGGAGAACCTGACCCGCATGGTTTACCTCAACGTGGAGCGGTACGAGGAGCAACCTGGCCTGCTCCGCCGCATCGTCAGCGGCGCCACCTGGCCCTATCGCAACTGGGAGCTCAACTTCAACTTCCGTAACCAGGATTACGACGCGGAGAAATACACCCAGTACAACATGCCCGAATACCTGTCCTCAACCGACTCGGTGGTGGTGGCGATGCGCCGTCTGTTTGCGGACCACAACCGCGATGTCATCAGGCAACGCGAACGGGAAGAGGCGCTCCCCGAGGTTATGGAAGAGAGCGAAGCCGAGCGCATGGTGCGCGAGGGTGACGTGAAGGTGGCTTCCGCCACCGAGTCGTTCGACGCTGATCGGCTGGAGGCGGAGCTGCTGCGCCGGGTCTAGGCGAACGCCGGCATCACCTCTTCGGCGAACAGCCGGATTGACCGACGGGCCGCGTCGGGGTCAATGTAGCCGAACAGGTGCCGCGCGCAGAAAATGTCGTGGCCGATGAGGTCGTGCTGTTCCCGCAGGCGTCTGGTTACCGTTTCGGGGCTGCCCACCAGGGCAATGCCATTGTCGATCCAGAAGTCGTAGGACTGCGCCCGCTCACGGAAGGTGCGTCGGAGTTCCGCGCGTTCCGGTGTCCCGGGATCCTCGCCGCGCATTCCGAAGGGCCCGTACCCTATGCGCGTCTCCCCGATGATGTCGCGGCCCTTGCCTTCGGGAATCGCTGATGGGAACGCCGCCGTCGCCAGGAAGGGCTCGGCCTGTTCCCGTGCTTTGGCGTCGGTTTCGGCCACGTGGACGTGGCGGGTTAGGAAGGTTTTTGGCATGGACGTGCCGTGGCCCTCGGCCTGCCACAGCTTACGCCAGGTGTCGAACTTCTCCGCGATCACCGGGTCGGCGTCGATGTTCTGGGAGACGTGGAAGTTCTTCTTTGCTGAGTACTCAAAGCTCGCGGCGCTGTGGCAGCCAAACCACACCGGGGGATGTGGTTTCTGATATGTATCGGGGGTAGTCAAGATCTCATCGAACTTGAAGAACTCGCCCTCGTAGGTGACGCTGCCTTCCTTCCACGCCATGAGTATGATGTCCAGAGCCTCTTCTGTCATCGCCCGCCGCCGGTCGAAATCCACGTTCCATCGCAGGAATTCGTGGTAGGTGACACCAGTGCCCGCCCCGAATTCCACCCGGCCGCGGGACAGGTGATCCAGCATTGCCACCTCTTCGGCCAGGCGGATGGGATGGTGAAACGGGACTTGGTATATCATCACCCCGAACCGCATGGCGCTGGTGGCCCGCGCCAGCGCGGTCAGGTACACGCTGGGCGAGCTGAGAAAACTGACGTCCGAGCTCTGGTGCTCGATGGAGAAGTAGTACTTGTACCCCATCTGCTCGGCTTCCTGGGCCCCGCGGATGTGTTCGTCGTAAACGTCGGCGGCCAACGCATGTGACTCCATTTGTGCCTGGTCCAGCACGTCGTAGAGACCGATTTCCATCCTGGCCATGACGATACTCCTTTCGGTGGCGTCCGCCGGTGCGACATTATCCCGTAGTATAATCCCAATTATTCTCCGGGGAGGGCCTGTTATGACCGCCGTTGACTATTCCGTGCTGGAGAATTCCGCGGGTTCAGGCCGCTCCTTCTATCCCCAGCGCCACTGGACCAAGACCCCGGAGAGCGCGGTGGACTACGCGGTCAACGTGGCTGACGACGTACAGTTATCGTGCCGATTCCACGCGGTGGACCGGGCCTACCCCACCGTGCTGTTCTTTTACGGCAACGGCGAGACCGCCGCCGGCTACGACCACATCGCGCCCCACTACAACGAGATCGGCGCGAACTTTTTTGTCGCCGACTACCGGGGCTACGGCGCGTCCGGCGGTACTCCCACCTTCACCACTATGCTGGCCGATGCCCACATCGTCCTGGACGGGGTGCGGGAAGCCATGGCGGATCTGCAAATCATCGGCCCAGTGTACGTCATGGGCCGCTCCATGGGCCGTCACGCCGCCGGCGAGCTGGCGGTCACCGAGTCGGACAAGCTCAACGGGGTGATCATCGAGAGTGGGCGGCCCAACCTGGGCCGGTTCGCCGATGGCCTCGCGCCCGACGTGATCAAGGCGTTGGAGGACGACTACCACGCCAAGTTCTACTCCATCGACATACCCGCGCTGGTCATCCACGGCGAATGGGACGAGTTGGCGCCCCTCAGCGACGCCGTGGACATGCACGAGAAGTTCAAGACCCGGGACAAGCGCCTGGAAATCATCCCCAAGGCCGGCCACAACGACCTGATGTACATCGGTTACCAGCAATACTTCAGCGCAATCCGTGATTTCATCACCCGCTACGCCCATGGCGATGCGGCGGCTCCCACCGCCGTTGCCGATACAGAATAGGGAGGCCAGGATATGGGCATCTTTTACGCGAAAGTAAGCGTAGCGAACATTGTGGGCGGCGACCCTCACGAAACCGAAGCATTGGTTGACACCGGCGCGACTGATTCGGCCTTCCCCGTGGCACTGTTGGAGGAACTGGGTATCCGACCCAGACGGCAGTTTACCTATATTACCGCTGACGGCTCGGCAGTGGAGTGTGGGTACGGCGATGTCCTGCTGACTATCACCCTGGATGAAGGCCAAAGCGTAAGCGGCATTTGCCCGGTTGCCTTCTGGCCGGATGAGAGTGGGCAGTGCATCGGTGCGACCACGCTCCAAATTTTAAAACTGGCGGTAGATACACCTGACGAAAGGTTAGTAGAAGTGCAGATGGGCCGGCGCGGTTGGGCGGGAAGGTTGGACCGGAACGGCGGCGCGAAAGGCTAGTCGGGTTCCAACTACATCCCGACACAGACCAGGCGAGGAGAGCGGCATCATGGTGACGCAGGTCAAAGGACATATCAGCGCCGGCAGCCTGGAAGACTTGAAGACGGCCGGCTGCAGGGTCGTAACCGGCGGCGGGCATGCCATCGCAGTGATCTATCACGATGGGCAGGTGCACGCGGTAGACAACCGCTGCCCGCACATGGGGTTCCCGCTGGATCGGGGCAGCGTCAGCGGCGGCATTCTGACGTGCCACTGGCACCACGCCCGGTTCGATCTGGCCAGCGGAGGTACCTTCAATCCCTTCGCCGATGACGTGCGCAGCTTTCCGGTCACCGTCGTCGACGGGCAGGTATGGGTGGACCCGCGGCCGACCGAGCGGGACGAGGTTGATCATTGGTCGGGGCGGCTCCGCGACGGTCTGGAGCACAACATACGCCTGGTTTCCGCCAAGTCGGTGTTAGGCTTGCACGTCGCTGGAGCGGATTACCGCGTGCCGCTGCGGATTGGCGCCGATTTCGGCACCAGGTACACGTCGGACGGATGGGGACCCGCCATGACCATCCTTACTGCGACGGCCAACCTCTTCCCGCATCTTGCTGAAGAGGACCGTCCGCTGGCACTGTACCAGGGCTTGCTTCACGTGTCGCGGGAGTGCGCCGGCCGGCCGCCCCGTTTTGTGGTGGACCCATTGCCTACCGGTGAGACCCGGCCGCAGGTCTTCAAGCAGTGGTTCCGGAACTTCATCGACGTTCGAGACGAGGACGCCGCCGAACGGTGTCTCCGCACTGCCATCGAACTGGATTTGTCGGCGCGTGACATCGCGGACATGATCTTCGCGGCAAGCACTGACCACATCTACCTGGATGCCGGCCACACGCTGGATTTCGCCAACAAGGCGTTCGAGCTACTCGACCATATCGGTTGGGAACATGCCAGCCAAACGCTGACCAGCCTGGTCCACGGCATGGCCCGCGCCCGTCGCAGCCAGGAACTCAGCGCGTGGCGGCACCCCATCGATTTGGCTTCCCTGGTGTGGCAGGCCCGCGAAGAATTGCCAGCGTTGTGTGAACAGGGTCGCAACGTGTCCGGTTGGGACGATGCCGACGCCCTGGCTCGTGAAATGCTTGGCGATTCCCCAACGGACATCATCGACGCCATCAAAGCAGCGATACGTTTCGGAGCCACGGCTGAGCAACTTGGCTCCGCAGTTGCCTACGCTGCCTTCCTGCGGATGGCGCACTTCCACGTGTCTAACGAGTTTGGCGATTGGGACACGGTGCACAACACGCTGACGGCGGCCAACGCATTGCACCGTGCGTTGCAGCGTGCGCCGTCGGTGCAACTGCTGCGCGGGGTTTTTGACGTCGCCATGAGCGTCTACCTTGACCGATTCCTCAACATGCCGGCCCAGCGCATTCCCGACACGGGACACGATCCGGTAAATAGCGCGGCGTTGCTGGCGGAGCTTGGCAACTTGATGAACGTGCGTCAGCAGGTAGAGGAAGTGTCGCATCTCGTGTCTCGTCACCTGACCGGCGCCGGGGAACCCGACGCGCTGATGGCTGCCCTGGGACACGCCATGCTGGCCGAGGACGCGGGATTCCACTCCTTCCAGATCGTCGACGCCGGGTTAGGGCAGTACCGGGAGCGCCGGGGAACGGAATCCGGGCGGCACGTGCTGATGGGAATGGCGCGTTACCTGGCCGCCCACGCGCCAACCTCGCGGGCCGTGGGCCAGACTTACCAGATCGCCCTGCGCCTGCAACGCGGCGAGGAGATATTCCGGGAACCGTAGCCCCTACGGTGCATAGAGCCGGCTCCGATGTATAATCGCGCCAGAATTTACCGCCCCGGCAACTGACGAACTC
This sequence comes from Dehalococcoidia bacterium, assembly GCA_034428455.1. Taxonomy (GTDB): domain Bacteria; phylum Chloroflexota; class Dehalococcoidia; order Lucifugimonadales; family UBA3495; genus Bin87. Next base: position 5,656 of record DAOUHZ010000102.1, read on the forward strand.
ACAAGCGCGTTTGACCACGGAGGTTCGACGATGCCCCATCCGAGCGAAATGTCCATTGACGATCTTCAGCGGATCGCGGAACAGGCCGGTCTCGGCATGACCCGCGAGGAGGTCGAGGAGATCAAGCCCATCTACGATCTGTACGCTGGGTATGCCTACGAGCTCCACCAGATCAGCTTCGGCGCCACTGAAATGGTAGTCGAGTTTCGTCCCGACTGGCCTGAAGAATAGCTGGCCCCACGAGCAGAAGCGATCACAACGTCCCAAGGAGTTACCATCCCATGGCTACTGCTGACCAGCGTTTGTATTTCCTCACCATCCACCAGGCCGGAGAGCTCATGCGCCGGGGCGAACTGTCGCCCGTCGAACTGACCCGCGCCTGCCTGGACCGCATTGCCGACACAGACGACCGGCTGCACTCTTTCATCCTGCTTCTGGCCGATGAGGCGTTGGAGCAGGCCCGGGTCGCCGAGTCGGAAATGCTGCGCGGCGAATACCGCGGCCCCATGCACGGTATTCCCTTCGCCCTAAAGGACTTGTACGACACCGCCGGCGTCCGCACTACCTCTGGATCCCGTGTGGACATCGAGCGGGTACCCACCGAGGATGCCACCACCACCGCCCGCCTGAAGGACGCGGGCGGCATCCTGCTGGGCAAGCTGGCGATGCACGAGTTTGCTCTGGGCGGCCCCGACTGGACCACGCCCTTCGAGCCGGCCTGCAACCCCTGGAACCTGAACCACATCACCGGCGGCTCCAGCAGCGGCTCCGGGTCGGCGGTGGCTGCCGGGCAGGCGCTGGGCGCGCTCGGTTCCTGCACCGGCGGGTCGATTCGCGGGCCGGCGTCCCTGTGCGGCATCGTCGGACTGAAACCGACCTACGGCCGCGTCAGCCGATACGGTGTGGTGACGCTGAGCTGGTCGCAGGACCACGCCGGCCCCATGACCTGGACCGTGGAGGACACCGCCTACATGCTCCAGGCCATCGCCGGACACGATCCCAAGGATCCCACTTCCAGCAAGGCTCCCGTGCCGAATTACTCGCGGTCTCTGCGCGAGGACATTCGCGGAGTCCGGCTGGGCATCCCGCGCCACTACTTCTTCGATCCCGACCCCAGCGTCAACCCGGAGGTGGTCGCCACCGTGGAGAAGGCCATTGGCGAGTTGGAGAGCCTCGGCGCGACCGTGCAGGAAGTATCTCTGCCCAGCCTGGATTACATCCGCGCCGCAAACTCGGTCATCATGGTCAGCGAGGCCTATGCGTACCACGAGCCCAACCTTAAGTCGCGTCCGGAGGAGTTCGGCGAGATTGTGCGCGGGCGGTTCCGGGTGGGCGGCATGATGTCGGCTGCGGATTATCTACAGGCGCAGCGGGTCCGCACCTGGGCGCGCCGGGAGTTCGCCGAGGTCATGCAGAATGTTGACCTGCTGGTGACGCCTACCATGACCCAGCCGGCGGCGGCATTCGAAGGCTACGATCCGAGCAGCACGGCCCGAGGCCGCAGCTTCACCGCTCCGTTCAACGCCACCGGCCTGCCGGCCATCTCGGTTCCGTGCGGCTTCACCGAGCGGGGTCTGCCCATCGGGATGCAATTCGCCGGCAAGCCCTTCGACGAGCCGGGTGTTATCCAGGCCGCCTACACCTACCAGCAGCACGCCCGTTGGTACGAGCAGCGCCCGCCGATTTAGGCGCTCTACGCCCGTAAGCGTACCCGGTCTGTCATCGCGAGGAGCGTAGCGACGTGGCGATCTCATTACAAGAAGGATGGCCCCCTCCAGCGACGAGATTGCCGCGCTTCGCTCGCAATGACAGCTCGGGTGAAACTGGATATGCGTCAAACTCTGCGCCGGGTTGAGATTTGGCGATGAAGCGATGGCTGGCCCTGCGCCGCTGGTGGATTGCCGGCGCCACCGCCGGCGTGGTAGCGGTTCGGATCCTGATCGCCGTCGTGATGGAAACGCTTGGCGTTGCGGGAGGCAGCGGCGTATTCTGGATGCCGGCCTTGACGGCGGTCCTGGATGTGCTGGCCCTTGGCCTGGCCGTGGCCACCGTGGTGGCATTTGTGCAGTACGGCCGGATCTTCAACGCGCGGGTGCCGACCGAGTGATCGGAAACTCCCGGGACGGCTTCCGGTCAATTCTCAATCCGGGTCAATAACTTGCGACGATAACCGTAACGAAGTGGGTGACCACGCCGTCTCCCGTATCGATAAGGTTGAGCGGCTTGCCGCTTAATGGTAGGATACCGATGGCGATTTGTTGATTCAGATCGAGGAGGCTTTATCAATGGCACACGATGACCATGACATTGGATTGATGGCTCATCTCATGCGCCGGGCCGGTTTCGGCGCAAAGTACGATGAGCTGGAGGCCCGCGCGGCCAAGGGGTACGACGCAACCGTGGACGAGTTGCTGCACCCCGAACAACACGATCATGGGATGGACCTGGACATTGCCGAGCGGTGCTTCATAGAGTGGAGCCACCAAACGCGCGGCCTGCCCGAGTACGTGGCTTTCCGGTTCATCAATTCCCGGAACCAGCTGGAAGAGAAGATGTGCCTCTTCTGGCATGGGATCCTGTGCACCGCCGACAGCAAGACCCAGAGTTACCCCTCGTCGTGGGATGAAATCGAGATGTTCCGCCGGTACGGGATGGGCAGCTTCCGCGAACTGCTGGTCGAGATATCCCGCGACCCGGCGATGATCTTCTTCCTGGATAACTGCCTGAGCCATAAGGGCGCCATCAACGAGAACTACGGCCGTGAGTTGCTGGAGCTGTTCTCAATGGGCGTCGGCATGGACGGCGAGTTCAACTATACCGAGGACGACGTCAAGGAATGCGCCCGCGCGTTCACCGGCTGGACCATCGCCAACAACATCCCCGGCCAGCCCTACGGGCGATATTCCGGCAGGTTCGTCTACAACCCGGACGATCACGACGAAGATACCAAGACCTTCCTGGGCGAAACCGGCAACTTCAACGGCGAGGATGTGATCGACATCATCGCCAAGCAGCCGGCCACCGCCCGATTCATCTCCCGCCACTTGTACAGCTACTTCGTGGCCGACGAAGCGCAGGTTCCGGCCTGGATGGAGACCCCGCCCCGGGACATGGACACCATCAAGATGCTGGAGGAAGAGTACTTCCGCTCCGGCTATGATATCCGGTCCATGCTGCGGGTGCTGTTCCACTCCGACGCATTCAAGAACGCCCGCTTCCAGCGCGTGAAGAGCCCCATCGAAACCGTGATCGGCACCCTGCGACTGGTGGGCGACTGGACGGAGCCCAAGCCCGGTTTCGAGTTCATCTTCGACGAGATGAAGCACATGGGCCAGGAGATCTACAACCCGCCGTCGGTGGAAGGATGGCACACCGGCCACGAGTGGATCGATGGCGGCACGCTGGTGCACCGCATCAACTTCACCGCCGATTTCGTGGGCGACGTGAAGCAGCCCGGCGTGAAGGAGATCATTGATCGCCTGGCGGATCAGGGCCCGGTCATCTCACCGGAGGACATGGTAGACACTACCTGCCTGCTGATGGGCCACTATGAGCTGGCTCCCGAGACCCGGGAGATGCTGGCGGCCAGCCTGACCAGGGGCGGCACCCTGCACACCGACACCAGGGAGTTCGGCGACCGCGTCAGCGAGTTGCTGCAAATGATCGTCGCCACCAAGGAATATATCTACGCCTAGCCTGGCAATCGTTGGCTGGCGCAAATCCGAAAACAAACCACGCAACCCATCCCACGGGAGGAGAAATCGTGACCGCTACTAAGAAAGATCCGGTCCTGGTAGTTCTGCAGATGTCGGGCGCCTTTGACGCCCTGAACACCATCATTCCCTACAACGACCCGTTGTACAAGGACTACCGCCCCCACCTGAAGGTGGAGGTTGAAGAAGTCCTGGCCGTCGATGACAAGGTTGGGTTCCACCCGGCCATGGCCCCCATCAAGGATATGTACGACGACGGGAAGGTCGCCGTCATCCAGGGCATCGGCTATCCCAACCCCATCCGCTCGCACTTCCGGTCCATGGACATTTGGCACACGGCCGAGCCGGCCAAGATGTCCACCGAGGGCTGGCTGGGCCGCGCAATCCAGGACCTCGACCCCAACAAGGAAAACGTCCTGACTGCGGTCAACTTCGGTCGCGGCCTCCCCCGCGCGCTGGCAGCGCCGGGCGTGTCCGTCGCCTCCGTCGGCAACCTGGAGACCTACGGCGTGCTCACCGGTATTGACGGTGAGGAGCAGCGTTCAGAGGCTCTGGATATCTTCTCCCGCATGTACTCGCCCATGGTCGGCTCCGGCCCCATCAACGAATACCTGTCCCAGACCGGACTGGACGCCCTGAAGGGCGCCGACATCCTGCGCACCGCGCCGGAGATCTACTCCTCTAGCGTCGAGTACGGCGGGGACATGTTCTCCCAGTGGGTCAAGAACGTTGCCCAGGTGCATACCGCTGGCTTCGGCACCCGCGTCCTGTACACCGGCCTGAACCCCGGCGCCTTCGACACCCACGCCAACCAGCCCACCTCCTTCGCCAAGCTGTGGGGCGAGGTGTCCCGTGCGGTCAACGACCTGTACCAGGACTTGAAAGAGCACAACGCCAACGAAGAAGTGGTCATGTTGCTCTTCACCGAGTTCGGCCGCCGCGTGCAGGAAAACGGCTCCGGCACCGACCACGGTTCCGGCAGCGTGGCCTTCGTAATCGGCGACGGCGTCAAGGGCGGTCTCTACGGCGAGTACCCGTCCCTGGAGCCGGACAAGCTGGACGAGGGCGACCTGAAGTGGAACAACGACTTCCGGAGCACCTACGCCACCATCTTGGACAAGTGGCTGGACCTGGATGACCAGGAGATCCTGAAGGGCTCCTACGAGCAGTTCGACTTCATCAAGTAGGCGACTGCAACCCCTGTCCGTCACGCCGGCAGGAACGGACGCGATGTAGGGGCAGGTTGTGAACCTGCCCCTACACTGCGATTGACGGACGGTTGGAATTCTACGGCGTGAAATTTGGAAGGTGAATTATGGTTACTGCGACTGAGATCGCGCCGGTAACGTTTCAATACAGTCATACCATTGGCCGGCAGGAAGTGCGCAGCGGCAACGGGTTCTTCAACCCGGTCGCCATTACGCGCGACGACAACGGGATGCTGTACGTGCTGAGCCGCGGCACTGAGACCCCGGCCTTCTTCCCGTGCAAGCGTGTCACCGTCTTCAATCCTGACGAACAGGAAGTGGTCGCCGAGTTCGGGCAGAAGATTCCGCCGGAAGACGCGGACGAGACCACGCCCAACGGTTCGTTCATGTGGCCGACCTCGGTGGCGTTGGATAGCCAGGGCATTGCCTACGTCGCCGACGAATGGCTGAACCGGATATCCGTCTATGACCAGGAACGGGGCAACTGGATCGGCATGTGGGGCATCCCCGGTTCCGCCGAGGGGGAAATCAACCGGCCGGCCGGCCTGGCTTTTGACAAGGACGACAACCTGTACGTCGTGGAGAGCCGGAACCACCGGGTTTCGGTATTCACCAAAGACGGGCAGTTCAAGTTCAGCTGGGGTCAAAAAGGCGCCGGGGACGGCGAATTCGACCACCCCTGGGGCATCGAAATCGACCAAGACGGCGACGTCTACGTTGCCGACTGGCGGAACGACCGCATCCAGAAGTTCGCTCCCGACGGCACTTTCCTGATGAAGTTCGGCACTTCCGGCGACGGTGAGGGCGAGTTCGACCGGCCCACCGGTGTGGCCGTCGACAGCGATGGTCATATCTTCGTCACGGACTACCGGAACGACCGCGTGCAGGTGTTCCGGGCCAACGGCAGCTACATTACGACCATGCGTGGACAGGCCGGCCTCTCCAAGTGGGGCGCGGAGCGCGTGTACCTTGACCCGACCATCGTGCGAGCTCGCGAGCGCGCGCTGGACCTGTCGGAGCGGGAAGGCGCTTTCCAGGGTCCCATTGCCATTGAGGTGGGCGACGACGGCCGAGTATTCGTGTTGGAGGCTCCCCGTCATCGGGTTCAGGTGTTCAGCAAGCAGACAGCGATGTTCGCCGGCGAACTCTGATCGCCAGCAACGCCCGGGAATCAATCAGGCCACGGCTATCATGCCGTGGCCTTTTGGTAATTCCAAACCCTTGACTATAATGGCCAAGGTACAGACACTGAGCCTCCCCCACGAGGTCTTTTATGACTAGCAAAAGAATTGCGCCGCCTGCTGCCAAGCCCGCTGGTCAATTTCCCGATTTTCCACCCAGGGATGATATGCAGAACGCCCTTCATCTCAACGACCAGGGCCATCAGCCCGCCTTGCGGCGCCACCTCGGTGCCCCGCAAAGCACCGTAGTCATCGGAGAAGTTCCCATCGGCTGGAACATCCATACCCGGCGCGAAGTGATCCGGGTTCCAGATCTGTTGATCGCGTTCGATGTCGACCGAGATTTGGTGGTTGCTGAGATGGGTTATTCCATAGACGAACACGGCAAGGCGCCGGATTTCGCTTTGGAGATCGCTTCGCCAAACACCGCGCGCAACGATGAAACCCGCAAGCGGATCGACTACGCTCGATTCGGGGTTACGGAATACTGGCGGTTTGACTCGCAAGGGGGCCGGTGGTACCAGCAGGCTTTGGCCGGCGATCGTCTGGTCAATGGCGTTTACCAGCCAATACACATCGTGCAAGTGGACGCGGAACGGTACTGGGGGCACAGCGACGTGTTGAACCTGGATGTGTGTTGGGAGCGCGGCGAACTGCGTTGGTACGACCCGGTTGCGCGGCGCTACTTGCGCACCTACGACGAAACTGATAACGAACTCATCGCCGCTGAAACACGCATTCGGGAGCTGGAGGCAGAAAACGCCCGCCTGAGAAACCCGTAACAGGGACTGGCAGCTGCTATGCGCTCCCCAGGAACACCTGGGTCAGTATGTCGGTTTCCCGGATCGACTCCGGCGTGCCGTTGTGGACGACGGTTCCCTTGTCCAGCACGTAGGCGCGATCCACGATGTCCAGCACGCCCTTGATGTTGTGCTCCACCACCATGATGGTGGTGTCGAGCCGTTCGCTGATCTCCGCGACCTTTTCGAATACCTCTTTGACGATGATGGGGGCCAGGCCAAGGGTCGGCTCGTCGAGAAGCAAGACCTCCGGTGACGCCATCAACCCGCGACCGAGGGCCAGCATCTGCTGCTGACCGCCGGACATCGCGCTCGCCATATCCTTGCGCTTTTCATAGAGCACCGGGAACAGTTCCATCACTGCATCGAGCCGGTTCGCCCTCTCCGCCCGGTCGCCCAAGTAGATGCAGCCCATTTCGAGGTTCTCGGTGATGGTCAGGTGCGTGAAAACGCGTCGGCCCTGGGGCACGAAGGCAATGCCTTCCTTGACGATCTCGTGGGTGGCGGCGGCGAGAGGTTGCTGGCGCCAGTACACCCGGCCGGAAACCACCGGCGCCAGGCCCATCACGGCTTTCAAGACGGTGGACTTGCCGGCCCCGTTGGGTCCCATCACCGCGACCACCTCGCCCTTTTGGACGCCCATGGAGACGTCGTCCAACGCGCGGACCGCGCCGTACTCGACGGATATGCCTACCAGCTCCAGCAGCGGGGCTTCACCGTTGCCATCGGCCTGCCCCCCGGTTTGCACCGACGCTAACGCCATCATGCCCCCAGATATGCCTCGATGACTTCGGGACTGCCCAGCACCGGCTCCACATCGCCGGCGGCCAGCAGGGTGCCGCTGTCCAGCACGATGATCCGATCCGACAGTTCGCGCACGATGTCCATGTTGTGGGACACGAACACGATGGTGTAGCCGTCCGTGCGCATCTGCTTCATGATGTCCTTGACCCGTTCCAGCATCTGCGGGAACAATCCGGCGAAGGGCTCATCAAAAAGGTAGGTCTGGACGTCCATCGCCATCGCGCGGCCGATTTCCAGCAGCTTGCGCTGGCCGTAGGACAGTTCCATGGCCAGCGAGTCGCGCTTCTCCCACATGCCAACCGATTCCAGGATCTCCTGGGCTTTGCGGCGCTTGGCCGGTCGGACTCGCTCGATCAGTGATGGGAACAGTGACCGTTCGGTCAGCACCACCATGATGTTGTCCCAAACGGTTATCTGGTCGAACAGCCGGACTTCCTGGAAGGTGCGGGTCAGGCCGTGCTCAGGGGTCTCGTAAGCGTGCACCACCCGAAGGCCGGCTCCGTCGATGATTACCATGCCACCGTCCAGCGGAAGCACACCGCTGAGTAGGTTCACCAGCGTCGACTTGCCGGACCCGTTGGGTCCCACGATGCTGGTGGTGCCCTGACGCGGGATGGACAGGCTCAACTCGTCCACGGCTTTCACCGCGCCGAAGTGCTTGGAGATGCTCTCGGTTTGCAGTGCCAAAGCTTCGTTATCCGTGGTCATAGACGATACCTCCCCACCAGTCCCTGCGGCCGGAACAGCATCAGCAGCACCAGGAGTATTCCCAGGACCACCTGGCGCGCCTGGCCAGTGTACTCCGTGGGAACGAAGGTCAAAAACCGCATACCTTCCTCCAGGAGCACGAACGCCATCGCGCCCAGCAAGGATCCCCAGATGGTGGCCAGACCGCCCAGGATGACGATGGACACCAGCAGAACCGACTCGAGGAGGATGAACGAGTAAGGGTCGATGAACTTAGTCCAACTGGCGAAGAGTCCGCCGGCCAACCCGGCCATCATCGCCGATATGACCCAGACCGCCAGCTTGAAGTGCGTGGCCCGGTAGCCGAACACCTCGATGGCCTGCTCGTCCTCCCGGATGGCGGTCAGGACTCTGCCGAAGGACGACGTGGTGATGAACCACGATATCAGCATCACCAGGACCAGAAACGCCAACGCCAGCAGCAGGAACTCAACCTCACCATCGAGCACCCAGTTGGCGACCTGCGGCCGCGCGATCTCGTGAATCCCGAAGGCTCCGCGCGTGACGCTGCGCAGGTTAAGGAACACGCTGTAGGCGATGATGGCGAAGCCGAAGGATACCAGCACGAAAATGTCGTCGCGGAACCGGTTGAAAGCTATGCCGACCAGGAGGGCGGCCAACCCAGCCAACCCGACGCACACCGGCAGCACTGCGAAGAACGGCCACCCGAAGGTGGGTATCGCCTCTGTCCGCAGTTGCTCGTAGGCAGGGTCCGAAGTGAGGATCGCCATGGTGTAGGCGCCCAACCCGAAGAAGCCAATGTGTCCGACGGATAGCAATCCCGTGAAACCTACAACCAGGTTCAGGCTCACCGCCAGGATCGCCCAGATGGCGAAGACCGTCAGCACGATTACAGCGAACCCGGCGCCCTGCCACAGCATGAACGCCACCGCCCACCCGATGACGAACAGATTTGCCCACAGCTCGATGTTGCCGCGAGCGCTGCGGACCAGATCGGCCGGGTTTCGTGCGAGACGGGCGAACTCGCGGACGCCCTCCATGTTTACCGGCACGGAATCACCTTCTCGGAATGAGACCCTGCGGCCAGAAGGACAGGAACAGGATCAGCAACACGAACGAGATGGCATCCTTCCATTCGCCGGCCAGGTCCCAGATGCCGAACTGCTCCACCAATCCCAGCACGAACCCGCCGACGATCGCTCCGTAGAGGTTCCCGATGCCCCCGACCACCGAGGCGATCCAACCCTTCAACAGCAACAGCAGTCCCATGCGGGGCTGTACGGCGGTATCGTGTCCGGTCAGGATGCCGGCCATTGCAGCATAAAGCGCGCCGATGAAAAACACGATGGCGATGATGGCGGTGGTGTTGATGCCGACCACCTTGGACACTTCTTCGTCGTCGCCGATGGCTCGTACGGCGCGCCCAAAGGAGGTCATCTTCAGCAGGAACCACATGCCGGCGAAACCGGCAAGAGCCACGCCGATGGCAAACACGTTGAATCCCTTGATGCGCGCGCCGGCGATGTTCCACGGGGCGCTGCCAAAGGCATCGGGCAGCGGCCGGGCCGCGCTCTGGAATACGATGACGATGAGCGCGGCAATGGCCAGCAGGATGCCCAAAGACGCCACCAGCATGATCAGTGGAGAGCGGGCCCGCTCCCGCATGTACACGTAGAGCCCGCGATAGAGGGCCAATCCCACGCAACCGGCGAGCAAGCACGATACGGCCCAACTGAGGTACAGGCCGGACCCCGGCGCCCCCGACAGGAGGTAGCCGCACCATGCGCCCAACACGGCGGCCGGAATGGCAGCGATCAGCGCGATCATATTTGAGTTGACCCGTGAGGCCACCGCGTGAGCAGCTCTTTGAGCGACCAGGATTGCGGCTGCCGCCGTTGCCAGCCCCACGGCTGGACTCAGAGTGAGGTGCAGATGCTCCGGGTACGAAAGCACCGCCGCGGTGTACACGCCGACGGCCACGCCGAAAGCAACAACCCCGGCGCGGGTCACCGCCGGGCTGGCGCGTCCGCGCAGACGTGGTTCAAATGTTGTGTGCAAAGTCCAGGCGACCACGCCGGCGACCACGAGTCCGAAGACCACGTTTACCGGAATGCTGTTGATGTCCAGGCGACTGCCCAATGACGGGTCAGTGCGCAGATAGAAAACGCCGTAGGCTCCCAGGGCCGCCGCCGCGCCGTAGTAGAGATCGAAGAACCAAACCGTGCTGTAGACCAGCGTGAAGCCCATCGCCAACAGGGCGTAGACGGCGCCGACGGCCAGCCCGTTGAACGCGAATTGCAGGGCTTGTGGCGGCGCTTGCCCGATTTTCCAGGCGATGTAGCCCAGGGCGAGGGCCGTCAGCAGGGCGGCAAGGAGCCGCGTGCCTGGCACATTGATCAATCTGGGGAGCCCGCGGGCGCTTTCACGATTGCCTGCCAACGAAATCCTCGCCAGTCTAAGATTCACTTAAAGCAAGTTATAGCCGGCGCAATCATAGCACAAAGGGCCAGCCGAATAGCCACGGCTGGCCCTCTGCTATGGATGATCCGGTGAGGGAGCGGTTAGGGCGCAGGAGCCGGACCCAGCACCGTGTAACCCAGGTTGTCGTCGTTGCGCTCGGCCAGCGGGAGGATTTGGACAACTACGTTGCCCGGCCCGACCACTTCGCCGTCGGAGTCGAAGGTGTAGTTTTCCCCGATGGCTCCGCTGAAGGTCAAGCCGTACAGACAATCCCGGATGCCGTCGGCGTCCTGATCGTCGTTGGTCTGCTTCAGGCACTCTGCGGCAAGATACACGTCGTCGTAGGCGGAAGCCTGGAACCAGGGTTGGGTCGCCGGACTGCCATAGTGAGCTTCAAAGTCCTTGAGGAACTGCTCGCCCCTTTCCGTGAGACCCAATGGGATGATGGCCTTCATGCCGGTGGCAGCCTCGCCGGCGATGCGCAGCGCCTCCGGGCCGGTGTTCACGGCCTCAGTGTAGATGGGGCCTTCGAAACCCACCTCACGCGCCTGCTTGACGATAGTGCCGCCGGAAAATTCGCCTTGCGACGCCAGGTGAATGGCGTCAGGCTCCGACGCAATCAGCTTGGTAAGTTGAGTGCGGAAGTCCGTCACGTCCGAAGAGTAGCTTTCAGCGGCGACGACGTGGCCGCCCAGTTCTTCAAAACGGGCGACGGTGGTGCGGCGCGCGCCTTCAGCGTAGTCGGTGGACTCGGTGATGGTCGCCAGATGGTGGTGGCCGTCGGCATGGATGGCGTTGCCAGTGTCGATGCCCAGCTTGTTATCGTCAATTGCGGTGCGGAAAATGTAATCGCCGGCCACCTTGATGTCGGGGTTGGTGGCGGAAGCGGACAGCATGATAACGCCATCGGCCTCGGCCAGCGGAGCCGCGCCCAGCATCGCGCCGCTGCAGGTGGTGCCCAGAATGACCTTGACGCCGTCCACGTCGGTCAATTTGTTGTACGCCGTAATGGCGTCTTGAGCGGCGCACTTGGAGTCTTCGGGGACAAGTTCCAGCATCCGGCCGTTGATGCCGCCGGCGGCGTTGATCTCTTCAACGGCGAGCAACTTGGCCTGGAGGATGGGGTTGCCGTAAGACTCGCCGACGCCGGTCAGGGCATCCATCGCGCCGATGCGGAAAGGTTCCTGCGACACGGGAGCGGCGACCGGCTGCGGGGCGCTGACGGCGGCCGGGCTGCCGGCCTGTCCCAGGATGCGGTAGCCCTGGTTACCCTCGGTGCGCTCGTCCAGCGGCAGAACCTCCACTACCGCGTTGGCCAAGCCGACCACTTCGCCGTCGGCGTCGAAGCTGTAGTTCTCGCCGATGGCGCCGGTCCAGGTGATCCCATACATGCAGTCCCGGAACCCGGCGGAGTCCTGGTCGTCATTGGTCTGCTTCAGGCACTCGGCGGCGATGTACACGTCGTCGTAGGCGGAACCGAGATACCAGGGCAGCGTGATGTAGTCGTAGCGGGCCCGGAAGTTTTCCAGAACTTCCTGGGCCTTGGGGTTGGCCGGGTCCAGTTCCGCGGTAACGGCTTTCAGGCCCGTGGCGGCGTCGCCGGCAACTTCCAGAGCGGTAGCGCCCACCGGGACGATTTCAGAGTAGAGCGGCCCCTCGTAGCCCAGCTCCCGGACCTGCTTGACGACAGTGCCGCCAGAAAACTCGGCCTGGGCGGCAATGTGGATGGCGTCGGGGTTGGCGTTGATGATTTTGGTCAACTGGCTGCGGAAATCGGTGATGTCAGAGGCGTAGCGTTCTTCGGCCACTATCTCTCCACCAAGCGAGACGAAGTGCTCGGCCGTGGTGCGGCGCACGCCTTCGGCGTAGTCGGTGGTCTCGGTGATAGTCGCCAGACGCCGGTGGCCGTCGGCCCAAATCACGTTGCCGGTGTCGATGCCCAGATGGAGGTCGTTCATCGAGGTGCGGAAAATGTAGTCGCCAGCGTGAGCAATGTCAGGGTTCGTTGCCAATCCGGAGAACAGGATCACGCCGTCCGCCTCGGCCAGGGGAGCCGCGCCCAGCATGGCGCCGCTGCATGAGGTTCCGAGGATAATCTTGACGCCGTCAACGTCGGTGAGCTTGTTATAGGCCGTGATGGCGTCCTGAGCGGAGCACTTGGAGTCTTCCGCGATGAGTTCCAGCATCCGGCCGTTGATGCCGCCGGCGGCGTTGATTTCGTCCGCGGCCAGTTGCTTGGCCTGCAGGGCCACGTTGCCGTAAGTTTCGCCGGGGCCCGTGAGGGATTCCATCACGCCGACCCGGAAGGGCTCGTCGGACATGGCGGGAGCCGGCGTAGGTTGCTCGGCAGTCCCGGTGGCAGTCCCCCCGGAAGCGCCGCCGGCAGGCTGCTGGGTCGGTGTGTTGGGCTGTTCCGGAGCGGCGGGCGCTGCCGGAGCCTCTCCGCCGCCGCCGCACGCAGCGACAATCGCAAACAATGCTGCGACGGCGATAACAACGGTGAAATTCTTGAGTATGTTTCGCATATTCTACCTCCCGAAATATCGGCTTGGTCTGATAAGGCGGATGTCACTTTTTATAAACATCCCAACCAGCAACAGGCAAAAGGTTGGGACTTTGCAGCGCGGCTCTCGCACCGTCGCTTAAATTCCGCCCAAGCGACGCCGGCCGTACACACCAAAATGGCTCCCCCGGCAGGATTCGAACCTGCGACCTAGCGGTTAACAGCCGCCCGCTCTACCGCTGAGCTACAGGGGAGCAAAGCGCTGGGACAAGTCAACCAGCGTGCTGTAATTTTAGCATCCATGCCCGCAGGCGGCAAGCCGGGCACGGCCGTCATGGAGGAAATTTCGCTACTCGGAAATCGGTTGGATGGCGACTGAAAGTGACCGTCACCGTGACGAAACTCGTCTAGGCGTTTTTCCCGTT
>DAOUHZ010000103.1:0-25795 GCA_034428455.1 Dehalococcoidia bacterium
CCGCCACTTCATCGGCGGCGCTGAGCACGGCGGGCATGGTTCCGCCCGTCTTGCCGGCGGAGACCGCCAGGTCAAAGCAGGGGAAGCGCTTCGGTTCCAGCGGTTCGAAGTCCAGGGACCAGGGAGCGCCAATGTCCAGGCGCGGTATCTCGTCGTTGGCGAAACGCCTGGGGTGAAACAGCGCGTACTGTATGGGGAGACGCATACTGGGCGGACCCAACTGCGCCTTCACCGACCCGTCGTCGAACTCGACCATCGAATGTATCGTGCTCTGAGGATGCACCACCACGGCGATGTCCTCCCAGGGCACGGAGAACAACCAATGGGATTCGATCACCTCAAAGGCCTTGTTCATCAGCGTGGCCGAGTCGATGGTGATCTTGTCACCCATGCGCCAGGTCGGATGCCGCAGCGCCTGCTCGGGGGTGACGGCGTCCAGTTCATCCAGTGGCGTGCGCCGGAACGGGCCGCCGCTGGCGGTGATCATCAGCCTCCGGATGTGGTTGTCTTCCCCCTGGAGGCACTGCCAGATGGCGCTGGGCTCGCTGTCCACGGGCAGGATAACCCCGCCGTATGCGGCTTCCGCCTCCTTGAGCACCTGGCCCGCCATGACGATGGGTTCCTTGTTGGACAGCGCGACCTGCTTCCCCGCGCGCAGGGCGCTCAACGTGGGAGTCAGGCCCACCGCGCCCATCAACGCGACCATGACCTGGTCCACCTCGGGCAGCGACGCCATCTCGGCCATGGGCAGCATTTTCACGCCGTCGGGCAATGCCCCGGGCGGATTGGAGCACCAGATGTAATCGGGAGCGAACTCGGATACCTGATCCAGGAGCAAGGCGGTGTTGTTGCCGGCGGCCAGTCCCACCACCTGAAACTCGTCGGGAAACGCCCGCACGATGTCCAGCGTCTGACGCCCGATTGATCCGGTGGAGCCGAGTATGACGATGCGCCGCATGTGTTCGCTTCCGGGTCGATTTAGGGGGTACTCACGGCTGCCAGGATGTACACCGCGATTAGGGACGGAAGAAGGCTGTCCAACCGATCCAGCATCCCTCCGTGGCCGGGGAACAGGTTGCCTGAATCCTTGGCGTCAGCCAGCCGTTTGATTTTGGATTCGACCAGATCACCCATGGGCGATACGGCGCCTAAAATAACACCGATTACCGCCAGGTGCCAAATCTCCAATCGCAGCGGGAACAGCGCTCCGAGGACAACCGCGGCGATAACCGCGAACAGTATTCCGCCAGCCGTTCCCTCCCACGTTTTCCCCGGGCTGATGCCGGGCGCCATGCGATTACGCCCAAGCAAACGCCCCACGGCGTAGGCCCCGGTGTCCGCCGCATACACGGTGAGGATCGCCAGGAGGAGCCACCAGCATCCGGTTTCCGTGAGAACCGTCAATTCCCGCGCTAAATCGGAACCGATTATGTCGGGCAACAGCCAGACTCCCCCGTCGTCCGCCGGGACTTGGTAGACCGACTCGAACGCTTCGCCGAGACCGTCGTCCTCGATGTGCGGCGGAACAGATACAGGAGGCGTTGGTTCTTCGACTTTCTTCCACCACAGCCTCGGCAGCCCATCTATGCCGCGAAGGGCCGCCGCTGCCGCCAACGCCCCTCCGATGTAAACGGGCGACATCACCAGATAAGCCGCCGTCGAGACTGGCCGCTGCCCGTGCCACGCGGCAATCATCCACAAGCCAGCCACGATTGCGCCGGCGATGCATATTCCCAGCGCCGCCCATCCGAAATCCTCCGGCCGCACCGCCAGCTCGCCGGCCAGCACCAGCGCCACCGCCCACGTTCCGCCCAGGAGCAACGGCAGGGGCGTGTCGCCGCTGTCGCCGTCCTCGGATACCCTCTGACGACCGGGATACAGCCGGTACGCTTCTCTAACGCCAATAACTGCGGCGACCGCCGCCAGGAGGGTAATCCAGGGCGGGCCGAACCAGATGCATGCCAACACTATCGGCACGCCCACCAGGGCAGTCAGAACCCGGTGGAGCAGCACCCGCTTTACGCTCCGGAGGGATGATCCTGGGTGTCCAGGGAGCCGAACCGCCTCTGCCTTTTCGCGTAAGCGCTCAGCGCACGATCCAAATCGTCGGCGCCCAGGTCCGGCCAGAGCACCGGCGTGTGGTAGTACTCGCTGTAGGCCGCCTGCCAAATGAGAAAATTGCTGAGCCGCTGCTCGCCGCCGGTGCGAATAATCAAGTCCGGATCCGGGCATCCGTCGGTATACAGGTACTGGCTGAACAGCGATTCGTCCACGTCATCCGGAACCACGCCCTCGATCATCATGCGCCGAACCGCCTGCAGGATCTCCTCCCGGCCGCCGTAGTTGAAGGCGATGTTGACGGTAATCCCAGAGTTGTGCCTGGTGATGTCCTGCGCCTGGCGGATCGCTTCCTGGAGCGCGGGATCCAAAGGGCTCATGTCGCCGAGATGAACCACCCTGACTCCCGATTTGTGCAGCTCCCGGGTTTGCGGCTCGATCTGTTCCGCCAGGATCGCCATCAGGCTGTCCACTTCATCGGAGGGCCGCCGCCAGTTTTCCGTCGAAAAGGCGTAGAGCGTGACCACCTGGACGCCGCGTTGCGCCAGCAGTTCGACGATCCGCCGAATATTGCTCACCCCGCGCTGGTGTCCGGACTGGCGTGGGAGGCCCTGGCGCTCCGCCCAGCGTCCGTTGCCGTCCATGATGATGGCCACATGGCGGGGCACGGGGCCGGCGTCGCGGTTCGCACCGGCGCTCTGGGAGCCGCTATCGGAGGTGGGCAAGGGTCGGTTATGCGGAAAAGTCTGCGTTATCGGCGGCCGGTTGTATGGTATTTGCGTCGTCAGCTCTGCGCGGCGACGGCAACCGATGGCGGCTCCCGCCGGACGCCGTACTTGGCCAGAATTGCGTCCACGAAGGGTTTGAGAACCGTTTCGGCAGCGTCAATCTGGATGCTCACCGGCAACGCATCATTCGCGTTGTTATCCGCTTCCGGATCCTCATCGGTGAATACGACAACCCACCGCGCGATTTCCTCGCCCATGCGGGCCGGCTGACCGTTGCTGATATAGAGCGTTTGGGTTTCAGGGCTGTACTTTACGTCAGCGTTGGGCAGAGTTTCCCAACCAACCTCGGATAAGCCTACGGAATTTCCCACGGTCGTCCTCCATACACCCTTGCCAACTGTTTTCTATGGTAAGCGGTCAAAAACTCACCCGTTTCCGGATCTCCAACAAATACAACCATTATCCACTGTTGGGACTCTGGCACACGCCCAGTGATAACAGTCCGGCGCTCTCCGTCTGGAGTGTAGACCTCGTATCTCTCGTAAGGTTCGGCGACGATGCGCATGATCCATTCCGGGCGCACGCTGCCATGCCGTTGCGGCATTGTTTCCCCATGACCGGAGGTTTTCGGCATCTCATCAAATGCCTGGCGCAGTCTGGCATTCTCCCCCGCTTCGTCACTCATGGCGCGTATCTGCTGACGTTCACATGATCAAGCAAACGAAGGACAAACGGAACAACCCTGCGTCAGAGCCGGTTTCTCTGGGGTTATACCTCCATGATTTCCGTTTCCTTCGTGGTTGTATTGTATTCGCGTCGTCAGCTCTGCGCAGCGACGGCAACCGATGGCGGCTCCCGCCGAACGCCGTACTTGGCCAAGATTGCGTCCACGAAAGGTTTGAGAACCGTTTCGGCGTCAAACTCTACGCACAGTCCAACCACTTCGCTGTCGTTCTCCCGGTCGTAGAAAACTACCAGTCCTTTAGCTATCGTCTCGCCGTCGCCGAATGGTTTGCCGTTGTCCACGTACAAGATCCCTTCTTCGGGATAATATTCCGCTCGCGGCTCTGGGAGCGTGTCATTTATGATTGACTTGTCCATGGGCGACCTCCATACCGCTTTACCAACTGTCGGTCGGCATAGGCGGTCACAAAACTGCCGCTTTCAACCGAGCTGCCTTCGAAAACGACCTTAATCCATTGACTGAACTGGGGTATGCGCCCAACCAGTATCGTCGCCGGTTCTCCGGTACGCGGATGAACTTCGTCCCATTGGTCGTAGGGATTTCTGATAATCCGCATAATCCATTCGGGTTGAATGTCTGGGTGCCGTCTTTCGGATTGCTCTCCGTGGGGAGTTTTGGGCAGTTCCTGGTATTCCCGGCGCAGCGAACGGTCTTCATCAGTCATGTTGCGAATGACATTCCTGCCCTATACCTCCATGATTTCCGCTTCCTTCGTGGCGGACACCTCGTCGATGGCCTTGATGTGGGCGTCGGTGGTCTTTTGCAACGTGTCCTGGCTGCGCCGGTTCTCATCCTGGGAAATCGACTTGTCCCGCTCCATCTTGCGCAGGGAGTCCACCCCTTCGCGCCGCACGTTGCGGACCGCGACCTTGCTGTCCTCCGCCTTGCGCTTCAGCAGGCGCACCATCTCCTGGCGCCGTTCCTGGGTAAGCGGCGGGATGGGCACGGTGATCACGTTGCCGTCGTTCGACGGGTTGAACCCCATTTCGGACTGGGTCAAGCTGCGCTCGATGTCGCGCAGTGACTGCCGATCCCAGGGCTGCACCATGATGGCGCGGGCGTCGGGAGCCGAAATGGCAGCAATCTGTTTCAGAGGAGTGGGGGAGCCATAGTAATCAACCGACAGGTCTTCGATGAGCGCCGGCGTTGCCCGGCCCGTGCGGAGCGTGCTGATGTCGCGGCGCATCGCTTCGATGGATTGCCCCATTTTGCGCTCCGCTTCGGCCAGCACGGCCTCGATGGTCGGCCCATCCTGATCGCTGTTGTTGCTCCTGTTGTTGCGATCCGGCATTTGGTCCCTCCTTTCGGCTGAGCGTGATTAGCTGGCAGTTCCTGGGTTCACGACCCGTTGCGCCGCGAGCCGTCGTCGATGGTCGTTCCCACCACGTCCCCTTGCAGGATGCGGCCCATGGCGCCCCGTTCAAATATATCAAAGACTATGATCGGCATCTCGTTATCCATGCACAGGGTCATCGCAGTGGAGTCCATCACCTCCAAGCGGCGATTGACCGCGTCCAGGTATTCCAGGTTGCCGAACCGCACGGCAGCGGGATTGGTCTTGGGATCGGAGTCGTAAACCCCGTCCACGCCATTCTTGGCCATCAGCAGCACTTCCGCGCCCACTTCGAGGGCCCGAAGCGCCGAGGCCGTGTCGGTGGACATGTAGGGGTTCCCGGCTCCGGCACAGAACAGCACGACTCGCCCCTTTTCCAGGTGACGGATGGCCCGACGCCGGATGTAGGGCTCGGCCACGGCCTGTATCGGCAATGCTGACTGTGTCCTGGTGATGATCCCCCTTCGCTCCAGCGCGTCCTGCAAAGCCAATCCGTTGATAATGGTCGCCACCATGCCGGCGTAGTCCGCGGTGGACCGTTCCATGCCCCTGCGCTCGGCGGCCGATCCGCGCCAGATGTTGCCGCCGCCCACCACGACCGCCGTCTCCACCCCGCGGGAGTGGGCGTCGATGATCTGATCGGCGATGTAGGCGACCGCCTCCGGGTCTATGGTATCCGGCCCAGAACCCTGTAAAGATTCGCCGCTGACCTTCAAGAGGACGCGGCGATAGATCGTTTCACCCGTGACGCTGGCGGAAACCATTTTTCAATATCGGCGCAGCATCAGCCTGGGAGGGATGCCGTTTTCGTCTGTATCTTTATTCTCCCAGCGCCAGCCGGCGGAAGTTGACCACGCGGACATTCTCGCCGGTCTGCGCAGCCGTTTCGCGCACCAAGTCGGCAAGAGTCCTGGACCCGTCTTTGATGAACGGCTGCTGCATCAGGCAAACCTGGGCAGCAGGACGGTCGTCCCCTTCGTCCATGTCCTCTTCGTTCAGATACACCGGGGACATTGCCGCCACCTGCATGGCGATGTCGTGCGCCAGCGTGCGGAAGCCCTCGGTGCGCGCCACGAAGTCGGTCTCGCACCCCAACTGCACCATCGCCCCGACCCGGCCTCCGGTGTGGATGTAGGCTTCAACCAGCCCTTGGGAGGTCTCCCGGTCGGCCCGCTTGGCAGCCTGCTCAAAACCCTTCTGACGCAGAGCCGCCATGGCCTGCTCCAGGTTTCCGCCGTTGTCCTCCAGAGCTTGTTTGCAATCACTGATGCCGGCGCCGGTCTGTTCGCGCAGGCTTTTAATCAGTTCAACGGTTACTGCAGGCAACTTTTGGGCCTCCTGTGGTTGATGCTGTCATGCGGTTGGTCAGGATTGGCCGTCTACGGCTCCAGCGGGCGCGAGGACATCATCTGTCCCAGTTCTTCAAGCGTGACGGTATTGCTGAAGGGCCGGACATCCTCGTCGCCTTCTTCCCCATCGGTTTCCGCCGCTTCGGTCTGGGCTATCTGCAATGCTTCCCGCTGCGCCTGGCCCTCTTCGATGGCCGCGGCCATTCTGCCCGTAATCAGCCGAATGGACCGGACTGCATCGTCGTTGCCGGGCACCGCGTGGGTAACCTGGCCGGGATCGCAGTCGGTGTCAACGATCGCGAAGATGGGAATGTTGAGGCGGCGCGCCTCGGCGATGCAGATGTCCTCTTTGCCGATGTCGATGACGAACAGGGCGGAGGGCAGCCGGTCCATGTTGCGCAGGCCGGTGAAGTACTTTTCCAGCTTGTCCAGGGTATGGGTGAGCCGCACCACTTCTTTTTTCGGGAGCCGGGCCAGGTAACCCGTATCCCGCTGTTCCTGCAGACGCTTCATGTGGTCGATGCGACCCTTAATGGTCTGAAAGTTGGTCAGCGTACCACCCAGCCATCGCTGGTTCACGTACCACTGACCAGTGCGCTCAGCTTCTGAGGCGATGACATCCTGGGCCTGTTTCTTGGTGCCGACAAACAGCACCTTGCCGCCGCTGGCGGACAGCTCCACCATAGCCCGGTACGCGTCGTTGATCAGCCCCATGGTCTGCTGCAGATCGATGATGTGGATGCCGTTGCGCTGCGTGAATATGTAGCGGCGCATCCGCGGGTTCCACCGCCTGGTCTGGTGCCCGAAGTGGACTCCAGCTTCCAGCAGGGACTTCATCGTGATCGGTTCCAGAGCGGGAGCCGCGTTCATCGCACTCTCCGCCGGGCGTTCCGGGGCTTGTACCATAAGCTGTGTGCCTCTCTCCTGTGTCTGACGCAATATCGAGCGCGAGTATAGCACAGGCCAAATCCGAGCGGCAATCTGAAACGGCTGCCCCGGGATCATGCCCACAGCCTAAACTCCACTTGACGCACGACACGGCTGCTTTCGTAAATCGTCAGAAGCAGGATTTGCGGGATTTTATGATTTGGCAGGATTGGGAGATATCCGTCACAGAATAGTCCCAATCCTGATAATCCCCAAATCTTGAAAATCCTGCTTCTGACGTTCCCACGCCGCAAACCGGCATGCGTGAGCGAAAACCTTTTCTTGCCTCTGCACGGCGCGCTATGTACACTCGCGCCTAACCTCGACCATGCAGGAGGTGTGGCGAATGCCGATTTCCGACGAAACCATGAAGCGAATAATCGCAGAATACGGCGGGTTCGAGCTGTCCGACGCCGAGTTGGAACTGGTCAAACCCGAGTTGGAGAACTACCTGACCGAATTGCAGAACCTGCGCGACCTGGACCTGTCCGACGTCATGTCCGCGCGCCTGCTCAGACCGGCGGATGGAGGAGAAAACGATGCCTGATTCCGAACTGCTCAAGTTGACCATCTCCGAAGTTGCCCCGCTGATCCAGGCGCGGGAGGTTTCGCCCGTAGAGCTCACTGAAGCCGCCCTGGACGAAGCCGAGCGCCGTCAACCCACGCTGAATTCCTTCATCACAATCATGCGCGAGCAGGCGCTGGCACAGGCCGAAGAGGCGGAGGAAGCCCTGTCTCGTGGCGAGTATCTGGGTCCGCTCCACGGCATACCCATTGGCATCAAGGACAACATCGCTACCGGCGGCATAACCACCACGCTGGGCACCAAGGTGCTGCGGGACCACGTGCCCGACGAAGACGCCGAGGTCGTCCGCCGTTGCAAAGAGGCAGGCGCCATCATCATCGGCAAGGAAAACCTGGAAGAGTTCGCCGCCGGCGCAACCTCGAACAATCCGCACTATGGCGCCGTGCACAACCCCTGGAACGTCGACCACATCCCCGGCGGTTCCAGCGGCGGCGGCGGCGCCAACGTGGCCGCCGGCGTCACTTTCGCGTCCCTGGGAACCGACCTGGGCGGTTCCGTGCGCCTGCCCGGGGCCTTCTGCGGCGTCGTCGGGCTCAAGCAGACCTTCGGTCGGGTCAGCCAGCGCGGGCTGCTGGTCACCAGCTTCAACGGCGATCACATCGGCCCGATGACCCGCTCCGTCCGCGACAGCGCCCTGGTGTTGCAGGCCATTGCTGGTTACGACCCCCTGGAGCCCAGCACGGTTCCGGTTCCCGTGGACGACTACGCGCTCATCATGGAGCGCGGAATCAGCGGGCTGACTATGGGCATCCCCTCCAACTACTACTACGACCACCTGGATCCCGAGGTGGAGGCCGCCGTGCGCCGCGCCATCGCCGCATTGGAGGAACTGGGGGTCGCCACCCGCGAGGTCAGCGTCCCCAGCATGCAGTACGCCGGCGCGCTGCGTTTCTCCAGCATGGCCGACAGCGTGGTCACCCACGAGCCCTATATCACGTCAAATCGCGAGGACTACGGCCCTGACACCCTCTACCGCACCCTGGCCGGCCAGTTCGTGCTGGGCCGCGACTACTCCAAGGCCATGAAGGTCCAGCGCATCATCAAGGAGGAGCACGCCCGCGTCCTCCAGGATGTGGACTTCCTCATTACGCCGACCACACCGCTGCCGGCGCCGCGCATCGACGCTGCGACCATCGAAGCGGAGGGACGGCAGCAGAAGGTGCGCGGTCCCGGTTCCGGCCACGTTTCGCGCAACACCAGCCCGATGAACGCCACGGGGTTCCCGGCCATTACCGTACCCTGCGGTTTCAGCGAGCTTGGCCTCCCCATCGGCCTCCAGTTCATCGGCCGCCCGTGGGAGGAGGGCAACCTGTTCCGCATCGCCAACGCCTACGAAGGGGTCTCTCCCAGCCGAGGCGCATGGCCCAACCTGGAGTAAGGAACTTTCGTAAGAAGCAGGATTTTCAGGATTCAAGGATTCCCAAGATTGGAACCGTTCTGTGATGGAGATCTCCCAATCCTGCTAAATCATAAAATCCCACAAATCCTGCTTCTGACGATTCACGAAACTGGTAAGAATGATCCCGCCACATCTGGAATTGGCTAGTACAGCCGGAGGGTTGGCAGGTCAGGCACTTTGCGGCCTCGCCATTCGGCGCCGCGCTCATGACGTGGTTCTGGACGGGTCAGGCAAGATTCTGGGAGCATTGGGATAGGGTCGCAGAGATGGCGAGCCTGGGCGCCATCTCCTACGGCATCATTGCCGTGCTGGCGGAAGGAGGCTTCAGAGTGTTTTACACATTGTCGCTAATTGGTAAAGACAAGCAGAGACGGGAACGGGAGTTGGCGGAGGTAAGGGCCGAAGGGATCGCCGAAGAACGCAAACGCTGGCAGCAGTGGACCGCGGCACGCGATCAGGCGGCTGCTGAAGGGCGCGAATTCAATGAACCGCCGCCGGGCGACTAGCCGGCGGTGAGCGGGGCATACCGCGTAAAGAGGGTTCAGATTGTTTTACACACTGTCGCTAATCGGCAAGGACAAGCAAAGACGGGCTCGGGCTCTGGCCGAACTGCGAGCCCAAGGGTACGCCGAAGGGTATGCTATAGGGTACGCTGCCGGCGTCGCCGCAGAACGCAAGCGATGGCAGCAGTGGAACGAAGCGCGCATGAGGGCGGCTGACGAAGGGCGCGAGTTCAACGAACCGCCGCCAGGCGACTAGCCGAAGCGGATCGGTGCATACCATCGACGAAGCAATCGACCCGAGTCCCCTGGCCCAAGCCTTTCCTCGGAAGCAGGAGCATCCTGATGGAATACCGCCGATTCGGCCCAACCGACATGACCGTCTCCGCCCTGGGCTTCGGCTGCTGGGAGATGGGCGGAACCTACGGTGACGTCACCGGCAGTGAGCTCGACGCTGCCGTCAACCGCGCCATCGACCTGGGTATCAACTGCTTCGACACCGCGCCGGCCTACGGCAGGGGCGAATCGGAGGTCGTCCTGGGCAAGGCGCTCGGCAGCCGTCGCCAGGACGTGATCGTGGTCACCAAGTGCGGCGTGGGTTATGCCGACCGGCCCAAGGGAAGGGACAGTCGCATGGTGTCGATCTTTGCCTCAGTGGAGCAGAGCCTGCAGAACCTCGGCACTGACTACATCGACGTGCTGCTCATACACTGGCCGGACGTCAATACGCCCTTCGACGAGACCATGCACGCGCTGGACAGCCTCGTCCATCAAGGCAAGGTCCGCGCCGTCGGCGTATCGAATTTCACCCTGGACCAGATCCGGGAGTGCGAAGCCGTCCGCAGCGTGGACGTTGTCCAGTACGGCCTCAACATGTTCGACCGGCGCATGGAACAGGAGATATTCCCGTACTGCCTGGAGCAGGGCACCGGCGTCATGGTCTACGGGCCTCTGGCCTTCGGCCTGTTGACGGGCACCATGTCGGCGGACACCACCTTCGGCGGCAACGACTGGCGGGCCACCGGAGGTCGTCCGGGCTGGAACGTGGGCGTCTTCGCCGAAGAGCATTTCCAGCGTAACCTGCAAGTGGTCGAGGACCTCAAGCCCATTGCCGAGGCACGGGGGAAGAGGATGCCCCAACTTGCCCTGCGGTGGGTGCTGTCGAACCCGGCCGTCAGCGTCGCGCTGGTTGGGACGCGCACGGTGCAGGAAGTCGAGGACAATGTCGCCGGCCTGGAGTGGGCCCTCTCCGGCGCCGACATGGCGCAGATCGACGACGTGTTCGCCCGCTATGGCGTCGAGACCCACCCCGACATAGTGATCGACCCGGACGAATAGGTCCAGGTCGATCGATTTCCTTACGGATTACAGCGCAGGCGCCGCTCATTGCCTCCAGTCGTGGCGCGGTGCCCATCCCAGCATCCGCTGCGCCTTTGCCGTGCTGATGACGCTGGCGGTGTCCTCCAGTCCTTCGCGTATCTCCACTCGGTCGCCGAAGTTGGCTCGGATCAGGTCAATCGTCGGCTCCGCGAACCGGCTGGAGGGTTGGGCGAACATGAACGCCTCATACTCTTCGATCTCTGCATCAACCGCCAGCACATGGGCCTCGGCCACGTCTCGGGCGTCGGCGTAGGCCCACATCACCAGCGTCAGCGGATTCTCCGGCGTAGGCGCCGGCCACGGGAATTCGGCTTGCACCTCGGGCAGCGCGACGTTGGTGAACCGGAGACTGACCACCGTGGTGTCCGAGTTGCGGGCGATCATCCTTCCGATGTCTTCGCCCACCTGCTTGGTCAGGCCGTAGGGTTCGAAGGGCATCATGGGGTGATTCTCGTCCAGCGGCAGGTACAACGGCACGAAGGCGTTGCCGTCGTGGGCCCAGCCCATGCCGAAGGCGCTGGAAGAGAACACCACGCGCCGCAGCCCCAATTCCGCCGCCGACATCATGACGTTGAAGTCGCCAGCCACGTTGTTCTCGAAAATTGCTCTGGGTTCCGCCCGCTGCGGCCCCGGGATGGCGCCCATGTGCACCACCGCCTCCGCGCCCCTGAGCAAGTCCGTCACGCCCGCCGCATCCGACAGTTCGCAGCAAGCAAACTCCGCGGGCAAGTCATCGGCCGGCAACCGGTCGGTGGCCCGGACTTCCCTGCCTTGGTCCACCAGCAACTGCACCACGCGACGTCCCAGCCTTCCGGCCGCTCCGGTTACTACTATCATCGTTTCCTCCGTCTCAGTCCAGGCTAATTGCTGCGGTCGTAGGCGTCGGCGGCGCGCAGCACCGTGGCGTCGTCCCCCGTGCGTCCCACCAGCATCATGCCGATGGGCAGGCCGTCGGACGTTCCGCAAGGCACCGAGATGGCCGGATGGCCGGTCACGTCGAATGGGCAGGTGTTGGGGATCATCTCCAAGGCCCGGTCGGTGTACTCCTGGCGGCTGCAATCGGCGGGAGGGATGACCGTCGCCTTCATCGGCAGGGTGGGCATCGCTAGCAGGTCGTATTCGCTCAGGGCTTGATCGTAGGCGGCGGTGAGCGTGCGGGCCAGGTTCTGGGCCTTGGCGTAATAGCGGCCGTGATACCGGTCCTGCATGTACTGTCCCATCAGGACCACCAGCTTGGTGGTTTCCGAGAGGTCGTCGGCGCGGGTCTGCCAGCCGCGAGCGTACACGTCCTGCAAGCCGGTGGTGTAATGGCCCTTCCAGTTGGTGCCCATGCTGTTGCCGGCCACCATGAGCATGGTGGCTCCTTCCACCGCGATGGCCCGCCAGACGTGGATGCCGTCCGTGTGCCACGGAATGGACACCGTTCCTACCGTTGCCCCCATGCCCTCAAACGAACGCGCAGCGTTCTTGACCGCTTCGTCCACATCCGCTTCCGACTCAGGCAGGCCAAAACCCTCCTGCACGATGCCGATGCGGAGACCGGATACGTCGCCGGTCAGTGCCTGGGTGTAGGCTTGCCCCGATAGTCCGGCCTTCTGTCTCGGATCCAACCCGTCGGGTCCAGCGATGGCCTCCAGCATGAGGGCCACGTCCGCGGCGGTGCGCGCCATGGGTCCCGTGTGGTCCAGGGTCAGTTCGATGGGGAAGACGCCGGTGTAAGGGACCAGGCCGTAGGTTGGCTTGAGCCCATAGATGCCGCACCAGCTGGCCGGTATGCGGATCGACCCGCCCTGGTCGCCGCCGATGGCCATGTCCACCTCGCCGGCCGCGACCAACGCCGCGCTGCCGCTGGAAGAACCGCCGGCCGTGCGCGTGGGGTCATGGGGATTGTGGACGGGGCCGGTGTCCGACGTATGGCTGCCGCCGGAGAAGCACAGGCTTTCGCACACCGCCTTGCCCTTGATGGAGCCGCCGGCGTCGAGGATGCGGGTGACGATGGTGGCGTCCACGTCGGGAACGTAGCCCTCCAGCACGCTGGTGCCGTTCATCATGGGAACGCCGGCGACGCAGACGTTGTCCTTGATGGCCACGGTCTTGCCGGAGAGCAGCCCGCCCGGCGGCCCGCTGATGTCGCAGCGCCAGTACCACGCTCCCAGCGGGTTGTCCTCAGGTTGCGGTCGTGCGCCGGGAGAACGCGGGTATTTCACCGGCAGGCTTGGCGCGGTCAGCTGATCCAGCCGGGCGTAGGAGTCCAGGATGGGCTGGCTCAGCTCGATGTAGGACTCGACGTCGGCCGGCGATGGGTTCAGGTTGTAGGCGTCGGCTATTCGGGAAATCTCTTCGACAGTGGGTTGCCTTACCGCCATGTTGTAACCTCCGGTTGCTGTTTCTCTGCGATTAGGGACTATACTACGGCTGTAGAAATCTGACCCAAGAGCCATTACCCGTTCAGTGAAATCCGTATCAACCACCGGATCGGCGCCAAGCGCGTATGCATACCCACTTTGTCGTTGCGAGGGGCGAAGCGACGCGGCAATCTCGTTCCCGAAGCGGCGACTGTTCCCCTTTCGAGATTGCCGCGCTTCGCTCGCAATGACAAGTCCAAGTGCATAAGTCCTATGAAAGGTCGCGTGAAACTGGGTACGCGTGCGTCGCCAAGCAAGTTGGCAACACCGCCGGGAGACGAATGAGATGCAGCATCACGACCCCAAAGCGCTGCGCATAGCGAAAGCAGTGCAGCAACGTGAGCAGCCCGAACTCGTCATCCTCTTCGGCTCCCGCGCTCGGGGCGACCACGAAGAGTTGCTATCGGATATCGACGTCATGCTGGTGCAGGCCACCGAACCTGACTATGCCATCCAGAAGGCCGCCGCTGCCGCCGCCGCCAGGGTCGCCTGGGAGACCTACGGACGCGAAGTGCCGGTGGAACTGGTGTGGAGAACCATCGAAGAGTTCCGGCACAACCGCCGGTACGTCAACAGCGTCGAGACCCACGCCGTAAAGGACGGAATAGTCATGCCCAGGGATCCCGATCAGTACGGCTCCTCACAATACGAAGACGAGGACACCGAATACTCTTACGACTGGGAGAGCTACGAAGTTCTCATCGAAAGGGCAGAAGCGCACCTGTCGATGTTCCAAGTGGGCGTGGCGAACGACCAGCCGGACTTCCCGATAGGCCAGCAGGCCCACTTCGCCCTGGAATGCGGATTGAAAGCCCTGCTGGAAGCCCGCAAAATTCCCTACGGCTACAACCACAGCATGGCGGACCTACTGGGCACGCTTCGCCACTTCCACCCCGAAATGCAGGACTTCCGCTTGTCCATAGCCCCGGACATCTACACAGAGTATGCTGGGCGACGTGACTACCGATCACGACGGCAACCGCGTCTGACCGACCAACCGGACTACTTGGAGAAGACCGTCGCCGACGCCCAGCTCCTGATTGAGCGGGCCAAAGCTGCGAGAGAAGAAGCCGGCTGAAAACCGGCCTCGCGAACCAACAAACAAACATCCCAGACATGGAGGCCACGAAATGCCAGTCAGAGGGACCACGATGACCAGTTACCGCCCGCTCATGCAGGGTGTCAACGGAATGGTTGCCGCCAGCCATCCTGCCGCCGCAATGGCCGGCCTGGAAGTGCTGAAACGGGGTGGTAATGCCATCGACGCCGGCGTAGCCGTTGGCCTGGCGTTGAACGTCGTGCACGTCGACGATTGCAGTTTCCTGGGCGTGGCGCCCACGGTCATCTACCTGGCCGACCGCAAGGAGGTTGTCACCGTCGATGGGCTCGGGGTTTGGCCCAGGGCAGCGTCCGTCGATTACTTCCACAAGCACCACGGCGGCAGAATCCCGGCCGGCGTGCTGTCGTCCCTGACGCCGGCCGCCGCCGATTCGTGGATCACGTCTCTGTCGAAGTTTGGCACGATGACCTTCGGGCAGGTGGCCAGCGCGGCCATCGACCTGGCGGGAAACGGTTTCCCTATGTACCGCTACCTGGCCGGTCGTTTCAAGACCGCCTTCGATCAGTACAACGCCTACCCGTCAACCGCCGCGATCTACCTGCCCGGCGGCCGCGCCCCCAAGCAGGGCGAAATGTTCTACCAGAAAGACTTGGCCGCCACCCTGTCCACGCTGGCCGACATTGAGGCGTCGAATGCTGTCAAGGGTCGGGAAGCGTCGATGAAAGCGGCAAGGGACTACATCTACACCGGCGAACTGGCCCACAAGATCGTTGCGTTCAACCAGGAGATGGGCGGCCTGCTCACCGAAGAAGACCTGGCGGCGTACCACGTGCAGGTGGCCCCACCCGTGACGGTGAACTACAAGGGTTATGACGTCTACAGCACCGGGCCGTGGGGGCAGGGGCCGACTTTCCCGCAGGCGCTCAAGATTCTCGAAGGCTTCGACCTGGCGTCCATGGGCCACAACTCCACCCAATACATCCACACGGTGAGCCAGGCATTGAACCTCGCTTTTGCCGACCGCGAGCAGTACGTCGGCGATCCCGATTTCGTAGACGTGCCCATGGACGAAATGCTGACCGAGGAATACCTGTCCAAGCGTCGCACCCTGATCGACCCGGATTTGGCATGGCCAGGCACGCCCCCGGCAGGCGACCCGCGAAAGGGCAAAGCGACCGTCGACGGCGCGCCGCAGTCTCCCCGGGAGGCGGGTGTTGCGGCAGGCACGGCGGGCGACAGCGGGGGTGGAACCTCGTACTTCGCCGTGATCGACCGCGACGGCAACATATTCTCCTGTACTCCCAGCGAGGGCACCAAGAACGGCGGGCCAATCATTCCGGGCACCGGTCTGGCGTTCTCCCTGCGCGGCACGCAGTCCAAGCTGAACGAAGACCATCCGGCGTCGGTGGTTGGCGGCAAGCGTCCTCGGCTCACCCCTGCGCCGGCGTTGGTGACGCGGGACGGAGAGTCGGTCATGGCCCTGGGCGCCCACGGCGGCGACCACATCCCGCAGGGCACCCTGCAGCTGCTTCTGAATGTGCTGGAATTTGGTCGGGACGCACAGGAGGCCGTGGAGGAACCGCGCTTCTACAGCTACAACTTCCCCAGCTCCAACTGGGCGTCCAGATACGATCCCGGGATGCTCCGGTTGGAGGGCCGTATTGGCGATGAAGCAGCGGAGGAGTTGCGGCAGAAGGGCCACACCATAGAGCAGTACCCGGAATGGTGGGAGGGTTCGGCCCTGTACTGCGTCATCACGCGCAACCCGGAGACTGGGGTGCTGCAGGGTGGCGCGGACCCGCGCTGCGAAGCCTACGCCGTGGGCTTCTAGCCTCGGAGCAATGGCCGGCAACGTTGCCGTTTCTTGGACGTTGCTTTCTACCTGCCGGCTGTCGGTGAGGAACCTGGAGGTGCAGCAACGCCTACCGGCTTCCCACCGCTGCCGCGCTCAGCTCGCGAATGGCATCCACCGTTTCCGGGCCGGCCGGCTGGCCCATCTCAACGTCCCGGACTGCTTCCCAGGACCGCAGCACGTCGGCCATGACCGCTTCGTCGGACTGGTCGATGTCGATGGGGATGCCCACCTGAGCCCACGACGTGTAGCCGGTCAGCCAGAACACCTCGGTGGGGTTGTTCTCCGGGTCGCGGAAGTAGCAGCCGATGGCGCTGGCGTGGCTGACGATGCGGTCCAACTGGTAACCGCGCTCGTTGATGCGCCGCTTGAAATCGCGCAAGTCATCGAGGGATTCCACTCGCATAGAAATCTGCTGGATCCAATGCGGATCGTCCAGCGAGGGCCGTCCGTTGATCAAGGCGATTTCGTGGTCGCAGCTTTCCGGATCTGCGCTGAAAAAGGCGCCCAACGGGCCGATTTTGGTCCGCTGCATTCCCATGAAATTCTCGTAGAATTCCATCATGAGTTCGAGGTCATGCACGTAGAAGCCGATATGACCGAGGCCCGTAACTTTCGCCGACATGTTCAACTCCTCAAATGATTGGCGTGTGGGCGCATTATGCGCTTTCCCCGGTTCCCGTGTCGACCTGGCTTGGACATACTGTAGAGCGAGCGTTATTCCCGCGCGCCGAGCGTGTCTTGCCCGTCAACCCGGACTGGTGTTACAAACATTCGTGGACCGGGCAGGTTCTTTCATCTTACTCATGACAGCGAGGTGTCGCCGTGGTCGCAAATTCGCACAGCATCGTACAGGACGCTATCGATGTCGCCATAGGAGAGCGCGGGGAAATCGGGGTGCAGGTTGCCGCTTACCTGGACAATGAACTGGTGATTGACCGGTGGGGCGGCCTGGCCGACGAGACCACCGGCCGGGAAGTGGACGGAGAAACCCTGTTCCCGGTGTTTTCCAACATCAAGGCGGTGACTGCCACCGCGCTCCACATCCAGGCTGAGCGTGGACTGGTGGACTACTACCAGCCGGTGGCGAAGTACTGGCCAGAGTTCGGAAAGTACGGCAAGGATAAGGGCACGGTGTTCGACGCGCTGACCCACCGCATCGGCGTTCCGCTGATGCCGGTGGGAGTTACGCCGGAGCTGATGTGCGACTGGGACTGGATGGTGGGCCAACTGGCGGAGATGCACCCGCTCTTCGAGCCGGGCACCCGCAGCGGCTACATGGCCTATACCTTCGGCTGGGTCGTGGGCGAAGTGGTGCGCCGCACCGATCCCAAGCGCCGGCCCTTTGGCCAATTTATCCAGGAAGAGATCTGCCAGCCGCTGGGCATCACCGACCTGTGGGCCGGCATCCCGCCCGAGGTGGAGCCCCGCGTGGCCCGGCTCACCAACGTGCCGCCGCTCGGGCCCGGCGCGCCCGGCCTGCCTCCGGACTCGCTCCGGTTCCGCGCCACTCCGCCGGAGGTGGGAACTACCCAGGAGGTGTTTGGTCGTTCCGACGTGCGCCAGGCCTGCATCCCCGGAGCACAGGGGATCATGACGGCACGCAGCCAGGCGCGGTTCTGGGCCATGTTGGCCAACGGCGGCGAACTGGACGGCGTCCGCCTGCTTTCCGAGGAACGGGTTCGGACCTTCCACATTCCGCGTCCGCCCAGCGATTACGATCCGGTGCACGGCCGGCCGCATCACGGGACCATCGGCGGCTTTCACTTTGCCGGCAGCCCCGGCATGGGCGCCATGGGCAATAGCTCGCTGGCATTCGGCCACAACGGCGCCGGCGGCTCGGTGGGCTGGGCTGACCCGCACCACCGCCTCGCGGTTGCCATCCACCACAACCGCATGGTGCCGCACGGCCCGCCTGAAGAGAGCCCGCTGACGCCCATCGGCGCGGCGGTGCGGAGGGCCCTGGGAATACCGGAGTAACGACGGGTCAGGATCCGCGAGAGCCGCTCAGTCGCGGACCCTGACCAGCTTCTGCATCGAGCGAAGCTCCCGGGGTGGGTCCATGTGCCGGCCGTAGTCCGTCCAGGACACCTCCGCCACGTACAGGTCTCCCCGGGAGTCGATGGCTATGCCATGAGGGGAATAGAACCGACCCGACTGGTCGCCGTAGCTCTCCCGTCCGACCCTGGCCAGGACCTTGCCTTTGGTGTTCATCACCGTCACGCGCGGACCCAGATCGGTGCCTATGTCGTTGGTGCCGATCCCGCAGAAATACTCGCCGATGTAGATCAGTTCCTCCCCGGAACGGTCGTCGATGCAGATGGCGGCGGCGCGGGAGAGGTTGCCCCATTGGGTCTCGTATTTGCCATCGGAGCTGAAGACCTGGATGCGGTGATTCTCGCGGTCGGCGACGTAAACCCAGCCGTCATTGTCCACGATGACGTTGTGAACGATGTTGAACTGGCCGTCCCCGGTCCCCGATTCTCCCCATGAAAAGAGGAGCCTGCCGTCGGGAGTGTACTTGTGCACCCTGGCGTTGGAATAACCATCGGCCACGTAGAACTCGCCGGTGCGCCGGTCGAAGGCCACGTGGGCCGGCACGCAGAAGGGTTCGCCGCTCATTTTGGGGCTCGGCTGGTGGGGCGTGCCCCAGGTCTTCAGCAGCTTGCCCTCGGGAGTGAACTGCCTCACTGTGCTGTCGCCGTTGTCCACGCAGTAAACGGTATCGTCGGGGGCGATGGTTACGCCGTGGGGGTTGGCGAACACGCCTTCGCCCCAGGTGCGCAGAACATTGCCGTCGGTGTCGAACACGATCATCGGGATGGTGCCGCGATTGAACACGTAGACCTGATCCCTGGAGTCGACGGCGACTGACGTTCCCTCTTTGTAGACGCACCCTTCCGGCAGGTGGCCCCAATTCTCGCCCGACATCCGGTAGTGGAAGCCGTTTTCGCCGATCACAACCGATTCGCGGGGGCCGCCATCAGCGCCGTGTCCCTCGGTGCGCAGGCCGTATTCCCAGTCCTGTTCCTTGTCGACCATCCGCGTGACCTCCTCGAGTGCGCGCCAATCGGCGCATGGGCATACGGGAATATATCACGGGTCGCGCCGGGTCCAGGTGGTAGAACTCACGAGCCCAGGGCGGTCGGTGGCCGCATCGGACCTGGCCATGCGGTAGCCGATGCCGTGCTCCGTAAAAATGTACGTGGGCTTCCGAGCGTTGTCGCCGAGCTTCTGGCGGAGGGATTTTACGTAAGAGCGCAAAAGCTGGGAATCGCCGGAATATTCCGGCCCCCAGACCCGATGCAGGAGCATGTCCTGCGTAAAAACCCGGCCGGCGCCGGTGGCAAGCTCTTCGAGCAGTTTGTACTCCGTGGCCGTGAGGGTTGCCAGTTGCCCCGATACGCTGACGGTGCGGTCTTCGAAATTGATCCGCAAGTCGCCCGTTTCGAACGTGCTGTTCCCGGCAGGTTCGGCGGCGCCGTTCAACCGACGCAAGGTCGCCCTGATCCGCGCTATCAATTCCGAAGGCGAAAACGGTTTGACCATGTACCCGTCGGCGCCCATTTCGAAAGCGCGCACGACGTATTCCTCGTCATCCCGTTCGCACAGAACGATGGCCGGCAGGTTATGCGGATTCCCCGCCCCGCGCAAAGTGCGGAACGCCGCTTCTTCTCTGCCGGCAATGTCCAGGACGATCAGTTTCGGCCGGCCTGATGCCGCCAGCTCTTCTACCTCGTCCAGGTTGGACGTCGTTACCGCGCCGTAGTCCGCGTCAAGCAGGACTTCTCGGACCGAGCGCAGCAATCCGGGGTCTTCGATGGACACCAGTATCTGCGACTTCTCGGTCGGGGCCGGCAATGGTTGTTCGAGGGTCTCGCGTGTGCTGGCGGTGTGGGGTTCGGGTTCCGGTACGTCCTCCACCGATGGCAAGGTAAAGGTCAGGGTCAGGCGGCCCAACTCCTCGTCCATATCTGTCCGGATGCGTCCCCCGTGGGCCTCAACGACCCCGCGGCAGAAGGCCAGCGCCAGTCCCTCGCCTTGGGACGCCAACTCGGCCGCTTTCGTGTGGGCCCGCGTAGCCATTCTGAGAGACTGAGGGTTCTCGGCCGAATCGATTGGTGACGAAACTCGGCGGGGGAAAGTGGATGAGCCCTCCGCAGAGACGGAGATTGCGACGTGGATTTCCTCCATGGCAGCGGATACTGTGACCGGCGAAGACTCGCCGGAATGCCTTGCCGCCTGGCGAAGGAAATTGTGCAGCACCTCGCTGATGCGCCGCCCGTCCGCCAACCCCGCCGCCAGCTCGTCCGCGATATCCAGTCGGATCGTGATGGCCGCATGTTCGGCCAGGTACTCTCCGCAAGACCGCTCGATCAATCCTGCTACGTCCGTCGGTTCCGCGACTACCGGCAATGTTCCCGTTTCAATTTGAGACAGCTCGACCAAGCTATTGATCTGGCTGCGCATCAGGTCCGCTTGCTGCTCAATGATCCGCACGAGCTGGAGCTCCTCGGTCTGGAATTCAGGTTCTTCGATGCTGCGGAGGGTTGCGGCGGAACCCTTGATGCTGATCAAGGGTGTCCTCAACTCCGTGCTTACCATCTCCAGGAACTCAGCCCGCCGCAGTTCCTGGTCATTAAGCGGCGTCATGTCCTGCATTACCGTGAGCACTGACTCGATTTCTCCCGATCCCGAGAAGTGGGGAACGCAATGTACCAGCGTGGGAAGCGTCGAGCCGTCAGGGCGGTGGATCACGATCTCTTCGGCGATTACGGTCTCGCCGGTTTGAAGCACCCTGGTCCCCGGGAGTTCCGAGAAAGCAAGTTCTCTTCCGTTGGGCCTCGTGAATTTCAGCGAAAGGAACAGGTCGCCGATTTCGTCAGCGGGAAGTCCCAACCCTCCCATCAGTCGCAGGCTCTCCCGGTTCATGTAGGAGATCTCACCCAATCGCGCATCAAAGATCGAGACGGCTACCGGGCAGGTATCGATCAGGCTTTCCATATTGAGGCTGGCCTGGCGCGCCTCGCCGTTGCCTCGGGAGTTGGCGATGAACGATCCCGCCTGGGCGGCGAACATCGCCGCGATGGCCTGGTCTTCCTCTGTAAATTCCGGCCCGTCCTCTGGTTCCACGAGGTACAGGCTGCCGATGAGTTCGTCGCGAACGCGGATCGGCGTTGTCAGAAAAGTCTTCGCGGCCGGGTGTACGGCCGCAAAGCCGGGGAAATCAGGGCGCGTCGCCAGGTCCAACCACCAAGTCGGACCCTTTGCCTGTTGCAGATGGTCCGGCAGACCCGGCAACTGGACCAACTGCGTCAGGAGTTCGCGCTCTTCGTCGGTTATGGCTGCGATATAAAGGTCGCTGATCCCACCCTGATTGTCCAAAACTGCAAGCGCACCGCACCGGGCGCCGGTGAGATTTCATGCGCTGTTGACAATTTCCTGGAGTACGGTCTCGGCGTCGAGCCCTTCGGAGATGCTGACGCTGGCGCAACTCAATCTGGCAAGTTGATCCTTCAGGGCCTCGTTTTCTTGCCGGAGCGCTTCCGCCTCGGTGATGGCAATATCAGCTTGTAAAAGGCTCATAGTTACCCTCGCAAATCGTTGTGGACGGTGAAACATCCAACCCGACCACCTCGCCAATTCACGCATCAGCAGGCGTCAGGAGCAATGTCGGGCTGGGGAACGGTGAAATGGCTGCCAGCCCTCATGCCCATGGGGTGTTCGGGCTTGGTGGGCTGGGTTTGGACAACAGCCCATCCTACCAATTGCCTGTGCGAGAAATAAACCGCCGATACACCCTTCGCCGGGTATGCTCACGATGTTTTCACAAACCCTGGCGACAGCACTCACAAAAAATTCACAAACAGCCGCATGGCCTGTGAATCTGGCGCCAATGAACAGCGCAGTGAACTAGGCTGCCGGTCTCAGATTAGCGGGCAGGTGCGTTTCCCAATCGGGAATCTGCCTGATCCGCGGCGAGGGCAGCAGCCAGGACTGGATGAGCGCCAACGTGCTGAACCCCAGGGACATGAGCAGCGGCGCCAGGTAGGTTCCCGTGATG
Organism: Dehalococcoidia bacterium; assembly: GCA_034428455.1. Taxonomy (GTDB): domain Bacteria; phylum Chloroflexota; class Dehalococcoidia; order Lucifugimonadales; family UBA3495; genus Bin87. The sequence continues at coordinate 22,387 of DAOUHZ010000103.1, forward strand.
TCCCACAGGAGGCCGGCGCATACGGGAGCCAGCCCCATGCCGAGACCGCTGCCCAGGCTCTGCCATCCGTAGAGGCTGCCCTGGGGTACGTTGCCGTAATACTGGCGGTTGGCGATGGGGAACGTGGGCACCTCGGTGCTCTGGCCGATGCCGAAGAGGATCGCAAACAGGTAGTAGGCCCAGATGTCATTGCTGAAGAGGATGAGAAACAGCGGGAAGACCTGCAGGGCCATGCCCACCACCCAGACCAACCGGCAGCCCCACTGTTCCGCGACCACGGGCACGGCGCCCCGGGCGAGCACGCCGACGGTTTGCTGGGCGGCCAGCACGCCGACGGCCGCTTCCAGGGACAGGCCGCGGTCCACGGCAATGGCCACCACCAGCACGTTGATGATCTGGTGGCCCATGCATCCCCAGTAGTGGATGCCGATGAGGTTCCAGAAGGTGGTGGTGCGCTTGGCCTGCTGGATGAATACCCGGGCCCTGATCTTGGTGGTCTCGTCCCTCCTGGGCCTCTGGATCGGCTCATCGCCAAGATCGCCGAAGGGGCGCAGGCCAATATCCGCCGGCCCGTTGTAGAAGAACCTGACCAACAACAGCAGCAGCGCGCCGCCGATCATTCCCGGAAGCCAGAAAATCCACTGGATGCCCAGCTGGTTGAATGCCGCGCCGATCAGGAACAGGAAAGCGACTACCCCCACCCCTTGGAACGACCAAACGACCCCCATGGCGATTCCCAGGCGACGCCGGAACCACAGGGTGATGCCGGAAACCGGCAACACGGTGAAAATGGTCGAGGCGACGCCCAGGATTACGCCGAAGAAGAGGTAGAACTGCCAGAGGCTGTTCATGATGCCGGTCAGCAGCATCCCGATGATGAACAGCACGGAGCCGACCAGCAGGAACCAGCGCACGCCGTAGCGGTCTCCGAGCCAGCCCACGTAGGGACTGGCCAGCCCGAAGATGATCCACTGGAGGCTGAAGGCGAGGCTGATTGCGCCGTAGCTCCAGCCGAAACCTGCCGCCGGGTCGCTGAGGTGGGGCACCAGCGCGGCCGCCGCAAACCGCACCGAAGAGGTGATGAACCCCATCATCGCGGCAATTGCCACGATGATCCACGCGTAATGAATGCGGTTTCTCAGTTGCATCGGTGCGGCAGATCTCGAACAGGGTGGCATTGTAACCGAAACCGTTTACGGATGCAGGAAGGGCAGACGGGCTTTTGTGCAAAGCATATAATCAGGGCCAAACTACACAGATTCCGGTAGTCGCAGGCAAAATCTGCGGGTTTCGCGGAAGGTAAGAGCTTTGGGCAGGAGGAAATCGTCATGGGCATTCAGATCAAGCGCGTTGGACACGTTGGGATCCTGGTCTCCGATTTTGAACGGTCTTTCGAGTTTTACACCAAGGTGCTGGGCTGCAAGGTGACCTCCCGCCGCCGCCGACCCGACGGGGCCGAGACGGCCTTTCTGCGGTTCGACGAGACGCACCACGATTTCGTCATCGCCAGCGCTCCCGAGGGCGTGGACGTTTCCGAGAACGTTCCCGGGCAGGCCCGGCTGGTGCAGCAGGTGGCCTTCGAGGTGGAAAACCGCGACGAGTTCATGCGAGCACTGGCCCACATTCACACCCACGGCGCGGAAATCGTCAGCGGCCCGCTGACCCACGGCATCGAAGCCGGCGGGAACCTGGAGGGCAGCGGCAGTCGGTCTTTCTACTTCCTGGACCCGGACGGCAACCGCCTGGAGATCTTCTGCGACGGCATGAAGGTTCCCAACGGGGAGCAGTTCCCGCGGCCCGAATACGCCGACGCCATCAGGGACTTCATGGAGAAGCAGGCCGCGAAGGCGGCGGAACTCTCCGCCGACTGAGCAACGGCCACCGTCACGCGTACCCGCTCTGCCTGAACTGTCATTGCGAGCGAAGCGCGGCAATCTCGTTGGGGCAAGGAACGCTGCTTGCGGGAACGGGATCGCCACGTCGCTTCGCTCCTCGCGATGACAAGATGGGTACGCTTGCGAACAGCTACCGTCATGGCACACAAAATCGGCCGGAGCATTCCGCTCCGGCCGATGCGTTGCTGCGGCTCGCGACCGGTCTAGCCCTGGCGCACGAACTTGTCGATGCCGGTGCCGTCGCTGAGGCCGACGTAGATGTCGCCCCGGGAGTCGACCCAGCTGCCGTGGCCGGGGCCGCGGCAGTCAAAGCGCGACAGCACGTTGCCCGAGGTGTCCAGCACGCTGACCCGGGCCGACGAGTCGTTGACGCTGCCCTCGCTGACCACCAGGTTCCCCTCGCTGTCCGCCGAGATGTCCATGGGACGCTGGATGTCGTCCCAGATGGTGATGAACTCGCCGTCTAGGCTGAAGAGCTGCATCCGGTGGTTCTCCCGGTCGCAGAGGAAGATGGTGTCGTTGTGGATCAGCAGGCTGTGGGGCAGGTGGAAGTGGCCGGCTTCGGTCTTGCCCGGTTCGCCCCAGGACTGCTTGAGCTGGCCGTCCCAGCTGAACCGATGGACGCGGGCGTTGCGGTAGCCGTCGGCCACGTACAGGTCTCCCGAGGGGGACGGGACCAGTTCGGCCGGATAGTTGAACGGGCCGGCGGACCGGGGGCAGAGGTCGCCGGGGTTCTCGCAGCCGGTGTCGGAGTGGACGCCGTGGCGACCCAGCATCTGGATGGGCTTGCCGTCGATGGTGTAGACCAGGCACACGGAGCTGTCCCGGTCGGTCAGGTAGACCGTGTCGTCCTCGATGTAGATGCCGTGGGCGAAGACGAAGGCGCCGTTGCCCCAGCTGTCCAGCAGGTTGCCGTCACGGTCGAAGATGAGGATGGGCGGATCCTTGCGCTGAAAGGCGAAGACCCGGTCCTGGGAGTCGGTGGCGATGGCGCTGACCATGGCGAAGGTATCGCCCTCGGGCAGCCTGGCCCAGTTTTCCACCACTTCGTAGGTGTAATTGCCGCTTCCTACGGTCGTCATGTGTCTGGCCTCCTTGTCGTGTGGATGCGTACTTATCTGCTGACGCGGCTATTGTAACGCCGAAATTGCTCACCAACGCAGCCGCGCCGGAACTTGGAAAGTGGGTATGCTTGAGGTCACGAAGACGCCGGCGAGGTTTGCCCCTCCCGAGGCAGAGAGTCTTCCCAGTTGGGGATGAGCACGCGAGAGGATGACTCCAGCAGCAGTATGAAGACGACCCCCGCGAGACTGGCGACAATGGAGATGGTCCAGGCGAGGTCGTAGGAGCCTCCCCCGACGTCGATGAAGCCAAGGTACCGCGTCGCCGCTTCGGCATTGCGGTAATCGTAGACCACCCCGCCAACCAGACCTCCCAGGGCCATGCCGAAACCGGAGCCGAGGTGCTGGAATCCGAAAATCGACCGCACCGGACCCATGCCGTAGTACTGGCGG
>DAOUHZ010000104.1:0-31427 GCA_034428455.1 Dehalococcoidia bacterium
GAAGCACCGAATTGGGAAAACGGATTCCGTTAATGTCGTGCGCTATTTCCGTCTTCGCTGCGGCGATTATCGAGTAGCGAAATCGCCTCCGAAGAGGACGAAATTCCATCCGATGATTGCCGCCAGCGCAGCTATCATCATGAAGCAAGCAAACGGAGCAATGATGTCGGCATGAACGCCGCGTTTGACGCCGACGCGTATCACGATGCCCACGATGATGATGACCGGGATGCTGATCGCGAGCAGAACTCCAATGACTAACTCTATGATGCCATCGTCAACCCACACGACTAACTCCCCTCCATCTAGGTTTCACATACCAGACCCAACATTATCGACAAAACCCAGCGTGCTCCAACATCCGTCGGAGCACGCCATATCGGATTCGGTTACCCTTCCTTCTCCGCGCTAGGGCGCGTCCGTCGGAACCACCGGCGGCGGCTCACCCGGCAATGAACAAATATACAACGAATGGTAGATAGAGCGCCGTGCCCACGGCCGCCAAACCGAACGGCACAATGCCAACAACACTGGGATACTCCCCATGGGGACGTGGCCAATCCGTGGAGATCAGTATTTTCACCGACGCCATCACTCCTATCAGGTTCACGCAGGCTACGAGGATCATCCAGGCCCGTAACAAGTCGCTGCCAGCGTCGGCAAGAAAGAAGCCGCCACCCACCGGACCCGCCAGCCAAGTGGTGAACAACAAGCCGTAGCCTGCCTTCACCAGCCACGACGGGGCCTCACGCCCGTCGTTCCAGTACAGGAAGTAAATCCACGGCAGAAACCAGCAGGTCCAGTAGAGCGCCCCAGCCAAAGCATGCCGGGTCGCATTCCGACCCCGCCGGCGGGCCGAGTTGCAGCACATGAAAGCACCAATGGGCGAAGTTACAGCCAACACCCACCACAAATAGATGCCCATCCCGAATACGAACGCCGAGATCCCGTACAGAATAAACAGAATAAACACGTTGAAGATCGCTCCATAACACTGGGAACCAACAACCGGTCAGCGTCATCGTCCCACTCATAGTACACGCGGCTGTCCATCCGCCACCATTTGTGGTACGCGCATACACCTGTTGGGTGCCGGATCACCGGTTGATTTATCACGAATGTGAATACTATGGCACCGTGGACACCGTGGTGACATTGTTGCAACCTAGCAAAAGGCTGTTTACGATGTAGTAAGCCGCCGGCGGCAAGGCGAAACCATCACCGGCGGGGCGGCAAACGCCAGGCGAGACGCCAGGTACCACGGTTCGCCTCCGTGGTTGCTGCGTGATTAGCCGCCGCAACAGGAGTGAGGAAATGGCAGTCGCAGTTGCTACATTGGAACAAAACATTGCGGCTTACAGCCGCCAAAGAGAAGATTTGGAAGCCAACGAAAACGGGAGGTGGGTCATTTTCTACGACGGCGAATTCTCCCAATCCTTCGAGGACTTCCAGGATGCCGCGGCTTTCGCTGTCGAGCAGTACGGGAGGGGGCCATACTTGATACGACAGGTCGGTGCCCCGCCGATCCGGTTGCCTGCATCGGTGCTGCACAGGATCAGATATGACAACAGTTGATTGTGGATTTCCATCGCCGGGTGATCTGTTCCTCTACGGCCCGACCATTGAGGTACTGGTAGGGTTTGACCGCCATTACCGGCCAAATGGCAGAGCAGCCCCCACTCTTCCAGTTGGACGGTTGCCTGCTTTGGTGGATACCGGAGCGTCAGTGAGCAGCATTGACGACAGGTTGGCTAAAAGTCTGCGGTTGCCGCTGGTCAATACAGGCACTGTGACCGGCGTAGGTGGCAATACGCCGGTCAACATCTATCTGGCACAAATCTTCATCCCCGATCTCCAATTCACGATCTACGGCCAATTCGCAGGCGTTCTTTTGTCACAAGGCGACCAACCCCACCAAGCACTCATCGGGCGGGATTTTCTGCAATATTGCACGATGAGGTACGATGGGCTATCAGGCGTCGTTACACTAACCCATTAGCCCATCCACCCGCTATCCACTGGCCCCGCTGCCACCAGCGGGGCCGTTTGCTGCCCGCCGCCTACCATGTTCTTCAACGGCATTCCTCTCCAAGAGGAATTGCCCGCACGCACGACTTTCGCAAGTCCACCGGCAGCTCAGGCCAATCCCGTAGGCCATTTGGCGGTTCCACCGTTTTGCAAGTCGCTCGACGCTGCAAACTTTGCAAATTTTCCCACGCGCGGGTACTATTATTCATTAGTCTCGGTGACTCGTTTGCGCCGCAGCGCAGCCGTGCACTCTTCACCGTCAAGAACGAACGGGCAGGAATGTTATGACCAACAACCGCTGGGTCCGCAACAGCCTGATCTATCTCCTCATCATCATCGGCGTGATCGTCATCTTCTATACGCTGCTTCCGAGCTTCGGCAGCAGCGAGCGACTGGCCCTGACCGAGGTGCTGCAGCAGGCCCGGGCCGGCCAGATCGAGAGGATCATCGTGGACGGCGAGAAGCTCACCGTCATACCGACGGCCGGCCGCCAGGGAGAGGAGGCGCAGAAGTACAGCAGCCGCATCGGCAAGAACACCGATCTGGAAAGCCTGCTGATCACCACGGGCATCTGGGACCAGGTCAGCGCGCCCGACGTGGAGTACAAGGGCTCCAGCGGGTTCGGCAGCGTCTTCGGCATCCTGCTCAACTTCCTGCCCCTGATCTTCTTCGGCGGGCTGATCCTGCTGATGATGCGACAGGCCCAGGGTTCCAACAACCAGACCATGAGCTTCGGCCGCAGCCGGGCCCGCATGATGCCCTTCAACCGCCCGTCGGTGACCTTCAGCGACGTGGCCGGCGTGGACGAGGCCAAGGCCGAACTGGAAGAGGTCGTCGACTTCCTGAAATACCCCGAGCGCTTCCTGCAACTGGGCGCGCGCATCCCCAAGGGCGTGCTGCTGGTGGGGCCTCCCGGAACCGGCAAAACCCTGTTGGCCCGGGCGGTAGCCGGTGAGGCCGGCGTGCCCTTCTTCCACATCTCCGGCAGCGAGTTCGTGGAGATGTTCGTCGGCGTCGGCGCGGCGCGGGTGCGGGACCTGTTCGAGCAGGCCAAGCGCAACGCCCCGTGCATCCTGTTCGTCGACGAAATCGACGCCGTGGGACGCCACCGGGGCGCCGGATTGGGCGGCGGCCACGACGAGCGCGAGCAGACCCTCAACCAGATCCTGGTTGAGATGGACGGTTTCGAAACCAACACCAACATCATCGTGATCGCGGCCACCAACCGGCCCGACATCCTGGACCCGGCCCTGCTGCGCCCGGGCCGCTTCGACCGCCGCGTCACCCTGGACCTGCCCGACGTGACGGGACGCGAGGCCATTCTCAGGGTGCATGTGGCCGGCAAGCCGCTGTCCCGGGAGATCAAGATCGACGTCGTCGCCCGGGAAACCCCCGGCTTCAGCGGCGCCGACCTGTCCAACCTGGTCAACGAGGCCGCCCTGCTGGCCGCCCGCAAGAACCAGTCCAGCATCTTCATGCAGGACTTTGAAGAGGCCATCGAGCGCGTCATCGCCGGCCCGGAGCGCAAGAGCCGGGTCATCAACCAGCGCGAGAAGGAGATGACCGCCTACCACGAGGCGGGGCACGCCCTGGTGGCCTGGCACCTGCCCCACGCCGACCGCGTGCACAAGATCAGCATCGTGTCCCGGGGCAACATGGGCGGGCACACCACCCTGCTGCCCGAGGAAGACCGCTATCTCTGGACCAAGAACCAGTTCCAGGACATGCTGGGCGTCATGATGGGCGGCCGCGTGGCCGAGGAGCTGATCTTCGACGAGGTGACCACCGGCGCCAGCAACGACATCGAGCGCGCCACCAAGACGGCCCTGGGCATGATCAAGCGTTACGGCATGTCGGCCAGCCTGGGCCCGCGCACCTTCGGCAAGCGCGAGGAGATGGTCTTCCTGGGCCGCGAGATCAGCGAGGAGCGCGACTACGGCGACAAGATCGCCGAAGAGATCGACGACGAGGTTCGCCACCTGATCAACAACGCCTACCGTCAGGCCCAGCAGTTGCTCATCGACCACAAGCCCAAGCTGGTGCAGGTGGCCGAGTACCTGATCGAGCACGAGGCCATATCCGGCGACGCTCTAACCAAGCTGTTCAGAGACGGCCCTCCCGGCGCCGAGCCGGAACCGGCCGTGCCCGAGGCGCCCACGCCTTCGCCCTACGCTCCGCCGGCCCCTCCGGTTACCCAGGGCGGGCCCGTGCCCAGCCCGGCCCCGTCCTTCGGCAGCGCCAGCACCACGGAGCCGATACCGGGCGCTTCGCAGGGCGACGACTAACGGCCCTACGGGGTACCGGACAGCAACGAGGGGAGCAGACTAAAGCTTGCTCCCCTCCTTTGATTGCCGAGACTAGAACCAGCACCGCGGGCCTGCCGCGTCAGATCGCATCCCAAATTCCCCTTCCAGTTGTATGCCGTCATCCTTGCTGGAGGGGCTGGTATATCAAGCGGAAGATACGTCGAATGACTTCAGTTAGTTCCGCATCTGACATCGTCCCGTAATAGTCTGTGACACGACTTTCGGACAGGGTCCGAATCTGGTCAGTGAGGACCCAGGACGGCTTGGGCATCGAGACTGAGTTGATTGGGTACGAGAGACTGCGACTTTGGTTGGCTTCAGATGACCCAATCAATGCTACGATAACCAACCTCGAAACGGCATTGAATTGATCGGTGCTGAGGATCAGAGCGGGGCGATCTCCACCTTGTTCATGTCCCCGGACCGGCGCAGGTTCCAGAATCACATGGCGGATTTCTCCTCTCAGTATTGGGGCCATGTTTTTGCGTCCTCTGCAAGGCCAATCTCCGCCAATTCGGTCCCGTATTCAATCTGATCTTCTTCCAGCGACCAGCCTACCGTTGGATCAAGTTCTATCTCCCGGCGCATAAGTTCGAACGCCACAATGCCGCTGAGCGCTTGTTTTACCTGGGCCATTGCATAGCAGAGGACGTCAAGCGGGTTAGGAAACTGCTCGCGGGCAACAAGTCTATGGAGCTCGGCAGACGAAATTCCACGGATCCATTCACTAAGGATCCGTTCCATTGCGAAACCGTTGCCGATGTCCCGCAGGTCTTGCAGCTGCCGCGACAAACTCGCAGTGTCGAACTCGCTGACCCACCAGTCAACGAAACCGTTAAGCTTTTCAATTTGATCTTCAGTGAACCCGTCTGCGGCTAACTTTGCTTGCCATCCGTGGTAGTCGAGCGCCAACAGGTCGAAAATCATGGACCGGATTGCCGCCTCCAGCCCCCAGGTCTCCCTGACGTCCGGCGACCCCACGATGTGGTCCATGATGGAACGTTCCACCGTGACCATCATTCTCTCCTTTGGCCAGTTCAGCGATTGGCGCAGCCTGCGAGGACGGCTGAAGGTAATTTCGCCAGTCCGTTGGGAATTCAATAGACCAGATGGGTCGATGATACCAGATGATCGATCGCGATCACTTCTGACAATCCGGGCCTTCCTGCGCCAATGCCGGCACCGCGGAGCCAATACCGGGCGGCGACTGACGCCCTACCGGGGACCGGAAAAACAGCGGGGCAGGATTGATACTGCCCCTACGCATTTTCAGCGTTGTCCCCAGTCTCACTGTCCAGCGGCAGGCTGCGGTAGTAGAGGCCCCACTGCTGCATGAGGCTCTCGACGCGGGGGTCTTTCAGCGCGATGAGCTCGCGGAAGAAGCCGGCCATGGCGTGGGCCGGGCGCAGCTCGTCGGTGCATACCCAGCTGCGGTCTCCGGGCACCGCGTAGATGAGGCCGCTCTGGTGGGGGCACGTCGCCTGGACGCGCCCCATGTCGGCGCTGATTTTGACGATGATCCCCTGGGGCTGGGGAGGATTCTCCCGGTCGTCTGAGGTTATCTGTACTGGCGTAGTCATGCTGCGATTGTCCTGTCGGGAGCGGGCGAATGGGTCGGCGGCGTAGCCGGGATGCGTCCGATGGCGAACGCGGTTACGGCCATGAAGGCCGGCCGCCAATTATAAACCCCGGCCGCCGATGATGGTGGTATACTGTCTCGGCCAACCGTCCGAAAATCGTACCGGAAATCGCCGATTACGTCGGTGAGTCCTGATATGACGGTTGACATTGATTGGGGACCAACCAGCAACTTCATAAAGGACACTTTCGCATGTTCACACCCGGGGGAGGCCAACAACCGCCTCGTCAACCCGAATTCGACCTTGAACAACTCTTCGGTCGCATACGCGGCATGTTTGGTGGCTCCGGTGGACGCTTTGGCGGCGGAAACCTGGGCATTTTAATTATCGCCGTCATCGCCCTGCTGATCATCATCTGGGCCGCCACGGGAGTCTACACGGTAAGCCCCGGCGAAAACGCCGCGCTGCGGTTGTTCGGAGCCGTGCAGGGCGCGCCCGTATCGGAAGAGGGCCTCCACTGGTGGTGGCCGACGCCGGTGGGCAACAAGGACGTGGTGCTGGTCACCGAAACGCGGCGCATGGAGCTGGGCTTCCGCTCCAACGACGCCGCCGTCAACACGCCATTCCTGGACGAGGCCCTGATGATTTCGGGCGACCTCAACATTGTTGACGTCCAGATGGTGGTGCAGTACCGCATCAGCAACCTGAATAACTTCCTGTTCAACGTGGACGATCCCGGCGAGCCGGTTCGCCTCATACCGGAGGGGCGGCCCGACGGGCGCACCCTGAAGGACGGCGCGGAGGCCGCCCTGCGCCTGGTGGTGGGGCAGCGCTCCATCGACGACGTGCTGGTGCGCAACCGTGAAGAAGTGGAGACCGACACCCGCACACGGCTGCAAGCCATCGTGGACTCTTACCAGGCCGGCATTGAAGTGATCTCCGTGCAGCTGCAGGACGTGAAGGCGCCGGAAGAAGTGCGCGATGCTTTTGACGACGTGCTCCGCGCCCGGCAAGAGCGCGAAACCCGCATCAACCAGGCTGAAGCCTACGCCGCAGACGTTATTCCGCGGGCCAGGGGTGACGCCCAGCGCATCATTGAGGCGGCGGAGGCGTTCAAGCGCGCCCGCATCGAAACTGCAGACGGTGAAGCGCGGCGCTTCGAGTCGGTGCTCAACGAGTACCAGAGCTCACCTGAGGTGACCCGCCAGCGCCTCTACCTGGAGGCCCTGGAGAACGTCTTCCCGGGCGTCACCAAGATCATCGTCGACCCTGACACCGAACCGGTACTCATTCTGGGACAGGACGGAAACGTCATACCTGCCCCCATCGGTCCCAACCCGTAGCCGCAGGTAATCCAGACTGACCGTCTCTCATCCCCGGAGAACCCCCAATGCGAAACTTGATCATCGTCGCCATCGTCATCATCGTCGGCCTTGTCGTGCTGCGCCAGGCCCTTTACGTAGTCGACGTCACCGAGCAGGTCATCATCCTCCGTTTCGGTGAGGTGGTGGACACCCGCACGCAACCCGGCCTCAACGTCAAGGCCCCCTTCGTGGACACTGTGGTCCGGCTGGACAGGCGGATCCTGCGCATCGACGCGCCGCCGGTGTCCATGCCTGATACGAACAAGCAGAACCTGGTCATTGACATTTACGCGCGCTACCGCATCACCGACCCGGTGCAGTTCCGCAAGACGCTGCAAAGCGAAAACAACGCCCGCAGCCGCTTGGGGGACATCGTTACGTCAACGCTGCGCGACCGCGTCGCCCAGCGAGAGCGCGAAGCCATAATCGGCGCCGAGCCCCTGCGCGACGAGAACGGCGCCCCAGTGGTGGACGAGGAAGGCGTTCCTTTGGTTGAAGCGCGCGAAACCCGTACCGAAATTCTGAACGAGGTGCTCGCCGAAGTGCGGAATATCACCGTCCGCGACCAGTTCGGCATCGAAATGATTGACGTGCGCATCAAACGCGCCGACTTCCCCGAAGCGGTTACCCAGTCCATCTTCACCAGGATGCGCGCCGAGCGTAACCGCATCGCCGCCGGTTTCCGGGCCGAGGGTGAAGAGCAGGACCGCAGAATCCGCGCCGAAACCGACCGAGACCGGGACGTTATCGTCGCCGAAGCGGAGCGCGAGGCGAACAAGCGGCGGGGTGAAGGTGAGGCCGAGGCCATTAGCATCCTGGCCGAAGCGCTGAACCGCGATCCGGAACTCTTCGCCTTCCTGCGCAGCCTGGAATCCTACCAGCGCATCATCCGGCAGCAGGACACCATCATCCTGTCCTCCGACGCGCCACTGTTCGACTACCTGGCCGGTCCCGCTCTGCCGGCGGGCAAATAGCGCGGATTCGTGCCAAAAGGCGCTCCGATGGATAGCCGGGACACCGCATGACCACCAGGCCAAAGGAACCGCCGGCAAGGCCGGATACCGGGGACAACGTTGCCGTCGTGGAACGCGCCGGTTCCATCGTGCTGCGCCTCGACGCGCTGGGCCTTGACTTTCGCGCCGCCGATTTCCCCTCCCGGTTCATCGAGTTCTGCGAAGCCAACGACGACTACGAAATGGAAATCAACGAGGCCGGGGAACTGGTGATTCTGCCTATGACGGGATTGAGGGGGAACAGACAAGAAACCGAAACGAACATTGAGTTGGGGCTGTGGCAGCGGGTCAACGGGGGCGTCAATCTCTCGCAGAGCAGCCGGTTCCGCCTGGCATCGGGCGCAATCCGCGGACCTGACGCCGCCTGGATCACCCAGGAGCGTTACGACGCCGCCACCGAGCACGAGCGCGAGACCGTCTTCCCCGGCGCGCCCGATTTCGTCGTAGAGATTCGATCCCGCACCGATAACCTCGCTCCGCTGCAGCGCAAGATGCAGCTCTGGATGGACGGCGGCGCTCGCCTGGGCTGGCTCATTGACCCGCCCAACCGTCGGGTTTACGTCTATCGCATCGGCCAGCCAGAGCCGGAACTGCTGGAGAACCCGGAGACGCTGGCCGGCGAAGACGTTCTGCCCGGTTTTTCTTTCGGCGTGCGGCAGTACATCTTCGACATGCAGTAGCCGCAGGGGGTCGGGTACGTTTCATGACCACCACCCCAAAAGAACCATCGGTCGCCGGTCAAAGCGCCGCAGTCGTTGCAGCGAGCGTGGAGCGTGCCGGTTCCATCGTGCTGCGCCTCGACGCGCTGGGCCTTGACTTTCGCGCCGCCGATTTCCCCACCCGGTTCATCGAGTTCTGCGAGGCTAACGACGATTACGAAATGGAAATCAACGAGGCCGGGGAGTTGGTGATTCTACCCATGACAGGTTTCAGAGGCAATCGACGGGAACATTACCTCAACATATTTGTGGGCAACTGGGAAATGGTCAACGGCGGCGTCAGTGTTTCCCAGAGCAGCCGGTTCCGCCTGGCCACCGGGTCCATCCGCGGGCCTGACGCCGCCTGGATCACCCAGGAGCGTTACGACGCTGCCACCGAGCAAGAACGCGAGACCGTCTTCCCCGGCGCGCCCGATTTTGTCGTCGAGATCCGCTCCCGCACCGACAACCTTGCTCCATTGCAGCGCAAGATGCGACTCTGGATGGACGGCGGCGCGCGCTTGGGCTGGCTCATCGACCCGCCCAACCGTCAGGTTTACGTCTATCGCGCCGGCCAGCCGGAGCCGGCACTGCTGGAGGACCCGGAGACGCTGGACGGCGAGGACGTTCTGCCGGGTCTCTCATTCAGCGTGCGGCAGTACATATTCGACATGGAATAGGGCGGGTCAGAAACCCGCCCCACTCTTTGGGATCCGTTCCCGCCATCAGCGCCCAGCGATGCGGCGTCCCTCCACCAGGCCGCCGGCCGTTCGCGTCGGCGCAGTGATCAGGATGCTGAACCCCTGCTCCAGCCGCATGGGAACTTCCTCGGCGGTGCAGCCTACGGCGCAGGGCACTCCGGCGTCCTTGCAGATGCCCAGGATCCGCAACAGCATCTCCTGAACCTCGGGGTGGCCGGCGTTGCCCTTGTGCCCCAGCGCCACGGACATATCGCCCGGGCCGGCCCAGATGGCGCCGATGCCCTTGACCTGGCGCAGGATGTCGGGCAGGTTGCCCACGCCGGTGGGCTCCTCGACGATGCCCATGAGCAGCATGTTGCCGTCGGGGTCCAGCGGCCACAGGTCGGCGGCGTCATAATACTCGGCGGCGGAGAGGCCCCAGTAGCGCGGGGCGATGCGCTGCCACCAGCCCCGCTCGCCGTGGGGTTCGAAGTCGGCCACGCCGGGCACCTGGGGGTAACGCGCCGACTGCACGGCCGACATCGCGCCTTCCACGGTGTCCAGGTGGGGCAGGATCAACCCGTACACGCCGGTGTCCAGTGCTTGCTTGATGACCCACTGGTTCTGCTCGCGGGTGTTGGGCGGGATGCGCACCACCGGCGTGGGGTCGGCCATCAGGCCCCCGCCCTCGGCGACGCGCTTGCGGTTCAGCAGGAACTGGAGCGACGTGCGCAGGTTGTTGAAGGACAACCCCTCGTGCTCCATCTCGATCATCACCATGTCGTAGTCGGAATCGGCAAAGTACATCATCTCGTCCAGGTTGCCGTTCCAGATCAGGCCGGTGCCGAATACCGGCTTGCCTTCCTCCAGCAGTTGGATCACCTTGCTGTAGCGCGTGGTCGCCATGCCTTTGCCTCCTTGTCTTGCTGAAATATCCCGTCAGACTGCCGTTACCCGTGCAGCGGTGCTTCGGGTAGTTGTTCCGTCATCCTGGGTTTGAGAACCGGGCTATTGATTCCCAATGCCGTGAAGTTCGCTTTCCAATTCCCGAATGCGCGCTTCGGCCTGCAGGCGGGCCTCGCGCTCGCGCTCAACCTGAGCCTCAGCCTGCAAGCGTGCAGCGCGTTCGGACTCGTAGGTGGGGATGTGCTCGCCAGTGGCCGGGTCGTACAGACCGATCTTTCCGTTCTCCCAGCGCAGGTGCAGGTTCAACACTGCGCTGTATCCCTGCAACGCGCCCCCGCTCAGCTCGGCAATGTCTATCGGCTCATACCGTCCCCTCACCAGCCGGTCGCCGGCCAATCGGGTTCCGTGGTACTCCCCGGTCTCGTCAAAGCGCCAGTATTCCTGGATGAGAAACCCCTCGTAGTCATTTCGCTTTGCGCCGACGTCAGTATTTCCGGTGCTGGGCGACGCCACTTCCAGCACGAAGTCCGGCGGCTTGCCCTGCTCCGAGATGACGTAGGCGTTGCGCCTCCGGTAGGCAACCGGGTCCACGCCGAAGGCGACGAGCAGGTCAGGCGCGCGCCGCTGGGAAGCAGGCGCGCCGGGTTCACGGATAATGTAGCGTTCGCCAGTGACCAGCGTGGTGTCGGGATTGCCCAGGAATTGAGACAGGCTGTGGGTGAGGCCGGGTTCGTGCAGCTGATCTACGGTAGTCATCTCATCAGGGTGGCGTGGCGGCGGATCCGGCAACGGGGGCAGAGGATGCCGAACCGGTAACCTGGAGCGAGAATTAGCAGTGGTCATGGGACACCTGACGTGGTTGGAGAATTGTCCAACGTTCGCAATCCAGTCGATCACTTTCCGGCCAGCGCCGCCTCGAACCCCGCCACATCCTCGTGCGGTCCTACTATCGCCAGGCGAAACGCGTCAGCATCCACCAGCCGCTGGGCGGCGCGCAGCGCGTCGTCGGGCGTCACCGCATCGATGCTGGCGGCGGTCTCGTCGGGCGTGGTGATCTCCTCCATCAGAAGTTCCTGCGAGGCCAGCCACGAGGCCACGGCGCGGGAGTCCTCCATGCGCATCAGCAGGCGGCCCTTGATGTACTCCCGGGCCTTGTGCACCTCCGATTTCGGCGGCGCAGTGAGCAGGCCCTCCAGCTCTCGCCGGGTCGCGGCGACGGCCTCGGCCGCACGGGACGGCTCGGTGCCGCAGGACACCACCAGTGCGCCGCAGTCGCGGTAGCTGCTCAGCGAGCTGTGGCAGTCGTAGGTCAGCCCGAGGTTCTCCCGCAGGTTCTGGAACAGCCGGCTGCTCATGCCATCGCCCAGCAACCCGTTGAGCACGGTGGCCGCGTAGCGGTCAGGGTCGTTCAGCGCGAAGCCGGGCAGGCCCAGGCAGATGCTGGTGTCCTCGGTGACCCGGTTGTCCAGCAGGATGGACGGGGCGTCGCAGGAAGGCGCGGACACCGGCTGCCAGGTCAGCGTGTCGCCCGGCGTCCAGTCGCCCGTCGCGCCGGCCACGAAACGCAGGGCCTCGTCATGGCTGATTGCGCCGGCGATGCCGACGACGGTGTTGTTGGGACGGTACTGCCGGTCCATGTAACGGCTCACGTCATCGAGACCGATGGCAGCCACCGACTCCGCGGTGCCGCCCACGTCCCGGCCCATGGCCTGGTCGGGCCACAGGGCACGGTCGATGAGCAGGTCGCACACTTGGGCGGGGTAGTCGTTGGTCATACGCAGTTCGTCGAGGATGACTTCCCGCTCTTTTTCCATTTCGGCGGGGTCCATGAGCGGATGGAGGATCAGGTCGAAGATCACCGGCAGGGCGCGGTCAGCGTGGACGCTGGCCACCTTGCACCAGAAGGACGTCATCTCCCGGTCGGTGGCGGCGTTCATGATGCCGCCGACGCCCTCCACCGCCTCGGAGATCGCCAGGGCCGTGGGCCAGCTGCGCGTCCCCTTGAAAGGCAGGTGCTCCAGGAAGTGGGACAGCCCGGCCAGTTCATCGGGCTCGTAGCGGGAGCCGGCTCCCACCGAGACGAACATGGAGACGCTGCGGGTGTGCGGCATTTCCGCGGTCAGCACCCGCAGGCCGTTATCGAGGACCGTTTTGCGGTACATCAGACTCCTATCTGGTCCCCGTCACAGCGGGAACTCCTCCGCGTCATTCCGGACCTCCCTCCATCATTCCGGAAAACCCGCGCCGTTATTCCAGCCTTGAGCAGGAATCCACTCGTCCGAGCGAATGGCCTGTCTGCCCGCGTGACTTGACGCTTTCGCGAGAATGACGGTGCGGCTTGATACCGCAATCACGAAGCAGACTCGCCGCTGCGATTACGGTTGTAGTTGGGTACGGCTACGTGTTCAGCCAGTCCACGTCGCCTTGCAGGTCTGCCGGGTGATCCTTGGACATGAACACATCGTAGCGGCGCTTGGCCTCGGCGATGGTGGTGTTGTCGGGGCCGTGGCCGGGGTACACGTAGGTGTCCTCGGGCAGGGTCAGCAGCTTGGTGCTGATGCTGTTGAGCAGTTGATCCAGGGCCTCGGGGCTCCGCGACCTGCCCGGGCCGCCGGGGAAGAGCGTGTCGCCCGAGAACAGGAAGCCGCCCACCACGTAGCAGGTGGAGCCGTCGGTGTGGCCCGGCGTGTGGATGCACTGAATGGTGCGGTTGCCGAACTGCACGGTGTCGCCGTCGTTGAGCTGACGCTGCACCGGGCCGGGCGGCAGGTGCGCATCCAGTTCGCCGATTGCGGCCGGCGCGCCGATGCTGCCGGTGATCTCGTTGTAGCCAGCCAGGTGGTCGCCGTGCCCGTGGGTCACCAGGATGTGCTGGACTTCGACGCCGGCCTCGCGGACCTCGTTGATCATCTTCTCCGGCTCGTCGGGCGTGTCGATGCACACGGCCTGGTTGGTCTCGGGACAGATGATGATGTAGCCGTTGTTGCTCAGGCTACCCATGTTCTCAATCTTGTGGACGGTCACGTCGCCCGCCCCCTGCGCCTGATGATGAACTGGCATGCTGCTTGCCTCCTCGTAATCGTGGGAAATAGCGCCTGCATTGTAACAAACCTCGGGACGGCTGGGCCGGGACGCCATGGATCGGCGGCCGGCCGCACGGACGGATGGTATGATATCGGCACAGATTATCCGGATAAACGTGGTTCACTAACTGCGAAGATCACGTCGAACGGAGGAGCGAACATGGAGGTTCACACGGGCAGATTGAACCAGGGCCTGACGCTGACCATCCCCGAAGCATTCGCCGCCGAACTGGGTTTGGAGGCAAACTCGCTGGTGGATGTATCGGTCCGCGGCTCAGCGATCATCGTTCGCCCCTCCACCCAGGCTCCGGCACGATTGGACGACCTGTTGGCGCGGGTTACCGAAGCCAATCGGCATGATGAGATAGACACCGGCGAGGCGGTGGGCCGGGAGGTATGGTGACGTCTCTTTCAGACGTTCCCGATCGGGGCGATGTCGTTTGGATGGATTTCAACCCCCAAAGCGGACACGAACAGGCCGGGCGGCGCCCGGCCATTGTTCTGCCACCCAGGGCCTACAACGACACCGTGGGCCTAGCTATCGTATGCCCCATCACGAACCGGAAGAAAGGCTATCCCTTCGAGGTTGATATACCGGATGGCTCACCTGTAACGGGCGTGATTTTGGCCGATCAAGTCAAGAGCTTGGACTGGCGGGCCAGAAGCGCTACGTGGGCCGGCAAACTCCCTGCCCAGACCGTGGACGAAACGCTTGAACTGCTGCAAGCCTTGCTGTTCGCCGAGGGTCGGCCGTAGCAAGTAACCACGAGCCAATTTCCAGCAGAAGTGGAGTGGTAGATTGCATGGCCCGGACGCTGAGCGAACTGTTCCAGTCCATCGTCGAAACCCTGGAGATCATGGGCGACGCGGAGATGATGGACGCCCTGCGTCAGGGTATCAAGGACATGCAGGAAGGCAACCTCGTTTCGTTAGTCCAGGTAAAGGCGGAGCTGGGGATCAACGACTAACGCGCCCAGGGCCTGGCATTTCGGATCGACGCCGCCCCGTCAGTTCCGGCGACGGCGTATCAGCGATTGGACGGCCACCGCCGTGCGCTCCTCAATGCTCGCCTGCATGAACCCGCGTATGGCCTCCTCGGCGCGGTCGACCCAAGTGTTTGCCAGGACCACATCAAAAGTCTGGGCGTGGTCGTAGTCGGCTCTCTGCCTTACTTCCTGCAGCCGGACAAACGTGTCTACAAATCGCCCGGTGTCCGGCGAAAACAGGCGCCGACCCTCCCGCAATTGGACCTTGGCAATTCCGTGTTCCAGTCCCCGGTAGACGCGGTCCCACGCATGGCGCGACAGCGGATCTTTAGAAGTTCCGACGATGCAGTCTGCGTTGCTGGTAGCCAATGCGTGGAACATCGCGTAGTACGCTGTGCTGATCGCTCGCCGCAATGCCTCCTCGGTAGGTTGACTGGCGGGTGGTATCGGCGTAACGAGGGCCCGGCTGCTGGCTATGAGCGCCTCCCAATTCATGCCGGACGATCTCCGTGCGGAGTTCCCGAATCAGCGCCGGCAGGTTCGTCAACTTCTTTCCGATTCGTGTAAGAAATGGGCACCACGTCGTCGATGCCGATGGCCTCCAACAACGGCTCTATTTCCTGATCGAACTGGTTAAGCATCCTCGGACTGAGATTTCTCCGATCCCCATCGTAGAAGACCAGAACATGAACGATTTCATTCTCGATGCCGGGCCAGATCTCGGATTCAACCCGGCGAACACGGATGCTACCCGGCAGGCGCTTAGGCAACTCCGTCCTGACGATCTCCGAAACCTGGTCCAGCATATCCACTGTTATGGTCATAACTGCACTTCCTTTGTCATGCGACCGGGCTTGATCCTCACCGAGAAGCCGGAACGCAAGAGAATCGCTAACCGCCCAGCCGCGCCCGCATCCCATCGGGAACCTGGCGGATGCGGCGGCTGAAAGCGGTATCCCAGCGCATGGGGACCTGGCGGGCCGCCTCGGTGCACAATGCGGCGCCGTTGAGGTAGTCGTCCCGGTGGATGTACTCGGCGGCGATGGAGCCGTCCTCGGCTCCGTTGTGGTAGTTGCCCAGCGGGAAGGCCATGCCGGTGGAGCGGTAGCCCCAGGCATTGAAGGCGCTGGCCTCGCAGACGCCGCCGCTCATCAACTGGCGCTGGCAGCGGAAGTCGGGTTTGTCAGCCATCAGGGTTTCGCGAGCGCGGTTCAAGGCCGACTCGGCGTCGGCATTGAACGTGCTGCCGGCGTCGCCCACTCGGATCACCGGCCCGTTGCCGATCACCGCGCCGGGCAGCGTCCGCGATGACTCCAGCGATACCACCAGCGTGTCCATCGGCAACGTGCGGGCCTCGGCCAGCAGCCGCGCGCCCACCAGGCCGACCTCCTCGGCGCGGGTAAACAGGCCATACACATCGCCGGCCGCCGGCTCGTCTTTCAACGCCGAGAGGGTGGCCAGGATGCAGCCGCAGCCGGCCAAGTCGTCGGCGGCGCGCATGACGATGTGGTCGTCCTCGATGCTGAAGTCGGGCAGGTCGAACACCACCGGCGACGGGATCGGCACGTCCTCGTCAGCCGAACCGGTCAGTCGGATCTGCGCCTGTCGCTCCCGCTCCTCGCCGTGGGGTCCGACGGTCTCGGCGGGAATGCGCCGCCCTCCGGGCAGGACGACGTGCAGGGGCACGCCGGGCGCAAACGATCCGGACGGCACCCCGCCCAGGGCCTTGCCAATGAGGTAGTCGCCGTCCCGACCCACGATCTCGAAGCCGGGGTGGTCCATATGGGCCATCAACGCGATGGGCGGATGTTTGTCGGCGTCCGTGCCGGCGATGCGCGCAATGATGTTCCCAAAGTCGTCGGTCCGCCAGGACACGCCGATCTCGGTCAGCGCGTCCCGAACGGCGGTGGCCACGCCGTGCTCGTGGAAGGCCACCGCCGGCTGCGCCCCCAGGCGGGCCAGGAAATCCAAGGCGCGAGCGTTGTATTCGTCAAGGTTGGTGGTGGTACTCAATTCAGTTACCTCTGCCAGCGAAATAGGCTCCAGACCGGAGCGGTGAATTCGGGGAGCAGGTCTCCGCCGTCTATGGTGTTGTCCTCGCCCAGCTCAACCGGGTCGACGCCGGGGCGGTACACGGTGATGGTGGTGGTGTCAGGATCCGCAACCCAGACCATCCTGCTGCCGAAGCTGAGCCACATCTCCGCCTTGCGGCGCATCTCCGGGTTCGAATTGCTGGGCGATTTCACTTCAACCGCCAGATCCGGCGCCAGGTTTGGGTAGCCCCTGGTCCCTGCCGGAACTCGTCCCGGTGCAATCCACGCCACGTCAGGAGCGCGAACGGTATCGGGTCCGACTTCCAGTAAGTAGCCGGGCTCCCCAGCGCGTACACCCCCGAGATTTCGGGGACCGACAAATAAGTTCAAGATCGTGGCTATCATGACGACCACTAAAGCGTGTGAGTCTCCGGTAGTCACTTTTTCAACCAACACTCCTCGGATAAGTTCGTACCGCTTGCCGTCGTCACGAGGCATCGCCAGCAGTTCGTCGGCGGTCATCAATTTTGGCTTGGTGGTCATGCTGCCGTCTCCACCTGGTACCGGTTTGGCTCTATTCTGCCACCGGCAGCATACGACAGGCAAACGGTGGGCAACCACCGGATGCTATACTGCGGCGCGTATATTTTGACCCTGCAAATCCGCCTTCGGGGCGGACCGGAGGTGCGCTGTGCTGCCCAAGTTTCGTGTGAGTCTGGACGAGGCCACGATGGTTCCCGGGGAAGACCTGAAGTCCACCGTCGCCGCCGTTTTCGAGAAGATGGGCGTGCCGCCCGAGGACGCCCAGCTGGGCGCCGACGTGCTGGTGGTGGCCGACCTGCGCGGCGTCGACTCCCACGGCGTCTCCAACATGCTGCGCAGCTACGTCAGCGGCTACACCAGCGGGCAGATCAACCCGAACCCCAACATCCAGATCGTGCGCGAGACCCCCAGCACCGCCAGCATCGACTCCGACCGCGGCCTGGGTATCATCACCACGCCCAAGGCCATGGACATCGCCATTCGCAAGGCCTCCGAGGTGGGGGTGGGCATGGTCACCATCGGCAACGCGCGGCACCTGGGCATGGCGTCCTATCACGCCATGATGGCGCTGGAGCACGACATGATCGGCGTGTGCATGACCAGCTGCCCGCCCTCGGTGGTGCCCACCTTCGGCGCCGAACCGCGCCTGGGCACCAACCCCATCGCCATCGCCGTCCCATCCCGCAACGAGGCGCCCTTCGTCTTCGACGCGGCCACCAGCACCGTGGCCGGCAACAAGGTGGGCATCGCCCGCCGCCTGGGCGTCAAGCTGGAGCCCGGCTGGCTGGCCGACGCCGAGGGCAACCCCATCATGGAGGAAGCCGACGCGCCCGACAACTACACCCTGCTGACCCTGGGCAGCACCCGCGAGCTGGGCTCACACAAGGGCTACGGCCTGTCCTGCATGGTGGACATCCTGGCCGGCGTGCTCACCGGCTTCGGCTATGGCGCCGTTCCCGGCCGGCCCAACTTCGGCCACTACGTCGCCGCCTACAACGTGGCCGGTTTCGACGACCCCGACCACTTCAAGGACCAGATGGACGAGTGGCTACAGATGATGAAGTCCACCCGCCCGGCTCCCGGCGAGGAGCGCGTAATGGTCGCCGGCCAGCCCGAGGCCGAGATGGAGGAACTGCGCCGCGTCGAGGGCATCCCCCTGCACCAGGAGGTGGTGGACTGGTTCCACGACACCTGCGGCGAGTTGGGGATTGACTGTCCGTTCTAGTGGGTTGCCCGCTTTAGATATTGGTGAACCACAAGCAGGTGACCGTGTTGGTCACGCCGTTGATGGGGCGGATGCGGTGGCGCATGATCTCGGTGAGATCCTCCACCGTTCCCGCCTCCAGCTCGACCACCACGTCGTAGGGTCCCAGCACCTCGCGAACCGCCGCCCCGCTGATCATGTTCAGGCGGTCGAGAACCTCCTGGGTCCGGGCGGGTTCCACGTTGACCAGTACGTAAGCGTTTGCCGCCATAGCAGCACCTCCATGTGCGTCGTATGTTTATCGTATCATTGGATAATAATCGATCGCACATCCGGCCTGCTGTGGGGTACGTCCCATGATCACCGACATCACATTGCAGAATTTCAAATGTTTCCAGCATCTGGGGATCTCCCCGAAGCTGGTTACGGTCCTGATCGGTCCCAACGGCACCGGGAAATCGAGCGTGATTCAAGCACTTTGTCTGTTGAAGCAATGGGTACCAGAGGACCCTACGTTGACTTTGGAGGGGAACTTCGTCCAATTGTCATCGATCGAGTTCGTCAACGGATCGCCGAAAACCGGGGATCCTCAAGTCGGCCTGTTAGTCTCTGGCTTGTGGGAAAGCGAGGACAGGACCATTGAATCTCCCGTCGAGTTCCAGTTGGATTTTGTTTTCAATGCGAACGCGCGGACGATATCGAAAAAAGCTAGCGCGGTTTTCGATATCGGGGGACAACGAGCTAGAACTGTGGATGTTTCGCGTGGAGGACGAAATGGACCTGGCCTTGCGGTCGGACAGGCGATCGCCGGATTTGTAGCAGATGTACCTGGGGTACAGGTGGCTGAAATAAACGGCATGTTTACACCCTACGATGATCATCGCGATAGCCTTAACCGGGCTCTAGCATGTCCTAGTAATCTTCTAGCAGCGATGCGCTTCGTACCGGCAGTTCGTGGATTGGGGCGGAGAACCTATCCGTTAGGTACTGCCTCATATGAGGATATATTGACTACCGCTGGACTAAGTGCCCAAGAAGAAGATGTGGTCACCACGATGGCGTATTCTGAACGTTCAGTGAGCTTGGTCTCGGAACTCATGAAACGGGTGACGGGCGTCGGGATTAAAGCGACCATTACTCCGCCACAATCCGTCCTGCCGGTGTCGACCACTCAATTTGGTGAACCGAGCTTGCTGGCGGAGGGTTCCGGCACTAATGCGCTGGTGCACCTGCTCTTCGAACTTGTCAGAGCCGAAAACGGAGCGACAGTATTGATCGAAGAACCCGAGATCCATTTGCATCCCGGCGCCCAGGCAGAACTGGCTTCCGTCATCGCCGGTGAGGCTAAAACCTCAAACAAACAGGTGATCATGACGACGCACAGTGAACACATCGCCGGTCGGCTGTTGATCGAAGTGGCCGAAGGCAATCTATCCCCCGATGATGTCGCCATCTACTCGTTTGAGAAAGACGAAAACGGCATCTGTTCAGCCAGCGAAATCGAAGTGTCCGAAAAAGGCCAGGTAGCCGGCGGATTGCGCAGTTTCTTCCAGACTGACCTGGATGAAATGCGACGGTATGTTGACGCTCTGCGGGCCAAAGCATGACGCCCCGGTTCATCCTTGACGAGAACGTGGTCATCCGCGCTCAGTTGGGAGTCGATCAGCACAACGATCCCAGTCCTATTTGCGCCGATCTAATTCAGCAAATCATCGACATCTGCCACACTTTGGTAGTCGACGACGCTCTTTGGGACAGGTACGAAGAGCAACTGCACCGCCCTCGGCACGAGCATCCAACCCTCGGACCCTTCCTGATGCGCGTCCTGTGGAACGCCCTAACAACAGGCGGCAAGGTGGACGGGTTGGGGCATACCGCTTTGCCTTTCGATGACGAAGGTGTCATACCCACCGGGAGCAGGGATGACACCTTTATTGTGAGACTCGCCGTCGAAACCGGTGCGATACTCGTCACAGCCGACGAGCCACTCCGCGCCGATTTGCAGGACTCCGGCCTTGAACAGCAGTATGGCCTGTCTGTTCTTGCCCCAGAGGAAGCTTTACGCCAACTCTGACTTTACCGACCGCGCGCCGGACCGGGATTTCGCCCCTCACTCCTTCGGCGCCGGTATCACCTCTTTGCCGAACAGCCCTATGGAGCGCATGGTGTCAGCTTACGATAGCTGGTCGCCGTAGGACATTTCGCGCCGGGGCGAGGGACGCAGGTTCGGGCTACAGGCCGCCCAGGTACTCGGTGTAGCTGCCGGCGTCGAGCAGCGCGTCCAACTCGGAAGGATCGCTCATACGGACCCGCAGCATCCAGCCGTCGCCGAAGGGATCGGTATTGACCAGTTCGGGCTCCTGGGCCAGGCGGCCGTTGACCTCGGTGATCTCGCCGCTGACGGGCGAATACAGGTCGGAGACGGCCTTGACGGACTCGATCTCGCCCATCTTGGCCATGTGGCCCACGGGAGCGCCGGTCTCGGGCAGTTCCACGTACACCACGTCGCCCAACTGATCCTGAGCGTAATGGGTGATGCCCACCAGGACGGTACCGGCGGCGGCATCCTCAACCAGGGCCCACTCGTGTTCCCTGGAGTATTTGCGGTCTTCGGGATTCACTTTGTCTGATACCTCCGAGGGTAGGGTAGTCAACGATTCTGGCGACCGAGGGCGTACCCAGTTTGTCATTGCGACCCCGCACTTGATGCGGGAGTGGCAATCTCGTTGCGACCAGGATCGTCGCTACACCAACGGGATTGCCATGTCGCTTCGCTCCTCGCAATGACAGATTTGCAAAAACTGGTTACGCATGAGGCGCTAGCTCGGCCGCTGGTAGAAAGGCAGTTCCGTCGTGGTGGCGTCGGCGCGGCGTCCGCGAATGTCCACGGTGAGGACCATGCCGAGTTCGGAGTGGGCAGCGTCGACAAAGGCTGTGGCGATGCACCGCTCCAGGGTTGGCGAATAGCTGCCGCTGGCAACCGTGCCGATGACCTCGCCGTCGGCCAGCACGTCGTACCCGGCGCGGGGGGCGCTGCGCCCCGGCAGGGTCAGCCCGACCAGGCGGCGTTCAGTTCCGTACACCCGCTGGTGGTCCAGCACGTCGGCGCCGTTGTAGCCGCCGTCGCGCCGGACGAACCGACCGTAGCCGGCCTCGATGGGGGTGATGGTATCGGTGAGCTCGTGGCCGTGCAGGGGAAGGCCGGCCTCCAGCCGGAGCACGTCCCGGGCGCCCAGGCCGCAGGGAACCGCGCCGGCCTCGGTCATCTTGTTCCAGATGGCCACGACGTCGGCCGCGCCAACGGCGAGCTCGAACCCATCCCCTCCGGTGTAGCCGGTGCGTCCGATGAAAACGCGACGGCCGTCGATGTGGCCGCGGCCCCAGGTGAAGGGACGCAACAGGGACGGAGCGGGACTGCGTCCCGGGTTGCGGGCCAGGCGCGCGCCGGGGGTGAAGTCTTCGCAAAGTTGGTCGACGATCTCAACCGCGCTGGGCCCCTGCACGGCGAGCAGGCCGGTGAGCATGGTGCGGTCGGTGATGTGCACACCCCGGCCATCGAAGTGCTGGGCAAGCTGTCGGTCGAACCAGAGGCTCACGGCGGGCCGGTTGCCGGCGTTGGGGATGAGCAGGAATTCGTCCTCGGAGAGACGATAGAAGATAGTGTCGTCGATGACGCCGCCCTGCTCGTTGCAGATGAAGCAGTAGCGGGCGCGACCCATCCGCAGGCCGGACGCGGACCCGGTGAGCAGGATGTCCAGCAGGCTGGCGGCGTTGGGACCGCCGATGTGCAGTCGGCCCATGTGCGAGACGTCGAACAGGCCGGCGGCATTGCGCACCGCCGCCACCTCGGCGATGACGCCCTGGTACTGCACCGGCATGTCCCAGCCGCCGAAGGGCACCATGCGGGCGCCGAGAGCTACGTGGGTGTCGTAAAGGGCGGTGCGGAGATTCTCAGCAGCAGCGGTATCAGCAGCCATAGGTTATTCAAGCGGCGGTGTGACGTTGGAAAACTTTGAGAATCATCATACCGCCAAGACCGTTGAGGCGCAATGCGAGGGGCGTCTCACGCGTACCCGGTTTGTCAGCGCGATGGGCGAAGCAACGTGGAGATCCCGTCGCTGAAAGGGACCTCATCACCGTCGCGAGATGGCCACGCTTCGCTCGCAATGACACTCGGAGTGATACCGGGTGCGCACGAGGTGGCTACCTTCTCAGCCGGGGATCCAGGGCGTCCCGCAAACCATCACCGAAGTAGAAAGCGCCGAGCACTGTGATCGTCAGCACGATTCCGGGAAGGGTACTCACCCACCAGGAAGTATCGAGATATGACCTGCCCTGAGCGATCATGCTGCCCCAGGTCGGGGTCTCCAGCGGAACGCCGAGACCAAGAAAGGACAGAGAAGACTCAGCATAGATGAAGACTCCCAATTGCTGACTGGCAAGGACGATAATCGGCGCTATCAGGTTTGGTATCAAGTGCCGGATGATGATCCGAGAGTCCGCCGCCCCGTAACTGCGGGCGGCCAGAATGAAATCGCGCTCCTTCACGCTCAGGGTCACGCCCCGGGTTACGCGAGCGAACCCCAACCAACCGGTTGCACTGAGCACCAGCACGACGTTCCACATCCCGGCGCCCAGCAGCATCACGACGACCAACGCCAGCAGAAGGCCGGGCACCGCAAGCCCCATGTCCACTAGACGCATCAGGACTTCGTCGACCCACTTGCCGTAGTATCCCGCGATGGCTCCTACGACCACGCCGATGGACCCCGCTCCCAGGACGGCGAATACTCCCACCAACAAGGACACGCGGGCACCGTAAATGATGCGGCTCAAAACGTCTCGCCCCAGAAAATCAGTGCCGAATAGGTAGGCAGTCCCGCGGTCGGACGCAGCTCCCGGCTGGGAGAGCCTTTCTGCCGGTTTCATGGCGTTGGGGTCGTGGGGCGAAACCAGAGGCGCGGCCAAGGCCATAAGCCCCACTATGATCAGCACCGCAGCTCCAAGCAGCAGGCTTCGCTCTCCCAGGAACCGCTTCAGGTTCCTGGGCAGCGATCTACCCGTCCTTTCCGAGGCAAGAGGAGGCGCTGATTGCATGATGGTTTCGTAACTGGTCGCACGCGGGGATAACGGGCCAACCCCAGAGCGGCCTACTGGTAGCGGATGCGCGGGTCAAGGTAGCCGTAGATGATGTCAACGATGAAGCTGGCTGAAATGTAGATCAGCGCAAAAATGAGCACCAGGGTTTGGACCATCGGGTAGTCGAGCCCCTGGATGCTCTGGACGGTGAGCCGGCCCAAGCCAGGGTAGGCGAACACGGTTTCGGTGATGATGGAGCCGCCGATCAGCCCACCGATTTCCAGCCCCAATATGGTGACGACCGGGATCAATGCATTCCTCAAGGCATGCCGGTAAATGACGACCCGGTTGGCGAGCCCCTTGGCCCGCGCAGTCCTTACGTAGTCCTCGTTGAGGACCTCCAACATTTCAGAGCGGACCATGCGCACGAGCAGCGCCATGAAAGACGATCCAAGCACAAATCCCGGCAATATCAAATGCTTAGCCTGACCAAAGAAACCCTCTCCGATGCCGAAGGCCGGGAGAATGTTCCAGACCACGGCGAAAAGGAGGATCAGCATTATCCCCAACCAAAAGTTGGGCATTCCCCGGCCCAACATGGCGAAGAGTCGGATGACTATGTCAGGGAACTTGTTTCGGTTCAGTGCGGCCAGGATACCCAAGGGGATAGACACGACGACGGACCAGACCCATGCCACCAAGGCCAGCTTGATGGTATTGGGGAAAAAGTCCTTCACGGTTTCGATAGTTGACCTTCCCGTGACCAACGACGTGCCCAAATCGAGCCGAACGGCTCGCGATATGAAAACGTAATACTGCTCGTAGAGGGGCTTATTCAGCCCCCAGAATTCCCGCGTTTGCTCAATGATCTCTTCGGTAGCGTCGTCCGACATGAGAATCAACGCGGGGTCTCCGGGGGCCAAACGCGGGAGGAGAAAAGCGATGACCGAAATGCCCAGGATGGATATGACGCTGGTAAGGGCTCTCCTCCGCGCGTAGCGGAACATAGGCGTTTCCCCTATCCGAATCCGGAAGCGGACGCTACGGCATTATCCAGTCTTTGGCGCCTGCGATTGCCGAACCCAATGACGGCAGATCGCACTGTTTCTTCGACGCCCTATTGGCCTCTGGCATGCGGCGTCAACTCGGTCTGGTCGTACAGAATGTATATCTCCCCGGGAATGTTCACCAACTCCTGGACGCGGTCCGAGACGCCATAGAGGTTAGGGTAGGTGAAGATGTGATAGCAGGCAGGGTCGTTGTAAAGGTAACGCTGGATATCCTGCACCATCGCATCGAACCTCACCGGGTCCATCTCCGTGGCCATCGCCTCAGTCAACTCCTGGAAGTCGGGGTGCGTAGCGTGATACCCGATCTGATGGCCGATCATGTGGGCGTTGAAATTGTGTGGAGGATTGCTAAGGCCCCACGACGTGAGGAAAATCTCGTAGTCGCCGCCCTTCCGCCGTTGAGAAAACGCCGCGTCACCCAGGACCTCGAGGGTCGCGTTCAGTCCAAGTTGCTTCCAGGTTGCGGTCATGAACTCCGCGATTTCCACGTCCTTCGGGGTCCGGCGAGTGCGGGTAATGAACCGGAATTCCATGCCGTCATAATCGGATTCCGAGACCAGTTGCTGCACCATTTCGGCGTCGAAGAACCGGGGTTCCAATTCCGGTGGAGTCCAGGGGGAGTCGGGCGAGGACCGGACCGCCAGCGCCGTGCCGAACCCGGTGATGTCCTCGACGATGCTCTTTCGATCAACCGCGTAGTCCATTGCGAGCCTCAGCTTCGCATCATTAAATGGAGGCGTATCCGCCTTTACGCAAAAGGCGGTGTTGGCGTTCGAAGGTCGAGACACCGAGTGGTACCCGGCGGCCTCGTCGAACTTCTCGGCGGGCTCGTTGGCCAGCCGGATCACGATGTCCACGCCGCCGGACAGCACGGCAGCCACGGCAGTGGCGGGTTCCGGGATGGGCCGATGCTCGAGGGTCGTGGCCGCGCCATCGGCGAACTCGCCCCACCAATCATCATTGCGCGTCCAACTGAACTTGGTGCCGGGAACCCATTCATCGAATTTCCAAGGACCGGTCCCGATGAAACTCTCGAAGAACCTTTCCCCGTCCTGCTCAGCCTGTTTGGCGCTATACACACGGCCGGCGTCGATGAAAAGCAGGTTGGTAGGACTGGGCTCTGTGGTCACAAGACGTATCGTTTGAGAGTCTACGACCATAACGTCCTCGACATGGCGCGCCTGGAATTTCAGGTTGCCGGTGGGGCTGTCCCGGAGTCTCAAGATGGAGAACCGGACATCCTCAGCGGTAACCGGGTCGCCATTGTGGAAACGGACGTCTGGCCGCAGGTTGAACGTCCAGGTCACGTTGTCCGCGTCGAGTGACCAGTTTTCCGCAAGGGCGGGGCCGGAGGTGCCATAACCCGTGTCCTGGGTGATCCCTTCAAAGGTGTTCCTGAATATCTGGAAATCGCCGCCTACCGCCCAGACGTGGGAATCGGGAGAGGCCAAGGACTGACCTGAGGTCCAACTGATTTTCCCCGAGCGGGAGTCGGGTTGGCTGGGAGCCTCCCGCACCACCTCCCGGACCACAGGCACTTCCTTGGTTACTTCTACTTCCCTGATAACTTCCTTTTCCACCACGACGTCCCGCGGGACCTCTTTGATGACCTCTTTTTCAATCACCACCGGCTCTGCCGGCTGTGTCGGCGCTGCGGGGGCCGCGCCACCACAAGCCACCACCAATGCCAGCAACAGAGATGCGGAACCAGCCAGAACTGCTTTCAGTGACATACGACGCCTCCATTTGGCGGAAAATCGTCATCCACATTTTAATAAAGTACGGTAATTGTCGATGTATGGTACGTTTAATGGCGTTATTTGGTCAAGCGATGCAGATGCTTCACCAGGGCCTTTCCAAAGTTAACCCGTCATTCCGGCTTTCGCTGGAATCTAGAACATTCAGAGGGCAGCGACCTCCTGGATCCCTGCTTTCGCAGGAATGACGATTGACTGGTGCGAAGGTTGCCGCAGCGACTTTGGAAAGGCCCTGATGCCTCACGCGTACCCGGTTTGGTGGCGCGGGGTGGTGAAGAGGTGGTCCGGCGGATCAGGAGTGGCGGGTAGTATTCGTAGCCCAAATGCAGGATGCCCAGCTTACTTCGGGAACAGACCTTTCGTCGGAAAGAGGGAGACACCTGCATTCCCAGCAGGGCCAGCACCAGACCCACGAGCAGCCGCTAGTAAAGTCCGTCAGGTTGACCGCAGCTGCCGGTCGTGCCAGGTTATCGACGTTTACAACTGAATACTCCAACCAACACCTGTCGGTGACCCGCGCTACCGTAGTCCGTCGAAGCACGTCGGCGAGGTCTTGCGGAATATGCGGGACAAGAGGCAATCCGGTGCAAATCCGGTGCGGTCGCGCCACTGTAATTGGCGAGACGCTCTCCCGTGGGCGTCCTTTCGAAGCGGGACGCTTGCGAAAACCACTGTCTGCCCAGCGCGGATGGGAAGGCGGAGAGCCGTCGCTATCAGCCATGAGCCGGGAAGCCTGCCTTCAGGTACTTTCTGGCTGCGCTTCGCGGAACGAGTGCAGAGGACTTACCGGTAAATCGGGCACGGCTGATTAAGGCCACAGGATCCCCTCGAAAAACCCCGTCCGCACTTGGTGGACGGGGTTTTTGCTGTCCTCACAGCTACGGTCAATTCGCCCTCACGCGTACTCACTTTAGCGTCGGGAGTAAATTTACATGGATAAACGGGATGAACAGGATGAAGGGGATTTGACTGACTATTGGAAACGTCCCGCACCCCGATCCGCCCGACAACCTCTTCGCCCTCCACCGCCACCAAACCGAGTACGCGTGAGTCAATCGAGCCGATTTCGCTACTGCGATTCGGGAGCAGACAAGGTGCAAATCCGCAGCCAAGCCGGCGAATTCCACAACCGGCTGATCTCACTAGCCGTCGGCTATCTCGGCATCGACCTCCTGGCACGAGATCCACAAGATCGTCGTGGGATATCCCACGCAACGTAAAAACACCGCCAGAACAGTCAGTTTCTCTTAGCCCAGACATGAGGGTGGCAAGACCCCGCTCCGGGCACGTACGAACGCAGCGGCCGCTCTGGGGATGTCTACCATGAACCCGAGCAGTCCGACCAAGATGGCCACGTCCGCCACGTTGAAGACGAACCAACGCATCACGTCGATGAAGTCGGTGACATGCCCCAAGATCACACGATCCGCCAAATTACCGGTCAGACCGGCCAGCATCAGCCCAAATGAGACCTGGGCAATCATCCCTGTTTTCGGGCGAGGCCAGTACAGGGCGAACAGCAGAGCAACTCCAGCCGCAGACACGGCAATCAGAGCAACCGAATGACCGCTGAACAAGTCAAGAGTATTGCCGGAGTTCGTTACGTGAGTAAGGCGCAAAAGCCCGTAAGCCGGCCACGACTCGCCGATTTCCAGCGCAGCACCCACCGTGTACTTGGCAATCTGGTCGATGCACAGCAGGACAGCCGCCATCACAACACCGACCCGATGCCTGAATACGAAGCTCAATATCTGTAGGCCCGGAGACACTAGCCTACCTCACTGGTCCGCGAGGGCTACACGGGCCGCCTTGAAATACGGCCCGTCGCATTCGCCCGAATAGGCGGTTCCAACCTTGCTGTGCCCACCGCCCAGCAGAACACGGTCACCCAACTTGGCGACCACCTGCCGACCTCCGTTCAGCATGGAAAGGCCAGAACCAGAACCCTCTAAACTGAACCCCGGAGGCCAGATCACCAGATATTGTTTTGGCACATCAACTGATTCAACGACCAAGCAACGGTCGTGCAATCGCAAGTGCCCTTCCAACTGCGCCACATTCGATATAATCGGCCCACGCTGCTCCGCCGACGTGGCAAATAATACGCCGTCATACGACTCAACGCTCAAGCCCATTCTTTCCTTTGACGGCGATACCTCATCACCCACCAGCCAGAAGGGGCCAGAGCAACGATCCGGCGAACCAGTCCAGTCCCATTCGCCTGCCGAGAAAACCTTCTTGCCCGACATCCTAATCGACTGGCCCACAGAGGCAACCAAACTGCCGTCAAGGTCGAACACCTCGACCATCTCGCCATCATCATCCGCGACAAATCCCGTTGGCCAGACCACCAACAAACCGTCACGAGTGGCCACAGGGTCCACTTGGTCTGCATAGGAAACCCGCAAACAATCTCCCGACCGCAAAAGTTCGCCGTAAACGTAACGGTCCCCGCGGTTCGCGGGCAATACCTCATCATGGCGCGGAAGCGACAGCATGGTCGCAGCAGCAGAGAATTCGCCAGAGTCAGCAACGGCCTTGCCCTCCTCAGATTCAAGAGGGTAGACCTCGGCCGTCTGGGGAACGCCTGCACGAGCATTCCCCAAGACTTCCAGCGTGGGAGTTGGAGCCACGGGAACGTCCACCCCGCCCCGGCATGAGGCCAAGGACAGTGCGATCATCAGCATCAACAGAAAGCGGAGCATGCGAACCCCCCCTTGCAGCATAAAGCTCGGCATCGCAGGACGACACGTAGCAGAGCACCATGCTAGTCAGTGTCCAAAGTCAACCCCTTGTCCTCGATCAGATCAAATGGCATGTAAATGGCTTTCGTTACATCAACGTCGTGCGTCAATATCCCGAGGGCCACGTTGCCGTCAAAGAACGGACCACCGCTATCCCCGTCTTCGGCCAGAACGGAGTTGTCGCCATCAACGTTGCCCACCAAAACCCAGGTGTTGCCACGACCCGTTATCTCATAACGCGTGCTCTCGATCTTTCCGCAGTCGTACTTTGTGGACATGCCATACTTGCACACGTAATCCCCTTCGGACTGGTCCCTTCTGGCACGTCCAGAATTGATATACCGATGATTCGTGCCGTCGTCAACCAGCTTGCGAATTGTCTGGCTGCTTGGGCCGGTATGCCATTGCAGATCATACGAACCACCATCCCACTCTTCCACGAACGTCAACCTCGTTCCAGATCGCCACTGAGAATCCCCACAGTGTCCGGCAGTTGTAATGCCCTGCGTGCCACTGGAATTCTTCACCGAGAAACCGGAAGTGCAAGTCGAAAGATGTTCTCCGCCATGAAGTTCACTACCGTGAGCCGGCGTGCTCAAAGCGGAAACCTCCTTGACACGAGACTTCGTGGGTAGCACAGCACCCGCAGAATCAAGTGCCCGCTCCAACGCAGCCTTGTCCAAGGTGAACACGTGAACCGCGTTCTCCTGCACCATGACGCCAGACTCGGCAGCAACACTGGTGCTGGCAACCGCCGCCGCGGTGCCGGATTGCGCCGTGAGCAACGCCTCAAGGGTAGTATCAACCGCCACCACGTCAATGACGCCGGCGAGCTCTTCACTAATATTGTAACCCTCCAAGGCTGTCTCACCATCCCCGGTGAACGCCACCTTCACAGCGTACTGCGGAGTATGCACAATCCACAGACCGCCAAACGTAGCGGCCTCGCCGGAAGTCAGAGCCGCACCAAGCTTACCAGCCTCAGCCTGCAAGCCCAGCCGTCTCTTCGCCTCGTCCACGGATACGCCGTAATCGTCCGCGTAACTCGCCGCGGCGCGCGACGCACCAACGTCGCTTTCCCCACCGCCGACCGCGGCGATGCTGATCAAGAGAGCCGCCACCAACGCCACAAGAGCCGGTGCTACGACCCACGGTGCCCATTTGCGTATTGCCATTTCCTGTCCTCCTTGCATGTGAAGGTTGTCGCTATTGAGCCCAACTAATCGGGGCTCACACGCCAACAAAGCAGCCCCGCCGCGAGCGACGGGGCTAGACATGCAGGAGGCACAGGGCTACCATTGAACCCGATGGCGGACCACCATTCCCCATCGACCACGGTCTCGGTGTTTGCCTCACCGGGGCCGTTTTGTTGGCTCGCGCAGCCTATGGGCGAAGCAAAGCGGTGTCAAATTAACCGGAATCGCCATGCCTGCCAGATTGAGTGGCAGAACCGTTCAGAACCGTAACAGAAGACGACACTATCGCGCCGTCAGAACAGGACACGGGAACGAATCGTGCACTGATACAATGATGTACAAGTCTCGGACAATTTCCCAATCTCATACAGGGACGCCATCATCAAATGACCGAGGTCAGCCTGGCAACGGCTAAGCTTTGTGGCCGGTTAAGGCCGTCGACAGACAAGCCGACAACTAGATCGGTTACGCGGAGCGATAATGTGGGCTTTTACGGCGTGAACCAAGAGTATGAAAGCACAACCTGCGTTGTGCTCCGGCCAAGTAGCATCATACGGAAAATCATATACTTTCAGCCCTATATGCCAATTGTTCATATATTTCTGGAGACCGCACCAGAGCGTGTCTCCTGCTGTACTTCCACTGGTGCAGGGCTACGCCGCTTGGAGCCACCGAGCACAACAGCCGCAACCGTAGTCGCGGCACGCATGCGTCGGTGCCTGTCGCCTGTTTCGGCCCGTGCCCTTTGCCGCCGGTAACTTGATCCTCATGTGCCTCGAGTCAATCGCCTGGTTGACAGCGAGACCGCCCGCAGTGTAGAGTTGCCTGTTCTCTAATCGAGACGTTATCTCAATAGGTTCTAAGGGAGGAGACTATATGAACACGCAGCAAAGGGTACCCGTGACCATCCTCACCGGATTCCTGGGCTCTGGCAAAACGACCCTGCTCAACCGGATCTTGACCGAGGAGCACGGCAAGCGCATTGCCGTTATCGAGAACGAGTATGGGGAGATCGGTATCGACCAGGCGCTGGTCATCAACGCCGACGAAGAGGTCTTCGAGATGTCCAACGGCTGCATCTGCTGCACGGTGCGCGGAGACCTGATTCGGGTACTCAACAATCTCAACAAGCGCCGGGACAAGTTCGACTACGTGTT
>DAOUHZ010000105.1:0-40622 GCA_034428455.1 Dehalococcoidia bacterium
CCGGCCCGCCGCACCGTCATCCTGGAGTTCGACAGCCTCGAAAAA
This sequence comes from Dehalococcoidia bacterium, assembly GCA_034428455.1. GTDB lineage: Bacteria > Chloroflexota > Dehalococcoidia > Lucifugimonadales > UBA3495 > Bin87. The sequence goes on from DAOUHZ010000105.1 coordinate 46, forward strand.
GCCAACGGCTGGTACTACTCCGACGACTACGCCGGCCCCAAGGAGCTGCGCATCGCCTCTACCATCTCCAACGTGATGATCGTTGAGGGCGTGTAGACGCTGCGCCGGTTTAGGAGGCAACCGCCATGACCACCGCAACCGAACCCAAGACTCGCCCCCACATCAGGGTGCAGGAATTGGTAACCCGGTTCGTCCGGGAGGGGCTGGATCGACCCCTTTCGGAGGACGACCCGGACATCTACTACCCGGAATCGGACGGGAACCCCATGGCAGAAACGGACGCCCAATTCACCCCGCTGACCGAAACGGTCCACGCCCTGCAACAGCGCTACCGGGACCGCGACGACGTGTATGTGTCGGGCGATCTGCTGGTGTATTACCGGATGAACGACAACACGGTGCGCCTGGCGCCGGACGTGTTCGTGGTGTTCGGGATAGACGACCACCTGCGCAGCTCCTACATCATCTGGCGCGAGGAGGGGAAGGCGCCTGATTTCGTCCTGGAAATCGCCTCGCCGGGCACCTTCGTCCGCGACATGACCGAGAAGCGCGCCTTGTACGCGGCTCTGGGGGTGACCGAATACTGGCGCTTTGACCCCACCGGCCAGCTCTTCACGCCGGCCCTGGTAGGCGAACGGTTAACCGAGGAAGGGGAGTACGAATCCATCGAAATCGGAGCCGGCGATGACGGTATTTTGCGGGGGTACAGCGCGGTGCTGGAGTTGGATGTTTGCCAGCGTCCCGACGGCGACCTGCGCCTCTTCGACCCCGAGACTCAGACCTGGCTCAGCTACCTGGCCGAGGAAGTGGCCGCACGCCAGGCCGCCGAGGCGGAACGCGACGAAGCCCAAGCCGCCCGCGACGAAGCCCAGGCCGCCCGCGACGAAGCCCAGGCCGCCCGCGACGAAGCTGAAGCCCGCGCCCGCGCGTTGGAAGAGCAACTTCGACAGCATGGCCTGTCACCCGATCAAATCTAGAGCGGAGGTTCAGTGATGCGCGAAGTCGAGGACTACGATGCCAAACTCACCCTCTTCGAGCTGTTGGAAGCGGCAAAGCAGGGTGAAACGGTGGTGATAACGCACGGCGGCCAGCCGGTTGCCCATCTCTGTCCCGCTCCAATTGGATCATTGTCTCGTGAACCCCGGCTCGGCCCCCCCGGTGAGCGCGAAAAGGCTGCAAACGCAGATGAAACCAAGATGCCGGAAGGGTGGGAGCCGATGTCAGACAGCCTGCGCGATCTCTTGGATTGGCGACGCTACGGGCGCCGCTGATGACTGCCATCGCTCTGGACACCTCCGTGGTGGCAGCGTGGGTTCTTGACGATGAAAACGAACCCTACGCTGACGCTGCCTTCGCATCACCGCTGATTTCTGGCTGGTTGGTTCCCCGTTTCTGGCACATTGAGATGCGCAATGTCCTGCTCACCGCCGAGAGACGAAACCGGCTGTCTGCGGCTCGAGCCGCTCAGCACTTGGAGGCACTGACCGCGCTACCGATAGACACCGACGACCAGACCGATCTAAATGCGGCCTACGATTTAGCCAAAGTACACGTCCTGTCGATCTACGACGCGGTGTATTTGGAACTTGCCCTGCGGCGTGACGTGCTGATTGCCACGTTGGATAACGCGCTGCGCCGGGCTGCGCAGTCCGAGGGCCGGCTGTGGCAACCATAAAATGAGGGCGGGTTCCAAACCCGCCCCTCAAGTTGATAGCGGTTACCCGAAAGCGTCAGCCCTCGAAGTCCACGCCCACGCCCACTATCTCCACCTGCATCGACCGAATGTCCGGGGCGCCGGCGTCGAAGGTGACGCCCACCACCACGTTGATGCCCCGGTCCACTTCCGGCGCGCCGGGGATCTCGAAGCTGGCGTCCAGGTTGTCGCCCTTGATGGCCATGCCCAAGTGCTCGGCGATGATCTTCTCGCCGTCGTACACCAGCACTTCGGCCACGTTGGCGTGGGAACGCGCGCGGAATGAGACCGACACCGACTCCGCCTTGGTGCGATTGCCGTTCTGCACCGTGGGCGTGGGTATGGCGAAGTGCATCCAGGCGTTCTGGCCCTCGTTGCCCTCGATGCGGGCGAAAGGCCCACAGTGTCGTACCGAGGTGACACGGTTCAGGTACTCGCCGGTCATCGCGGAGCCGTGTACCCAGGATGTGAATTTCTGTCCTGCCATCGTCGTAACCTCCTACCGGCTACCGGCGGCGCGGTTGGAACGCGCGATTGTCGTTGCTGATTTGAGAGGATTGGATCGCGGTACAGAATACCCGTCGGACGGTGCGTCCGCAAGGAGTACTGCCGCCAGCGCCTGCCGGCAAGTGCCTTTACATCGATGGGCAGGATTTACAGGATGTTGACGATTCCGAAGAACCATTCAATCCACACCACCGTTTGGAACGGCTGGACCTTCGCGACAATCAGTTGATCCTGTCCATCATGTATATCGATGTAAAGTTGCTCCGGCTACAGCAGCGTGCCCCGGTTGCGCTCCATCTCCAGCAGGCGCGCCTTCACGCCAACCCCGCCGGCGCCGTACCCGTGCAGTCCCCCGCTGCTGCCCACCACACGGTGGCACGGGATGATCAGCGGGAAGGGGTTTTTGGCCATCGCCTGGCCGGCGGCGCGTGATGCCCTGGGGTTCCCGGCAGCCTCGGCCAGCCATTGGTAGGACCGAGTTTCCCCCGGCGGTATGCCCCGGCAGGCCGCCCATGCCGCGCCGAAGAACGGGGAAGCGTCGGAGAGGTCCAGCGGTATCCGGTCCAGGGCGGTGACGTTGCCCCCGAAATACTCTTCAAAGGCCGTTAGCGTATCCGCGAAGATCTCCGCCTTTTCCTCGGCGTTGTCCGTCGCAGCGCCAAGGCCGTCCAGGGCCGGCTGCGGCTCCGGCTGCAGGCTGACCCGGAGCAGTCCCCGTTCAGTGCCCAGCAGCGCCAGCCACCCGAACGGCGTCTCTTCCAGACAGTAGAAGAGCGTCTCATGCGCCCCGGTTGCTGAACTCATTGCGCCCCTGTGCCCGGTATGCGGTGTCCTGCGGTTCCTAGACTTCCCGGCGGCGCAGAGCATACCACGTCAGAGGCCCGCGAACCGTCTTCCAGGCGTCAATCACGCCGGCGTCGGCATCTGCGCTGGAACCCTCGCGCCCGGCGTACGTATGGCGGGCGTAGGCGTTGACGATGCGCCGTATTTCCTGCGCCTGCTCCGGTAGGGCCGTGGCCAGCATCCCCGCCCACTGGTGTGGCGTGTGGTGCTCCCGCAGCGGAACCGACGCCAACCGACCCAGGCGGCGCAGGCGACGGTACGCGCCCGGCACGTCGCGAGGCGGCGCGAACAGCCATCGCCACAAGGCCCAGGCGATGAGCCCCAGCGCCAGCACGATGCCGGCGAGACTTCCGATCCAGGGCAGGTAGTTCCGCGCGGTGGCCGTCCAGCCTTCGCGGATGGGATCGCTGCTTACCAGGTCGGATTCGTCCAACCCGTCCTCGAAGTCTTCGCACTCTTCCTCGATTTCGCACAGCAGGTCGTCGACGTCGGTGGTGTCGCCGGCTTCCAGTGCTCTCCTGGCTTGTTCCTCGGGCGGGATGGCCACCGGGATAGCCCTCCCGGGCGTGGGTTCAAAGGGGATCCAGCCATAGCCCGGGAAGAACACCTCGGTCCAGCCGTGGCTGTGGCGGTCGGTAACCACGTAGATGTGCGAACCGTCCGCAAGATTCCCGGTGGTGTAGCCGGTGGTCATGCGCGCCGGAACGCCCAGGCTCCGCATCAGCACGGTCATGGCGGATCCGAAGTATTCGCTGTAGCCCTGGCCACTTTCAAACAGGAAGTAGTCCACGCCGTCCGTGCCGAAGGGCGGAGGATCGATGGCCAGGTTGTAGGTGTAGCTGCGCTTGAGGTATTGCTCGATTGCCACCGCCTTGTCGTAGGGCGTCTCCGCACCGCCCGTGATTGACCTCGCCAACTCCGCCACTCGCGGCGGCATGTCGGGAGGCAGTTGCGTGTACCGAGACCATAGCCAGGGCGCGTATTCCTCGCTGGCGGTGCGCAACTCCTCCGGCTCGGCGGAGGACACCGACGCGGTGAGCTGGTAGGGCTCTCCGGCCTCCGCGGCGCCACCGGCTGCGCGCACGGCCAGCACGTCCGGCTCGGACGGCACGATTTCGCCGATCACGGCGTTGACGACGCTGCCCGATGGATCCCGCTCAATTGACTCCAGAACGAAGGACGTGGGCAGCGCGCCGGCCACCTTTTCCGCGGCGGCGAAGGCGTCCGCCGACACGGCGTCGCGCAGGCCGTCCACCGCCAGGCGCAGGGCTGAAGGCAGCAGGTCGGTCTCGCTGTTCAGGTTGGGATCGATCACGTACCGGGGAGAATCGAAGGTTTCAATCCGCACGTCGCGGTTGGCGCCGATCACCTGACCGCCGGCGAAGAGGCTCCGGCTGTCGTAGTTGGGTATGACCTCAAAGGTCACGTTGAACCGTTCCTGGTAGGGGTCCGGCGTGCTGTGCTCGGGTTTCCAGCCGGGTTCCCGCAGCACGGTGCCGTCGGATAGCCACCCCTCGTGCGTGTAGGTCGCGTAGGAACGCGCTTTCCAGTACAGGGGCACCGGCGAGTTGACCTGCAGCACCGGCGTGTCCGTGGGGTTGATGGTCCCCTGGAACGCCATGGTGTCGCCCCAGATGCGGTAGGGCAGCGGACGCCGGGCCGGCAGTCCGGCGAACAGCCGGTTGAAGTCCTCCTCCCACTGCACCAGGGGAGTTCGCGTCATTGAGTAAAAGGCGTTGGCCGGACCCCACTGGCCGCCCACGGGCAGCAGGAACGCGATCACCAGGGCCACGATCGCCACCAGCGACGTGTCGCTGACGGTCAGAATGCCCAGATGCCCGTCGTAAACGCGACCCTCCGCGTCCCAGCGCTGGCGGGAACGCATCGACTGAACCCAGCCCACCAGCAGCAGGCCGGTGAAAACGTAGATCGCCAGGTAGATGCTGGCGGATTCGGGCAGGAAGGTGAGGTTGGATATCAATCCCACCGCTCCCAGGGCGAAAACGCCCCAGAAGTTCCGGTAGCGGAAGAACACCCACCCCGCCAGGTAGCCGGAGAGCCAGGCGGCCATCATCAGACCCACTGCGAAGGGCAGAGGGTCCACGCTGATGCCTTCGTTGCGGGCCGCCAGCACCCACAGGCCCAGGCGCTCGAATAGTTCTCCCGCGGTCGCCACCTGCAACTCGTCCGGAGCCGCGAGGACCATTTGCCAGATGATGATGCCGATGCCGATAATCAGCCCGACGGGCAGCACCGCGGCGGTCCACAGGCGGATGCGCGTCAGCGGAATGGCGGTCAGCACCGCCAGTATCATGACCAGCACCAGCGACGGCGTCGGCGCCCAATCTGCCACCTCCACCGACCAGACCACGACGATCATGTTGAGGAGGAGCAAGCCGGCAGCTACCCATCCGTCCGGCGGCCGCAGCGCGGTCAGAACCGCTAACAGCCAGCGGCCTGCGCCGGCTCCGCTCCACAACGGGTTGGCCTCCGGCGAGGGCTGCGTCAGGGTAGGGGCTGGTCGGATGATGGTTGCCATGGGGTATTGTACACGGATCTATAGGACGGTCGAATTATAATTGACAAAACCGTCTTAACGGCGTGGTATAACAGTGTATCATCTGCTCCGCATTCTGTGGCGCAATCACAGAGAGGAGGTTCAACATGGCTCACAAAGAAGACGAGCGGATACAGCGTCTACTACACCAATACGCAGTAAAAGTAAAACAACTGGAAGCCTTTGCGGATGCCAAAGCCAAGGAAAACGAAAAACTTATAGACCGAATTTATCGGAACCACAATATTTTGAAGGAGAAAAATAACGGATAGTAATTTATACAGCAGCCGTTTTGAACGTGAAATTGAATGGCACAATACCCGGGCTATGTTACTCGATGTGCACGATAATGTAGTCGATATTATTGAGTTGTATTGTATGGTATTGTTAGGAATGCTGGGCCGCTTCGATAAAGCAGAGCAGTATACTGGAACCGATGCGACATGGCGGATACTCGGATGCTTTGCGTGCAGTGGATGATTTCGTACTATCGGACGACGTTATGTTCAAACTGTTTCCACAGTTGGTTGATCGGGTTGAGCCGGGCCTTCGGGTACTGAACGAATTGGCTGAAGAATGCGAGCTACGGTGATTTTGCTCCAAGTCATACTTGCATATTGACCGGATCAGGGAACCAGGCTGGGCTGTGGCTCACCCTCGCCATCGATTGAGCGGTGATCACCGCTGCCCTCGTGCGCTCTCGCGACGCCCACCGCCAGCGGACGCGACAGGGCCTGGTTGATGTCCTCGCCGCGCCGCACGATGTAGATGGGTACGTCGTGCTGGGCCAGGTACTCGGCGACGGCCTGGCCGGTGGAGCCGGTGGTCGATTCGCCCTCGGGATCGGCGAACGACGTGTGGTCCACGTAGCACACCGTGACGTTGATCCCCTGCCGCCGCAGGCTGACCAGCGCTGACGTCCACTCCGGCCGGCGCGAGGCGGTGATCACCATCAACGTGTTGAAGCCCGACAGGTGCGGGCGCAGGTCGTAGATGAACCGCTCCAGCGACAGCGATCCGTTGGCGCGGATGCCGGCCAGGGTCTCCATCAGGATGCCCAGCTGGGCCGGCCGGCGGTCCGGGTTCAGCATCCACAGATCGGCGGAGTTGGCAGCCAGGCCGACGGGAACGGCCGTTTCGTCCCAGTGCTGCACCAGCGATGCGGCAACGGTCACCGCCAGTTCTTCGGTGTTGTCCGCCGGATCGCCCCGGCCCCCTTGACCAACATGGGAGCGGCGGTCCATGTCCAGCAGGATCCACGCCTGGGCCGACACTCCGATGTCGAACTCCTTCACCATCAGCCGGTTCATCCGGGCGGTGTACGGCCAGTGGATGCGACGCAGGCTGTCGCCGTGGGCGTAGTCGCGCACCGTGGATGACTCCGGCGTGATGGCCGGCGTGCGCCGGGAGAAAACCGAGTCGCTGGGCAGGTTGGCGAACCGACGGTCCAGATCGGGCAGCGGCACGGTGCGGGGCAGCACCGTGTAGGACTGGTCGTTGAGGAACGTCCGGCTCAGCCGAAAGAGCCCGAAGGGGTCCCGTGCCGTGACCCGCACCCGCCCGGTGCGATAGATGCCCCGCCGCGACAGGTAGGTGGCGATGCGGAAGGAGCGCACCTGCCCCTTGACCAGGGCCACGGTGCGCCCGCCGGGCTCCGCAAGATCGGTGTCTTCCACCACTTCCAGCCACGACTTGGGCAATCGTGCGCGGTTGATCAGCTGGATCTGTCCCTCCAGGTAATCGCCGACGCGTCCCCGTGTTCCCAGCCGCGTCAGCCGAACCTCGATTCCGCGCAGGTTGAGCCAGGCCCAGCCATAGCCGATGATGACCAGCAGCACGAGGGTGAAGAGCAACCGGTAGAAGAAAGAGAACCCGGTTCCCAGAGAGTAAAACAGCACCGCCAGGATCAGCAGGCTGAACAGTATCTTGCGCCGGTGCTGGCTGACAAAAGATTTGAGCAATGCCCGTACCATGATAAACAGCCGATTAGTTGTTCCAGAAATTCGGATTGGTGAACCGTTCGGGAATGTCGCCGTTCATAGCTTCGCGAAATTCGTCAATGGTCATGCACAGTTGCTTGGTGATGATTTCACCCATCACGTGCGGTTTGACCTCTCGGTTACCAAAAGATACCTTCGTGTGCAGGCCGAGGCCTGGATGACGATAGCGCCAATGATCATTGTGAGCAGCTTCGACAAATCCCATCCTGACAAGCAGTCTACGCAGCTCACGTGCCCGAATATTGGCGTATCGTGGCATCAGACGCCAGCTGGCAGTTCGGACGAAATCGATACCTGGTGCATTTTGTACAAGACCCCTTCTGCGGAAAGTTCTTCCATGATTTCAGCCATTTCAGCCGCGGCCTTCTCTTCATCCGCTAGCGATTTTCCGTCATCCCAAGGATGACGGATAACGTCGGTCATTACCGAGACGATGTCAGCCAGAGCCTCTTCCTCCGTACCCCCCTGTCCCCACACGCCCAGCACGTAAGAGCACCACGCGCCGTATCCCATGGTTCCATCATCCAGCGGATCTTCCCAAACCAAAACGTCAAAGGTGTGCATGTTCTGTTCTCTCCGCAGGGTCCCGGCGTGCTGTCGGCAAACGGGCGCCGGAGCATTGCTCTAGCTATCTTGCTCCGCTGTTCCAAAACTGGGGATTGGTGAACCGCTCGGGAATGTTGCCGTTCATGGCTTCGCGGAATTCGTCAACGGTCATACGTAGATCCCTGGTGATCATGTCACCCATCACGCCCGGCCGGATTTCTTTGTTCCCGAAAGACATTCGCGTGCGGAGGCCAAGTCCGTCGTGCCGGTAGTTACGATGATGGTTGCGTGGGGTTTCAATGAATTCCATTCGCATCAGCAGACGGTGCAGCGCCGTCGTACGTACGTTAGCGTAACGGGGCATCAGACGCTGGCCAACTCCGGATCAGCTACCGATACCTGTCGTGTCCAGCAGGGGACGCCCTCGGCTTCGCGTTCGCGGATCATGTCCTCCATCTCCTCTGCCGCAGCCTCGGGGTCGACCAGGCTCTCGGCCAAGTCTTCTGGGACGTTGATGACGTCGGAAATGATCAATGCAACCTCTTCCAGGGCTTCTTCCTCCGTATCACCCTGTCCCCAGACGCCATGGACGTATGAGCACCATGCGCCGTATCCGGTGGATCCATCCTCCAATGGATCTTTCCAAACCAAAACATCAAAGGTGTACATATTTGGCTCTCCTTGATGCTTATGGTGACGGCCTAACGCGCCCCCGGCACCGGCACGCTGTTCAGCAGGTCGCTCACCATCTGCTCCGCCCGCACTCCGCGCATCCGGGCGGCGGGGGTCAGCACGATGCGGTGGGCCAGCACCGCCACGGCCAGCTCCTTGACGTCGTCGGGCAGCACGTAGTCCCGTCCGCGCACCAGCGCCAGCGCCCGTCCGGTGCGGAACAGGCCCAGCGATGCCCGGGGTGATGCTCCCAGCGCCGCGTCGGCGTGTTCCCGCGTGGCCTCGGCCAGCGCCACCAGGTACTCCCGGACCAGGCCGTCGACGTACACTTCCTGCGCCGCCTGCTGCATCCCGATTACCTGCTCCGGCGTGGCCACGGGCTCCAGGTCCAGGATCGGATGCGAGTGCTCCTGCTGGGCGATGATCGTGATCTCTTCCTCGAAGCGCGGATACCCCACGTTGATGCGCATCAGGAACCGGTCCAACTGCGCCTCGGGCAGCGGGAAGGTGCCCTCGTACTCGATGGAGTTCTGGGTGGCGATCACCAGGAACGGCAGCGACAGCGGGTGCGTCACCCCGTCCACCGTGACCTGGCGCTCTTCCATGGCCTCCAGCAGCGCGGATTGGGTCTTGGGCGTGGCCCGATTGATCTCGTCGGCCAGCACCAGTTGGGCCGCGATGGGGCCGGACCGGAAGGAGAACTCGCCCGATGATTGGTTGTACACCGATACCCCGGTCACGTCGCTGGGCAGCAGGTCGGGGGTGAACTGGATGCGAGAGAAAGTCCCGCCGATGGAGGTGGCGATGGATCGCGCCAGCATCGTCTTGCCGACGCCCGGCACGTCCTCCACCAGGATATGGCCTTCGGCGATCAGGGCGGCCAGCGCCATCTCGATCACGTCGCTCTTCCCGACGATGACCGTGGCCACGTTGTCTGCGATACGCTGCGCAACGGCGGCGGCGTCCAGAATGGCCGGCGCAACACCGGCCGAGGGGGAGACTGCTGTGTTTTGCAAGGTACTTTCCTGGCCGATTGGGATGGTTTTCGGGCCAGTTTAGCACAGGGAGCCGCTGCCTCTACCCCTGCTGTGTCATTGCCAGCGCAACGTGGCAATCCCGAGCCCGATGCTACAATAAAACTTGCAATCGCAGCAGCCGATTCGGAGCAACGCAGCACTTGGCTGCCGTCAATTGTCAGTTCCCGCTGGCAGCCAGGCGCGATGTTCTACTTACCATGTTGGCGGCTTGGAGAATGTGCCGTTCGCATCCGTCAGTCGGCGAGGAAATTGGCTGTTCCGGAAGACGCGCTCGTTGATGGTTGGGTATGACCATGACGCTGCCTGCCACAACTGTACGCTGCGGTTGCGTTGCGACGGGTTGATCACGCCAACGCTCATTTGCAGGACATCTCGCACCAGCCGTATCGGTTCGGCAAAATCTGAGTCATTGGAGATTACTGCCGCCTCGTCGCAATCCCCCTGGCAACAGTCCAGCAATAGGTAGGCGGCCAGGTTTGCGTCCGAGCCTTTCTCTTCCGTTCGCCTGACCAGAGCCGTCGCCGGACCATTTTGGGGCGGATTTACCAAGGGCAACCGGACGTCGTTAGTCGAGAAGTATCCATAGTGGATTTCTACCTTGGGCAATGTTGCCAGCGCCCGCAAGTAAATCCTTTGCCGGTTGGCCGCTCCCGGATTTTGGGGCGTATTTCTAACCTGCGCCGTGAAATAGCGGATGCGCTTGACCTCGCGCCCGGGCAGCAGGCGTTCACAAAAGCCCTGCAAGTCCAGCCATTTGTACTGCGGCCAGCGATTCCGCAGCGCTCCGTAATAGAGGTTGAAGCCATCAATGTATATGTTGGCCGTTGGCATCAGTTATCCGCGAGGGTTGTATCCTGATATATGCGAAAGCCGCCGTGAGGCGGCTTCGCTACCCTGCCGCCTAGGCAACAGGGGGGGCAACCCCATTGTGCGCGAAAGCGATTCTACTGTCAACTATTCGTCGTCCGGCACAACGAGATTTGCCCCCGGGGCGCGTTCTTAACCAGCCATTGGCCCAGCGTCAGCTCCGGCTCATCCCGGTTCTTCTCCGTCTCAACCGGCGTCACCACGAAAGTTCCCACCGCCTCAATGTACTGCGGCCCTTCCGTTTCCGCCAATCGCAGCACCTCCGGTAGGTTCGCCTGGGCATCGACGAGCGTCCACACCCGCTTGGATTTGGGAATTGTCATAGTCGTTGCCTCCCTACCAAATCATTGGACCAACTACCATTCCCACTATGAAACCGATAATTGCCCCTCCAATTGCACCAAATACACCAAAACGTGCAAGCCCTGCACCAATTCCAAACCCTGCAAGAAGAAGCGCTAGCATTAGCGTCTCCATTTTGCACCTCATTAGGATAAACTGGCATCTCCCAACAATTGTACCTCAAACTGCCGCTTCGCCTCCGTCCAACCCGCTTCCGCCTCGGCCCGCAGCCGACGCGCTCCCTCTCGCCGTCGCACGACCTCATCGGCTATGCGGGTCTGCACTTCCGGCGATGGAATCGGAACCGTCAAGGTCTCCACATCGTCGTTGGTCAGGCGCGGATGCGTGTTGCCGGTCATCATGTGGACGGTTTGCGCCAGCACCGGGCGGCTGCGTAGCACTGCGGCGAGATATTCGGGCAGCAATGCCGTGCCATCCTTGACCCGCAGCACATGAAACTCCGTTGAACAACAGCCGTCCATCTCAGCGCGGTACACCTTGTTCAAGTAGGGGCGCAAACGGGCGAAGAGCACGTCATTCTTCTGAAAGGTAAAGCAGTTGCCCGACGCGGTATCCGTTGCATCGGTAAGTTCCCCGGTGTTGCTCTGTACATGGGCCAGGCTCAAGTAATTCGCGCCCGGCGTTTTGAGTTGCTCCCGCATGAAGTCAACAGCATCCATCAGTGGCACAACCGTCATGCTGTCGGCGGCCCGATCCAGTCCGTGCAAAGCTTGGACCCGCTCCGGGTGGTAGTAATCAGAATTGAGACGCTCTTGTCCACGCATCTGGGCAAGGCTGACCGCAAACACCCGCCGCGTGTCCTCAACTGGCGGCGCGATGCCCAGCGCGTCCAGCAGAAAGTCGTCAATGCCGGCCAGCAGGGCGTCGGCGTCCTCCAGTTTAGCTTTTCGTTCTGCTCGCGCCGCTTCCATCGCCATGATCAGAGTGCTTTGAGAATCCAGGGGGATGGACGGTATGAGAATCTGGGAAACTTCATCCCTCGTGACAGCAGGGTAATTCCCTCCGCTGCTGCGCATGAGCATCTGGTCGCAACCAAATGATGCCGTCAAGCACATCAATAGAAACTCGCGATATATCTGACGAGGATCTACATTCCTCACAACGGCGAATCCGGTCGAAGCAACCGCGCCGTCATGCTCTGGCAACACCGATGCGACTGCACCACGGTGTGGGCGAGTTAGCGATATGAGAATATCCCCGGTCCGTACCACCTGGCGCGCTCTACTTGGAGCCTCTGCAATGGGCGTTTCCAGTGCTGTGTATTCGTTTGTTCCCAATCCTACACGGGATATTTCTATGTATGGGAACGTATCGATATAACGCCCATCGGACTTGTCCCATGTTTCTTCGGAGTATTCTGTTATTGAGCCGAGCGGTGTACTGCCAACTTCCACGAGCCTTTGTACAAGATTGCGGAATCGTGGTTGATGAAAATGTGGGTCATGCCGCGTGTAAACGTCACTTTGCCACGCCCCATAGCACTGCATCTTGCCCGGTTCTGCCGGGCCTACACGAAAAAAGGTGTCGGATCCCGGTTAAACTCCTCCCACTGCCCTACCAGGCCGGTGCCGGGGATGATTTCCCGCCGCTGTTCGCTCCAGTCGTTTTCGCGGGCGACCCATTCGTAGGTGACGCGGTAGTCGAACAGGTCGCAGCAGTGCCGTTCCACCTTGCGGACATCGGGGATTTCTTCCTCCAGTTCCACCTCAAAAGTCTTGCGCCCGGTGGCGTCGTAGCCGATGTTGTCGGTCAGCGCCATGAAGATGGCGGAGCCATCCGGCACGGTTTCACCGTCGGCCAGGCGACGCAGGAAAACGATGCTGGCCTTGACGCCGGCGTCGTAGTGCTGAAAGGCGAACTGCGGCAGGCTGACCACCGCCAGCAGTTGGAAGTGATGGAGCAGCCAGTGCCGGACGCCCTGCAACGATGAGTTGGTCAGGATGCCGTCGGGCAGGACCACTGCGGCGCGGCCGACGCCGGGTTTGAGGAAGGTGTGTATCCGCTCCAGGAAGGCGATTTCGGTCTTGATGCTGGCGCGGGGCCGCACTTCTCTTGACAGCAATCGGGTGTCGGTGTCGTCCCCGGCTCCGGTCATCTGGCTGTGCAAGGGGTAATTCTTGCCCAGGTAACGCATAAGCTGGAACTGTTCCAGGTAGCCGTCGCCTTTCTCCGTGCGGCGGATGGTTGCGCCGAAGGGCGGGTTGGTGAGCACCAGGTCGAAACGCCCTGCGGTCAGGCCGCCGTTCTTGTCCCGGATGTTCTCCGGGAAGTCCATGGCGTCGTGGCCCACGACGTTGGTGTGCCCGTCGTCGTGGATGATCATGTTCATCTTGGCGACGCGGGCCAGTTCTTCGTTGATCTCCAGGCCGTAGAGGTTATTCTGGGCGAAGTCGTGCCAGTATCTATTGTGACTTTCTCTCTGGTCGGCATTTGTCTGATATTCAGGGAAACGTCGATTGGCTTCCCGCCGCACGTGGTCCAGGGCGTACAGCAGGAAGCCGCCGGAGCCGCAGGCCGGGTCCAGCACCAGGTCGTTGCGCTTGGGATCCAGCACGGCGACGCAGAATGCGATCAGTTCCCGCGGCGTGAAGTACTGGCCGAAGTCGCCCTTGAAGAAGCTGCCCATGAACTCCTCAAAGGCTACTCCCTTGGTGTCCAGTTCGGTTCGGTCAAGGGAGATGCCTTCCAGGTGCTCCACGCACTGCGCCATGATGGGTGGCTCGACGTTGATGCGGTCTGTGAAAACGTCTGGCTCCAGCTGCTGTTCCCTCTTATAGAGCGCGTCGATGCGTCCGGCCAGTTTCTCGGCGGTCTCACTGTCCCCCCGCTGGAAGGCGTAGTGTTCACCGTTTGGTCGGTCCAGGTCCTTCTCGTCCCTGTGCTTGATGAACACCAGCTTGGAGAACTCGCCAAAAGCAGCGATGGCGCTGCGGCGTCCGCCCTCCCACAGGGTTTGGTGACACTTGCGGATGGCGGCGCGCAGCTCCTCCCGGGACACGGCGGTCAGATCCTGCCCGCTGGCGTTCTTGTAAAAGCGCCATTCTGGTGGGTTGCCGTAGCGCACCGGGAAGTCAGCAAGCCGGTTCCGTTCCCGCTCGCCGCGCGGGTACTTGTCGAATCGGAGCAGCCGGCGGGTATAGCCCGACACGGCGCCGCAGTACAGCGCGCCCAGGCTGGCGCAATTGCCGCACGCCTGCTCGATGGCTTGGTTGAATTCGGCGTCGGATATGTCCGAACGTTTGCACTCGATGACAAAATACGGCATCTTTTTTTCGTCATCGCTGTAAATCACTAGGTCGGCCCGATCGGCCGGCGTGCGGCGCGGCACCGTCGCCTCAAAATCGATGCGCTCCGGGTCGTATTCGTACTTGTAGATGAGCTCCGCCCACAGCTCGGCGCGGACTTTCTCCTCCGGATCTGCCCATCGCTCCGAGTGACCGGCGGCGATGTAGTGTATGCGTTCGTTGCGTCCCTCGCCGATTATTGTGGCGTGGCCGTCGTCCAGAGCGCGGGCCAGGTAAGTCTGGTGATGGGCGGTCGTCATGGGAGCCAGCCTTTCTGAATGATTGAGCATCAATATAGCACCCCATCGTCGTAAACGAGAGCGGCTCGTGTCACCAGAACTTGTCGTCGCATGTCGCCGCCGTCAGCGCCCGGAATGACACCTCCCGCACAAGCCGCTATAATTGCTCCGCAGCAACAAACGGCACACCCTTTGCGAGGTAGCGTCGCCATGGAATTCGCATTCACCCCCGAGCAGGAAGCCCTGCGCGCCGAAGTCCAGCAGTTTATTGCGGATAACGTAACCGCCGAGATCGTCGCCGAGCTCGAGGACACCGGCATCCGCCGCCGCGGGCCCAAGACCCGCGAGATGTACCAGCGCATCGCCGAGCGCGGCTGGATCGGCATCTCCTGGCCCAGGGAATACGGCGGCCAGGCCGGCAGCCGCATCGACCAGTACATCGTAGAAGAGGAGTTCGCCCGCGCCGGCATCACCGTCGGCGGCGCCGGCTCCGGCGCTCCCGCCATCCTCGCCGCCGGCACCGAGGAACAGAAGCAGGAGTTCCTGCCCGGCATCATCCGCGGCGAGATCTCCTTCGCCCTGGGCTTCACCGAGCCCCAGGCCGGCGCCGACCTGGCCGGCCTCCAGTGCCGCGCCGTCCGCGACGGCGACGAGTACGTCATCAACGGCCAGAAGATGTACACCACGGCCGCCCACTACGCCACGCACATCTACCTCATGGCACGCACCGACCCCGACGCTCCTCGCCACCGCGGCATCAGCATCTTCCTCATCCCCATGGATACCCCCGGCATCACCGTGCGCCCCCTGTGGACCATCCAGAACGACCCGCCGGCTCCCCTGGGCACCACCTACGGCGACAACCGCACCAACGAGACCTTCTTTGAGAACGTCCGCGTCCCCGCGTCCTGCATGCTGGGCGAGGAGAACCAGGGCTGGTACGTCGGCGCCATGGGCCTCAACCTCGACCGCGTCGGCGCCTCCCGCTACCTCATCTCCATCCAGCGCGACGAGGACATCGTCAACTTCGTCAAGGAGAACGAGATCGAGGGCTACGCCATGCGCGAGGACCCCACCATGCGCGACCGCCTCGCCGACATGTGGATCGAAGGCCAGGTCTGCCGCCTCATGACCTTGCGCAGCATGTCCATAGTCGAGACCGACGGCGTATTCACCTACGAGGGCTCCGCCGAGAAGGTCTTCGCCCCCGAGCACGGCGTCCGCACCACCGAGACCATCGCCCAGATGCTCGGCCCCTACGGCCAGCTGCTCAACGGCTCCGAGGACGCCATCGAGAGCGGCGTCTTCGCCCACAACCTCATGGGCGCCTTCCAAAGCGGCATCAACCACGGCAGCGTCCAGGTCATGCGCGACCAGGTGGCCCGCCGCGGCCTGGGCATGCCCCGGGTGTAGCGATCCCCGAGGATGATGTCGTGACGCAATTGCAGTCCGTCGCCGCCGACACCTGCGACCAATTCCTGCGCCAGGGCCGCGAGTTCCTGGCGCAAGGCGACTTGGCGTCGGCTTCGTCCGCCGGCTGGCGTGCGGCCGTGCTGGCCCTGGAAGCCTACTCGGGCGATACGGTAGCAGAATCCGATTTCAGGGATGCCGCGCGCCGGCTGGTGAAAGATTGTCGCGGGAGCGCAAAGGCCGCTGAGTGGGTGGTCAGCGCGATGGCCCTGTCGGAGAACGTAGCCGATGATTGGCTGGATGCGGATGGGGTCGCCCGCCGCCTCGACGACGTGCAGCGGCTGACCCTGCTGGTCAAGGACATAGCCAATCCTCCAAGGAGCGCCGGGGACATCCTGGCCCAGAGCCGGGAGTGTCTGGAGAACGGCTACCTCGCTATTGCGTCCGAAAAAGGTTGGGAGGCAGCCACCCATGCCGCTAAAGCCTATGCCGAAGCTATGGGCTACGACTATCAAGGTGACAGGCATTTTGAGGACGTAATGCGGACGCTGGAAAAAGATGACGCATGGCGTGAGGAAGTTGCAGGATGCGAGTACAGTGCATTGAACTTGCACCGAACTGCCGCTTATTGCGATATGTACCCTCGTCGAATGCACCCAGAAGTCCCGCTGATAGATTGCCGTCCCGTCTCCAAGTACTTCTACCCCAGCTGCCTGCATCCCACGATCCTCGCTGAGGATATCGAAGCAGTGGCACAATTGATTGCCGCACTGCAGGGCTAAGCTGAAACAAGCAATTGCATGGCTGCCTACAATGTCTGAATTCGGAGCTGACCACGCTCAAATCAGCGTTGAGTTCCTGCGGCGCAGCAGGGAGTATCTAGCTAACGGCAGCCTATTGCAGTCTTCCGAGAAAGGATGGGGCGCGGCGGCCCACGCGGCCAAGATGTTTGCCGGAGCCCGAGATGGTCTGATCTACGAACGCCACGAACATCTGGACGACGTCGTCACGGAAATGGGGATTGAAACTAACAGATATCTACAGATACGGCAGTGGGTTAACAAAGCAAATTTGTTGCATCAGAATTTCTACAAAGATAACCTGGACGCTAATACGGTTGCCGTTTACCTGGATGATGTAGCAAACTTCGTGAACTTGACGCGTCAACTTACCGGCCTCCCGCCCGTCGAAGATTAGCCCCAGAGGTTCAGATCCCCAACCGCTAAACCCACCCTTACTGAGGCACGATGAACGTACTACCCACCGAAGAAGAGTTGATGGTCAAGAACGCCGCCCGGGAGTTCCTGGACGCGGAATGCCCGCCCAGCCTGGCCCGCGCCATTGAGCAGGACGAGCGCGGCTATTCCGTGGAGTTGTGGGAGCAGATGGCCAGCCTCGGCTGGTTTGGCATCTCCCTGCCCGAGGCCTACGGGGGCGGTGGGTTGCCCGTCACCTACCTCGGCCTGATCCTGGAGGAGTGCGGACGCGCCATCGCTCCGGTGCCCTTCCACAGCACCGCCACCGCCGCCCTGGCCGTCGCCAACCACGGCTCCGACGAGCAGAAGCAGAGCATCCTGCCCCGAGTAGCCCGCGGCGACCTCATCATGACCTGGGCCGTGCAGGAGCAGGACCCGCGCCTCCGCGCCGACGCCGTGCAGTGCCGCGGCCAGGTGGACGGCGACAGCCTGGTTATCAACGGCATCAAGCACTTCGTGGACAACTTCTCCGCCGCCGAGATGGTGGTCATGGCCGTGCGCACTGCCGAACCAACCGACGACAGCGCCGGCATCACCCTGGCCATCGTGCCCGCCAATTCCGCCGGCATCACCGAGACGCGCCTCACCACGCTGGCCAAGGACTCCCAGAGCAAGCTCGAGCTGAGCAACGTCCGCATCCCCCTGAGCAACGTCATCGGCGAGGTCAACCAGGGCTGGCCGGCCACGTCCGAGATGCTGGACACTGGCACCGCTCTGCTGTGTACCCAGATCATCGGCGCGGCCCGCAAGGACGCGGAGATGGCCATCGAGTACGCCAAGAACCGCGTCGCCTTCGGCCGTCCCATCGCCGGCTTCCAGTCCATTCAGCACCTCTGCGCCGACATGATCGTGTGGGTTGACGGGGCACAACTGCTCACCTACGAGGCCCTGTGGAAGCTGGACGCCGGCCTGCCCTACAGCGTCGAGGTGTCCCAGGCCAAGGCTTTCACCAACGACAAGTGCCAGGCCACGGTGCGCTCATCGCAGCAGATCCACGGCGGCATCGGTTTCATGATGGAGTTCGACCTCCACCTCTGGTACCGCCGCGTCGCTGCCTGGACCATGCGCATGGGAACCAGCTTCGAACACCGCGCCCGGGTCGCCCGTTCCCTGCTGGCCCAGCCCGGTCGCGTGCGTCTGGGCATGGATATCGAAGCCGTCGCCTGACCTGCCAGGAGCAACTGCCCGCTACGACAACGGTTCTCCGGATTCCGGCGAAAGCCGGAATGACGAGGAGAATTTGAGCATAACAGGAGGGACCCCGACAATGCCCGCAGATCCCGTTTGCCCCGTCTGCAAGACCGTAATCAACGAGGACAGCGCCCGCGCCACCACCGGCCAGACCATGCACGGGGCCAACGAGGTTGACCCCAACGCTGGCACCCGCAGCTTCTTCAACGGCGAGTGGTACTATTTCTGCACCTTGCAGTGCCGCACCAGGTTCCTGACGGCGCCCAACACCTTCATCGAAGGCTAGCCGTTTCCCCGTCATTAGCTAATCACCTGCCCGTCATTCCGGCGGAAGCCGGAATCCAGACGTCCGCCACGGACAGACAACGCGCACGCTCTGGATTCCCGCGAAAGCGGGAATGACGAGTCCCAGATTGAGGAGGATCACCATGCACGTCGGTCTGGTAATGGAATGCGATTACCGAGAGGGCCGTACCCAGGACGAAGCCTTCGACGAAGCCTTTACCGTGGCCCAGCTTGCCGACGAGTCGGGCATTGACGGCGTCTGGCTGGCCGAGCGCCACTTCGCCGCGCCGCGCACGCCCACCGACCCGGGCGGAGCCGGCATCCCGTCGGTATCATCGGTCCCCTTGATGATGGCCGGCATCATCGCCGCCCGCACCGAGCGCGTCCGCGTCGGCACCGGCGTCAGCGTGCTGCCCCTGGCCCATCCCATCCGCCTGGCCGAGGAAGCCGCCACCGTCGACAACATCTCCAGGGGCCGGCTGGACTTCGGCATCGGACGCAGCAGCTTCCCTCGCTCTTATCAGGGCTATGGCGTCCCCTTCGACGAAAGCCGCGAGCGGTTTGCCGAGGCTCTGGAAATCATCCTCAAGGCCTGGAACAACTACCGTTTCGACCACCACGGCCATTACTACGATATGGATGACGTGGTGGTCACGCCGCGCCCCTACCAGCAGCCCCATCCTCCCATCCGCATCGCCGCCAACTCGGTGGACACCTTCCGCATCATCGGGGAGCTGGGCTTCCCGTTGGTCACCGGCGTGCGCGGCCAGGGCATCCCGCAGGTTGCCAGCAACCTGAAGCTCTACCGCGAGACCGCCGCCGCCAGCGGCCACGACGTGGACGACGCCTACGTGCGCATGCCCATCTACGTCGGCGACTCCATGGACGAGGTTCGCGCCGACACGGAAGAGAGCACCATGCGCGCCTTCCGTCGCACCGCCGACACCTACATCCGCACCGTGGAGGCCGAGGGCGCCAACGCCACCGAGGAGCGCCGCCAGCGTGCCGAGCAGTTGCTCAATACCACCTACGACGACCTGCTGGTTGATCGCGTCGCCTACGGCACGCCCGAGCAGGTTGCCGAGCGCCTGATTTCCCTGCGCGACGACCTCGGCCTGACCGGTTTCATCATGGAGCCCAACCTGGGCGGCACCGTCCCGGCCGAGCGCGTCCAGAAGTCCATCCGCCTCTACGCCGAGGAGGTTGGCCCCGCCTTGCGGTAGCGACGGACATCACCCGCCGGAATTGCGAAGGCCCCGCTCACCGGCGGGGCCTTTTACTTTTGTGAACTGAGCATTCGAGCTAGGCCGGCCAAGAAATACGGTGTTTATTATCGCCTACCCTGCTTGGAAGCGATGCAACTCTGCCAGCAGCACAGGTATATCGTCGGTAGCGGATTCCCAGACTACTTGGGATTTTACTGCCCAGGGACGATGCACCAGGAAGGTTCGGAGCCCGGACAGGTCCCTCCAGTTGACGTGAGTCATCGCGGCGCGGGTTTCATCGTCGAGGTCCTTTGCAGTATCAGCAATTAAGGCGATAGTATGATAGACGGCCCAACGTGTCCTGAGGTCACCGTCAGCGTACTCCTCAGCATACTGCCGGCACAGCCAACCGACTACTTGGCACCAATGCTCTACCAGGCGAAAACGGTCATCCGGTTTCGGGCCAAGTTCATCCCGCGGTGAAAATAACATCCCTGCCTTCCATTTCACGACACGCCCATTCGACACCGTCGCTTATGTGCATCTCAAGGATTTCTTTATCCATGATCCACACGTGGCAGCCCAGCAGGTTGTATAAATCCTCAACCACGTCGAAGTGATGCTTTTTGAATCCCCAACTTCGTTTGCCGGGACCAAAATCTGCAATCAAGTACAAGTCAACCCCTGCAAACGGGTTCTTTTCCAGCGTGTAATCAGGGTCTGGAGGTGGACGGGTTTCGCTCGGGTCAACGGCCATCTCCCGCACGCCCCACCGCCGGCAGATCTCGGCGATGGCGTCCAGTGGCAGGTCTTCCCGCGTCAGCAGCGGCTTGGGTTCCGGCGTAGTCATCTCGACACTCCCTCGGCGCTCCCAGCATAGCACTTTCCGCCCTAACTCCCGATTTCGCCCAGGAACGTCAGCAGCGCCGCGTTCACCTCGTCGGGCTTCTCCTCGTGCAGAAAGTGTCCGCCGCCGGCGATGAACTGCGTCCGCAGGTTCGATGCCGCTTTCTGCCACGACGCCTCCGGATCCAGCCCGCTCGCCGTCGAGGTGCGTTGCCGTCGCTCGCCCCACAGGTACAGCACCGGAATGTTGAGCACCCGGTCCGCGTCGGCGCGCCAGTCCGGCGGGTCCTCGTAGGCCGCGGCACGGTAGTAGGAGAACCCGCCCCGCAGCGCGCCCGGCTGGGAGTAGGCCGTGGCATACACCGCCACCTCCTCGTCCGACATCATCGCCTGGTTTACCGACCAGTTGCGGTAGAAATGGCGCAGGTAGGCTTCCTCGTTGCCCCGCACCAGGTGCTCGGGCAGATCCGGTATCTGGTGAAAATACGAGTGCCACCGCTCGCGGACGCCCTCCGGAGTCTGCGGCCCCAACTGCTCCAGTGGATGGGTTCCGTCCAGCAGGGCCAGCCGGTCCACCTCGGCCTCGTGGTCCAGGCAGTAGCGGTAGGAGACCCGCACGCCGATGTCGTGTCCCACGATGGCGATCTTGTCGTGACCCAGGTGACGCACCAGCTCGTAGATGTCCGTCGCCGCCGTGCGTGTACGGTAGTCCTGCAAGGGTTTCTCGGACGAACCGAACCCGCGCATGTCGGGCACGATCACCTGGTAGTCCTGCGACAGCACGGGGATCTGCTTGCGCCACGAGAACCACATCTCCGGCCAGCCGTGCAGGAGCACCACCGGGTACCCGTCGCCCTCGATCACGTAGTGAATGTTGACCCCGTTCACCCGCGCCGTGCGGTGCGTGAAATCCCAGTTCGGCATGATGATCTCCTTTTCGGATGGTGCATTCAGAAAGTTGTAGGGGCGAATGATTATTCGCCCCTACGCAATGTTGCTCAATCTGAGGTTACAGGTTCATTGCCTCCAGGCCCACCCGTGACAGGTCCTCGTCGGCCTGGCCGCTGGGATAGCCGCCCACGCCGATGCCGCCCAGGATCACGCCGTCCTTCATGATGACCAGCCCGCCCTGACCATAGGTGAACCCGGGGTCGCCCATGTCGGCGATGCCGCGACCCTGGGCGGCTAACCCTGCGGCGTGCTCGCCGGAGTCCCGGCCGATGATAGCGGAGGTGTAGGCCTTGCGACGGGCGTGACGTCGGCTGAACACTCGCAGGTTTTCCATGGTGAAGTAGGCCAGCAACTCGCCGCCAGCGTCCACGATGGCCATGGCCACCGGCGCGTCGGGGGTCTCGCTGGCCTTGGCCAGCATGGCGTCCATCGCCGCCTTGATCTGTTCGGTGGTAAGTGCCGGTTTGGTAGCCATCGGTGCGCCTCCAGAAAGTGGGTTGTCAGTCCAAAATGCGGGGCGATGATACCATGTCCCTCATCCCGAGCATGTGGGAGCGACAGTTCACCTGTACGTTAGCCGTCATTGACCAAGTCGCGGCGGTTCACTACGATGCGAACAATCATCACGTTCGGGCCGCGACCGGAGGAGGCCAATTATGAATCAGATCACCATACACGGTTTGGACGCCGAGCTGGAAGCAATTATTCGGAAACGAGCCGAGCGCGACGGCACCTCGTTGAGTCGCGCTGCGTTCCAGCTGCTTCGTATCGGCGCGGGGCTGGTGAAACCGACACCGAAACAGTCCTCCGTGGGTTCTTCATTGGATCGATACATCGGCATTTGGACTAGCGATGAGGCGGACGAGTTCGACGCCGCTGTCAAGGAATTCCAGACCGTGGACGAGACCGCTTGGCAATGAGGATCTTGCTGGACACTAACGCCTATTCGTCGCTAATGAGAGGTGATGATCAGACAGCAGTAATCGTGCGCGGAGCCACGGAAATCCTTATGTCGGCGGTGGTGATTGGCGAGTTGCTTTTTGGATTTCGACACGGATCGCGCTATCGAAGGAACGCCACGGACCTTCAAGGGTTCTTGGCAAGCCCATACGTATCTTTACTACCCGTGGGACAGGCCACGGCTGACCACTATTCGGTGATCGCGGCAACATTACGATCTAACGGAACTGCAATCCCCACTAATGACGTCTGGATCGCGGCTCACGCTATGGAAACCGGCGCCAACCTAGTATCAGCCGACCGGCATTTCGATGCTGTAGATGGCATCGCCCGGGTGAGGTTGGGAGCTCGAGCAATTCATGAAGTCTGACGATTACCCCTGACCGCACTGGCGCATATCATCTGAGCACACACCCGCTTGGATAAGGATACGCAATGGATTATCGACCACTGGGCAGCACCGGCGTCAACGTGTCGGAGATCGGGTTTGGCTGCGGCAACGTCGGCGGCCTGATGATCCGCGGCGAGCACAGCGAACAGGTCGCGGCGGTGGCCCGGGCCATGGAGCTGGGCATCAACTACTTCGACACCGCCGCCTCTTACGGCGACGGCCAGTCGGAAACCAATCTGGGACGTGTGCTCAGGGAGTTGTCGGCGGACGTCTACGTCGGCACCAAGTTCCGCGTCACCACCCACGAGCCCGGGCGCATCCGCGGCAACGTCATCGCCGCAGTGGAGGAGAGCCTGACCCGGATGCAACGGGAGCAAGTCGACCTGATCCAGATGCACAACCACGTTGCGGCCGTGGCCGATGGCGGGTCGGTCTCTCCCGAGGAGACGCTGGGCGAGGTGGTGGACGCGCTGCGCGACTTGCGCGACCAGGGCAAGGTCCGGTTCTGGGGGATGACCGCCGTGGGCGAGACCCCCGCCCTGCATCGGGTGATCGACTCGGGAACCCTGAACACGATCCAGTCGGTGTACAACCTGGTCAACCCCAGCTCCGGCGCCGGAGTGCCGTCCGGGTTCGACATGCCCGACTATGGCAACCAGATCCAGCGCGCTTCTGACAACGGCATGGGCGTCTTGGTGATCCGCGTCCTGGCGGCCGGCGCCCTCAGCGGGGAGGCGACCCGGCATCCCGTCGCCGTGCCCAGCGTCGCGCCCATCGGCTCGGGCCGCGACTACGATCAGGACCGGTCGCGGGCGGAGGGTTTCCGGTTCCTGGTCGAAGAAGGCTACGCGGACAGCCTGGTGGAGGCGTCGCTGCGGTTCGCCCTGACCAACCCCGGCGTCAGCAGCGTGTTGGTGGGGTATTCCAGCATGGAGCATCTGGAGCAGTCCGTCGAGTTCGCCGCCAGGGGGCCGCTGCCCGAGGAGGCCATGGCCCGCCTGCCGGGGGTGTGGTCCCGCTTCACCGGCTGATGCTTCGGCGCGGGCGCCGGAGAAGCGTCGGGGATGCGAGCCACTTCCGGGGTGACACCTTCCCGGCGATGCGCTGGCCCACGGCGAGAGGTCTCTTTGGTTGGCGGACTGCCGTTCAGTCCAGCCGACGCCGCTCTGCCGCCGTCAGGAATCGCAAATCGTCGGAAACTCCCTTCCTATGGCCTTGCGCATCGCGCCACCCGGTCGCCAGAATCGGTCAACGTCGCCAGCATCTCGCGCCGGTTCACCCATCTGGCCGCCTGTTGACCCCTCCCATTTCGTACACTTGTCGCCTGCCGAGGTTCGACTCATGGCCATCGACGCTCTATCAGACGGCGGAACCGTATTCGTGATGGTCGACCAACGCCTGGACAGTTCCAACGCCGGGGCCCTCAACGATGAGTTGGAGACGGTCACCGCAGCCGCCGGCCGGGCCGTGGTAATCGACATGCAGGGCCTCGACTACATCAGCAGCGCCGGCCTCCGCACGATCATGCAGGCCGTTCGCAGGATGCAGCATCAGGGAGGCAGCCTGGCCCTGTGCTCTCTGTCCAGCGACGTGCGCGCCGTGTTCCAGACCAGCGGCTTCGACCAGCTCATTGCCATCCACCCCACTCGGGCGGAGGCCGCCGCCGCCGTCGCCACGGAAAACTGATCAACCTGCCTGGCGATCTATCGCCCGCTGTTTTTCCCTGCCGTTCCCCGCTGGTTCGCCGCGGTTGGCCGACACCGGCGGCAAAGCAAAAGTCGTCCCCGAATAGTCAGCGTGCACGCTGTTAAACGCTATGTAGAGCCCATGCTTCGCGGTTCGGCGTCACCGGTCCGGATCGGCCGCCAGCCGAGCGCTGATCAGCCGGTTCAGGCTCACCCCTTCCTCGGCGGCCTTCATGGCCAGCGCCCGGTGCGTCTCCGGCGGCACCCGCACGACGAACCGTCCGCTGTAGGCGCGATCCGCCAGCGGTTCCGGCGGTGTTTCACCGTTGGCCTCCATGTCCGCCACGCACTCCGCCACCAACTGCCGGATGCCGGTGAACGCCTCTTCCTGTGTCGGCGCCAGCCAACTCAGGGAAGGAAATTCGATGCACAGCCCGACGAATTCTTCGTCCTCGGCGGACCATGTGACCCGGTACGTGTAATGATCAGCCATCGTCGTTCAACTTCTCCAGGGCACGTATTACCTGGCGCACCTGGTATGCCTTGGCCATGCCCCGGTCGTTCTGAATATTGACTCTGGGGTCGCCCGGCCAAGGTGTGCGATACACCCGGTGGCTCGTACCGCTCTGTCGGGGCTCCCCGAAGAATTGATCGCAAATCCTAACCAGGACGCTGAACCTGACCCCTTTGGGATTGCTTCGAAGTTCCGCTATCGCAGACACGAGACTGCACATTCGTTAGTCCTCCAGGACTCCATTTTTCTAAAATCCGCATGTGATCCGTCTCCTTAAGCGTGCTGCAATGCTCCTGACGGTAACTCCTGGGCACTGTCCAGGCGGGTCGAGTTACTGCCCATTAGCAAGCGTAGTCGATGATATCAATATTGACACTGTTTGTCAATAAGCCGAATGCTACCAAACGCAAGATGCTTCCCTTCTACTTTTCGAATCAGCCCGGCAGGGCGTCCACGTCAAGCAGCCCTTGCCGCGCGATCGACCAGACCCGGGGGTCAGGACGCGCCTAAGCGCAGCGCAATCCTGGCCGATCATCTTGATCCCCATGCCGTCTCCGGCGGGCAGCATCGAAGCGCTGACCCGAACCTCAAGTTAGCGGGCCCAGCCCCATTCGGCTCCGACACTCCTCGTACACCGCTTCCAGGAACCCGCCGGCGTAGTGCTGGTGGCTGAAAGTGATGCCGTGGGCCGCAGCGTCCGATTTCGCCGCTTCGTACATCTGCACCGCCGCCTGGTTGTCGTACGGGAAGGGCATGGGCCCCATGTAGTGCTCGAAGTCGGAAATGTCGGCCCACGCGATCAGATCGCCCATCTCGGCGTGATTCCTCGCCCAGCGCTCACCGTCGTTCTGGCCGCGCATCAGCGACCACGCCGGCGGGTTCTCCGGCGGCCTGAAATCCCCGCCCAGGGACATGGCTACAGCACCTCACGCGTACCCAGTTTCACTCGAACTGTCATAGGACTTACGCACTTGAACCTGTCATTGCGAGCGCAGCGCGGCAATCTCGTTGCCATCGGGATGTTTCTCCAAACTGCGAGATCGCCACGTCGCCGAACTCCTCGCGATGACAAGCCGGATAGGTGTGAACTACAGCACCTTTTCGGCCAGACGCTCCAGCTCGCTCAGACCCTCAGCGCCGGCATCCGGCGGCAAGGCTACCGTCGCCCGGTTGGCGCCGGCCGCTTCGTATCCGGCGATGACCTCCCGGTCCGGTGGCACGTTGGTTACGATGAGCTGGATCGTGCTGGGACCCCGGCCGGCAGCCTCGGCCAGCTCGTCCATGGTCGCGCGGCCCGCCCGCACCTGTTCCTCGGTCACCCGCACCGGCATCCAACCGTCGCCCCATGCCACCACGCGCTTGAACACGTTGGCCGCGTAGCCTCCGAGGAGCACCGGCGGATGCGGCTGCTGGACCGGCTTCGGGGAGCATTTGACCGGCGGGAAGTCGAAAAACCGCCCGTGAAACTCCGCTTCTTCCGTGGTCCAGAGCTCCTTCATCGCCAGGATCGCTTCCCGCGTCTGTCCCCAGCGGTGTTCAAAATCGCCGCCCATGATCTCGGTCTCTTCCCGCAGCCAGCCTGCGCCAATGCCGAACAGGAACCTCCCGCCCGAGAACTTGTCCAGGGTGGCGATCTGCTTGGCCTGCATCAGCGGGTTGTGTTCCGGAACCAGGCTGATGCTGGTGCCCAGCTTGATGGTGCTGGTCACCGCCGCCGCCATGGCCAGGGCAATGAGCGGATCACCGATGTCCGCCATGGAAGCCGGGATCGACCCGTCCGGTGTGCCGCCGTACCGTGAGGTGGTATGCACGGGCAGGATGGGATGCTCCGGAAGCCAGAACGACTCAAACCCCAGTTCCTCTGCGCGCTTCGCCAATTCGGCCGGGTCAACCGATTCGCTGGAAGCCCTGGCGGTAACTCCAATATCCATCTCGAAACCTCCCTGTGAGAACTTGCCCTGATGTTACCACTCAATACTTCCGCAGGGCCGGCGCAGCTACGCCAAGCAGCGCCTGTCGCGCAATTGACCAGACCCGATTCAATGCCTGCTGAACCGCCGCGCAATCTTGTCCAATCATCTTGACGCCCACCCCGCCGCCGTCGGGCAGCAGCGAAGCGCCGGCTGAAACCCCTTGGCGCTGTCCGAGGGAAAGCCTGACCTGCTCCAGTATCGAGCGCGCCGCCTGGCTTTCACAGACTATCAGCATGGAACCCAGGGTGCGTGCGGACCCGTCATCTGCGACCTGCTGCCCCCCGAAGCCCAAGATGCCAACCCCGGTGAGGTTGCCCGCTCCCGGGTCCAGGTCGAAGGCTTCCCGGTAGGCCGGCCGGCCGCTCTGACCTCGCACCGTGACCCGGTTGGAGATCCGCCTGAACCGGAACGTCTCGCCCATTGCCACCCTGCCGGGCGTTATCACGTCGCTGAACAGCAGCGCGCCGCCCGGCTCGCAGACGATTTCGACCTCCTGCTCCAGGCTGGCGTCCCGGTAGGGTATCAACGGGTCCGGCAGGTATTCCAGGTACTCGCCCGCCGCGACGTTGAGGCGCACCCGCTGCTCGGCGACGCCCTCGGGCATCGCGTACACTTTCGTGGCGCTCTGGGTCGTAACGTGCGCCCTGGCTCCGGAGCCGACGTTCACCGCGATGCTGTGGCGGTCGTTTTGGAGCAACCCTCCGGTGGGGTTCGCCAGGAACAGGTAGGCCATGTCGGGCGCGGCATCGTCCGGATACAGCGCTTGCTGCACCAGCAGGGGCGGCCGCGTGCGGCTCTGCGTCAGCCGGGTCCGGCCGGCCCTGCACTCCAGGACCAGGTCTATCAGCCCGTTTTGCCCGGACGATGCGGCGTCAGCAGGCGTTTCCAGGGTCGACAGCATCAAGGATCCGGCCCAGCACGGCGTCCAGGCCCGCGCCGGTGCGGCAGTTGGTGAAGGCGTAGGGTCGCTCGCCCCGCACTAGGTCGAGGTCGCGCCGCATCACGTCCAGGTCCGCGCCTACGTAGGGAGCCAGGTCGGTCTTGTTCACCACCAGCAGGTCGGTCTGGGTGATGCCCTGTCCGCGCTTGCGGGGTATCTTGTCCCCCGCCGCCACGTCAATCACGTAGATCTGGAAATCGGCCAGGGCCGGGCTGAAGGTCAGCGTCAGGTTATCGCCGCCGCTTTCAATCAGGACGATATCCGAGTCGGGATATTCCTCGGTCAACTCCTCCGCCGCCAGCAGGTTGAGGCTGGGGTCCTCCCGCACCGCCGCGTGGGGGCAGGCGCCGGTGGCGATGCCGCGGATACGGCCGGTGTCGAATATGCCCTCCAGGGTACGCGTGACGTGGTCGGCGTCCTCTCGCGTGAATATGTCGTTGGTGATAACGACGGGATGCCGGCCCCGGTTGAGAAGCATGGGCACCAGCTTTTCCACCAGCGTGGTTTTGCCGGAGCCCACCGGCCCGCCAACTCCGACTCTGGGAACGTTTCTCATCTGCCTCTCTCCGGTTGCGTCATTGAGATTCAACTGGCGAACATCCGCATCTCGTTGGTTTCGTGCAGCATTGCGGCGATGTCGGCCATCGGTGAAAACGACGTCATGTCGCGCCAGTGGCGAGTTGCGATTTCGGCGGCCATACCGGCCATCGGATCGTGCAGTGACTTCAGTATTTGTTGGGCTTGGGAATGGGTCAACGGCATCAATCTTTGGGTTGCGCCCAAGACACCGACCGCAAAGCTGTGGCAGAACATCAGCAGGCCGGTTTCTGCGTCGATTCCGGCGGCGTGCGCAACGGCCCCCAGCGCGACCGCTCCGGTTCCCGCCGTCTTCTGCGCTGCCACCAGTCGCCGGAACTCCGCGCAGATGGATGATCCCGCTTGCTCCTCCAGCAGCGCCGCCGATTCGTCCAGGATGCGGCGGCCGGCGTGACGCGACGCCTGCCGTAATTCGCCAGGCAGTTTCATCGCGTTCAGATGCTGGTCGATCTCGGTCAGCGTGGCAAGGTCCCGGTTGCTGGCGGCGGAATGGGCATTCAGCAAAGCCACTCCGTCGGAGGGCAATATCGACCCGACTAGCAGGTCGCGCAGGTACTCCTCCACATCGTCTGGGCCAGTCACCCATCGGCACGACACCATGCTCTCCAACCCCTGCGAGTGGGCGTACATTCCCGACGGGAAGAAGGAATCGGCCAACTGTAAGGCTGCGAGCAAGCGTCGCCCGTCAAGGTTCTTCATGGTCAATGAACAGCATCAGACCAGGAAGTGCAGTTGCGCCAGGCTGAGCCGTTCCGCCGGCGGAACCGTGGCGATCTCACCGTCGACGCGCACCGTGTAGGTGTCGGGGTCAACCTCGATCACCGGCATCCCGTCGTTGCGCACCATCTGCCGCTTGGTGATGGTCCGGCAATCGCGGACCGGCTCCACCCGTCGGGATAGCCCCAGGTCGCGGTGGACACCCGCCTCGTAGGCCGCTTGCGACACGAAGGTCAGCGCGGTGTTGCCCACCGCCACGATGTGCCCGTGGCGCACCCCGATGTCGGCCTTGATGATGCCCAGCGACGGGTCCATGATGATGGCGTTGGTGATGACCAGATCCAGCGCCCCGTTGCGGTTGGTCGCCTCCGACGCCTGACCCATGCCGTCCCGGGCCGACTTGCCGCCGCCGAACACCAACTCGTCGCCGTGGGTGAGCAGGTCCCGCTCCACCTGGCAGACCAGGGATGTGTCGGCCAGGCGGAACCTGTCGCCCACGGTCGGCCCGTAGAGGTCAACGTACTGCCGGCGGCTGATTCGGGCCATGTCGCTATGCCTCGCTGGATTCGGTTGGGTTGGAGGGCTGGTTGAGGAACTCCCGTCTGGTGACGGCTTCCATCACTTGGGCGCGCACGATTGGCGAGTCCAGGTTGCCGTCGGTGAGGCCGTTGAGGCCGCGCACCCGGCGAGCGCCGCCGATGGCCACCAGCGTCACGTCCTTGCGGTCGCCCGGCTCGAAGCGCACGGCAGTCCCGGAAGGCACGTCCAGCCGCATCCCGAAGGCCGCTTCCCGGTCGAAACGCAGGGCGCGGTTCACCTCGAAGAAGTGGAAGTGCGAGCCCACCTGTATGGCCCGGTCGCCGGTGTTCCACACCGAGATCGAGCACACGGGCCGGCCCTCGTTTATCTCAACCGGCGCGTCGGCGATGATGTAGTGCTCGCTGGGGTTGCTCATCACTGCTTTGCCTTGTTTATCCGGGGGAACGTCAGAATCAGGATTTGCCGGATTACGGGATTATGAGGATTGAATTTGCGGTGCCAGAAATCCTGAAAATCCGATAATCCTGTGAATCCTGATTCTGACAATATCCCGCAGCCGGGTATGCGCGACGCCTTACACAATGGGGTCATGCACCGACACCAGCTTGGTGCCGTCGGGGAACGTTGCCTCCACCTGCACCATGTCCACCAGCTCCGGCACACCCTCCATCACGTCCTCCCGGCGCAGGATCTGGCGACCTAGCTCCATCACCTCGGCGACGGTCCGGCCGTCCCGCGCGCCCTCCAGGATCGACTCCGTGATCAGTGCCACCGACTCCGGCACGTTGAGCTTCAGCCCGCGACCCTGCCGCTTGCGCGCCAGGTCGGCGGCGACGTAGATCAGCAGCTTCTCCGATTCCCGTGGGGTCAGCATCATGGCGGGTTGCCTCGGCCTTAGAGCGTGGAGAGGTAGCGGGACACCTCGTAGTCGGTCACTTCCGAGCGGTACTCGTCCCACTCCAGCTTCTTGTTCTCGATCAGGCTGTTGAAAACGTGGTCTCCCAGCGCCTCGTAGAGCAGCTCGCTGGTCTCGGCCAGGTTGATCGCCTCGCCCAGGCTGGACGGCAGCGTGCGGATGCCCAGGGACTGGCGACGCTGCGGCGACATCTCCTGCACGTTGCCCACCACCGGAGCCGGAACTTGGTACTGCTCCTCGATGCCCTTGAGCCCGGCGGCCAGCATCGCGCTGAAGGCCAGGTAAGGGTTGCACGACGGGTCGGGCGCGCGGTACTCGATGCGGATGGACGTTTCCTCGCCGCGCTCGTAGCTGGGCACGCGAATGAGATCGGATCGGTTGACGTGCGTCCACGAGACGTACACCGGCGCCTCGTAGCCGGGGATCAGCCGCTTGTAGGAGTTGACCCACTGGTTGGTGACGAGCGTGATCTCCGGCGCGTGGGCGATCAGTCCCGCGATGAACTGCTTGCCCAGCATCGACAGGTATTGCTCGTCGTCGGCGTCGTAGAAGCGGTTGTCCTCGCCGGCGAAAAGCGACTGGTGCAGGTGCAGTCCCGACCCGTTGATGCGAGAAATCGGCTTGGGCATGAACGTGGCGTACACGCTTTGCAGTTGGGCCAGCTCCTTGATCACCAGCTTGGCCGTCATCAGGTTGTCGGCCATGGTCAGCGCGTCGGTGTACTCCAGGTCGATCTCGTGCTGGCTGGGCGCGCCCTCGTGGTGGGAGTACTTCACCGGGATGCCCATGTCCGCCAGGTTGAGCACGGTGTCCCGCCGCAGGTCGGACGCCGGGTAGCTGGAGAGTTGATCAAAGTACCCGTCGTGGTCCAGCAGTTCCGGCGTGCCGGCGCTCTTCAGGTAGAAGAATTCCAGCTCCGCGCCCACGTTGTAGGTGAACCCCATCTCCGCCGCCTTGTCCAGGTTGCGCCGGAGCACCTGGCGCGGGTCGCCGGAGAAAGTCTGGCCCCGGGGCTGGCGGATGTCGCAGAACATCCGGGCCACCGCGTTCTGGCGCGGACGCCACGGCAGCAGCGTGAAGGTGGACGGGTCGGGATAGGCGCGCATGTCGCTCTCGTGGTGGCGGGCGAACCCGTCGATGGCCGAGCCGTCGAAGCCCACGCCCCGCTCCAGCGCGTCCTCCAGGTCGTCGGCGGTCACCGCGAAACCCTTCAGCTTGCCCAGGATGTCGGTGAACCACAGGCGGATGAACTTCACGTCGTTTTCCCGCGCGGTCCTCAGCACGAAATCCCGTGCGGCGGATGTCTCAGTTGTCATGATCGTCCCTCTCGTATCGCGTTTTGCGCCGGCGCCTACACCGCCACGTACTCCCGGACCAGGTTGTGATCCAGATCGCGGGCGGCTCCTTCCAGGACTATCGCTCCCTTTTCCATCACGTAGCAGTAGTCGGCGATGCCCAGGGCGAAGTCCAGGAACTGCTCGACCAGCAATATCGTCGTCTCGTCCTGCTCCCGAAGCTGGTGCAGCAGATCCTCGATCTCCTGGACTATGGACGGCTGTATCCCCTCGGTGGGCTCGTCCAGCAGCAGCAGGGACGGCTCACGCACCAGGGCCCGGGCCAGCGCCAGTTGCTGTTGCTGCCCGCCGCTGAGCGTGCCGGCGACCTTCTTCGTGTAGGTCTTCAGCGCCGGGAACAGGCCGTACATCCTGTCCACGGCCTCCATGCGCCCCTTCTTGCCGGCGAAAGCCTCCAGCCCCATCAGCAGGTTCTCGTGCACCGTCAGGTACGGGAAGATGTGCCGTCCCTGGGGCACGTAGCCGAACCCGGCCTTGGCCCGCTTGTGCGGCGCCCACCGGGTCAGGTCCGACTGGCCGAACCGGATCTGCCCGGCCCGTGGGTTCAGCAGTCCCATGATCGCCTTGAGCAGCGTCGTCTTGCCCACGCCGTTGCGACCCATGAGACAGACCACCTGGCCCTCCGGCACGTCCAATGCCACGTCGTTCAGCACCAAGCTCTGCCCGTATCCCACGGACAGGCCCTGGATGGTCAGGAATGGCTCGGGCTGGCGGAACATGGTTCTGATTATCAGTCCGCGGCGACCGGCGCCGCGTGTTCCGCCTCGCGCCGTCCGTTGAGCCGGCCGGCCTGTGGCCGCTGTGACCGGCTGTTGCCCAGGTACGCCCGGATGACTTCGGGGTCCTGCTGCACATCTTCCATGGTGCCCTCGCTGAGCACCTTGCCCAGGTGCAGCACGGTTACCGTCTGGGCAAACTGCCGCACGAAGTCCATGTCGTGTTCCACCACCAGCACCGAAGATGGCAGGATGCCCATCATGGTGGGCGAGATGATGCCCACCTGGCGCCGGGGGTTCGGCTTGTGCCGAGCGACGATCCAATCTGCCACGACGGGATTTGCGAGTACAATGGTTGTAGCGACATACTTCTTTGCAGAGTACGTTATGACCAACTTCGCCGACCGAACCATCTGGACCGGGGACAACCTCGAAATTCTGCGCGGCGTCAACTCCGCGTCGGTTGACCTGATTTACCTGGACCCGCCGTTCAACTCCAACCGCAACTACGCCGCTCCGGTGGGCAGCGCCGCGGCGGGCGCCGCCTTCAAGGACACCTGGACACTGTCGGATCTGGACGTGGCGTGGATGGGCCTGATCGCCGACGAGCAGCCCGCCATGTACCAGGTTCTGCAAACCGCCGGCCTTACCCACGGCAAGGGGATGCAGTCCTACCTCTGCATGATGGCCGTGCGCCTGCTGGAAATGCGCCGCGTCCTCAAGGACACCGGCTCGATCTACCTGCACTGTGATCCCACCGCCAGCCACTATCTCAAGCTGCTGATGGACAGCATCTTCGGTAATTCGAACTTCAGGAACGAGGTCACTTGGACACGATCAAACCCGAAGAGCCTGCACCGGGTGAATTTCCCGAACAATAGAGACACCATCTTGCGGTACTCCAAGGGGGAAGAAGTAACGTTCCATAAGGTGTTCGTACCTCTCGACCCGACGTATGTGGATAAAGCATACAAGTACAAGGACGAGCATGGGAGACGCTACCGCCTGCTTCCTCTGCTCAATCCAAATAGCGACCGGCCCAATCTTACCTACGAATTTCTGGGCGTGACCAGGGTGTGGCGGTGGACACGCGAGCGAATGCAGCAAGCCTACGAAGATGGAATAGTTGTTCAACTAAAACCGGGGGCGGTGCCGCAATACAAGTATTACTTGGACCAATCGCCAGGTAGGACCGCAACTGACCTTTGGAATGATATTCCGCAGACCGCCGGACGTGAACGCATCGGCTACCCAACCCAGAAACCCCTCGCCCTCCTCGATCGCATCATCAAGGCGTCGTCCAACGAGGGCGACGTGGTGCTGGACCCGTTCTGCGGTTGCGCCACCGCCTGCGTGGCCGCCGAGAACCTGGGCCGGCGCTGGATCGGCATCGACATCTCGCCCAAGGCCGTCGAGCTGGTCAACATGCGCTTGCAGCAGACCATGGGCGAGCTGTTCCACAACCGACTGGTCACCGCCCGCACCGACATTCCCCGGCGCACCGACATCGACGCGCCGGTGCCCTACCGCCAGAACAAGCACGTCCTGTTCGGCCAGCAGGAAGGACGCTGCAACGGCTGCCGCAGCGAGTTCCCCTTCCGCAATCTCACCATCGATCACATCATCCCGGAGAGCCGCGGCGGCACCGACCACATCGAAAATCTGCAACTGCTGTGCGGACACTGCAACAGCGTCAAAGGCGACCGTCCCCAAGAGTACCTGGTGGCCAGGCTGCGGGAGCTGGGGATAGCGGCGTAATCACCGGGTTACAATTGACGGGACAAATGGGAGATGTACAGTGACCGAATACAACGTAGACCATGCCCGGGATATCTTGACGACACTTAAAAATTGCGAGTACTCCTCGGCATGGAGCCTATTGGGGATGCTCGATCTGGAGCAGTTGGAAATCGCGACGGAAGAAGCAATAACGCACTTCGGCTGGTTACGGGATCTCGGATACGTTGAGGGCGATCCTGAAACCACTGCCAATTGCCTCGCTCCGCTAGATTTCTATCAGTTGCGCCTCACGGGACAAGGGGTGATTTTCCTCCAAACCTTCGAAAACCCCGATTTCTTCGATAGGGTGAAAAAGCGAGCAGTGGAACTCGGATACGGTATGGCGCCGAACATACTCATGATGGTCACTCAACGGTTTGTGACCGGCGCCGGGTGATGTTCATCAGAGGTCGGTTTGGTTCCCATCCGACCAACGATTGGCATGATTGGAGATTAGCAAATGAGGAATCGCACCACTCGACGCGATAGTGGGCTGGTCCTGGAGCAAACCGACCAACGAACCATTGATTGGGCCTATGATTCCAAGATACTCGGCCGCGTTCGCGGTGAGTTGGAATATTCTGATCAGTTCGACGGCGGATGGTCCATCACCGGGTTGCCTGCCAAGACCCCTGGGAGTGTGGATTTTTGGCTGATTCCCCTTCCGCTGATGGAAGCCGTAGCGATGATCGAAGAGCGTCTCCACGAAGCCGAAAGAGATGCTACCAGACCCGACCTCAAAGAAGAGCGGATGAACGCGGAGCTCAATGAACTCTTTGGAGCGTAAAGATCATCTCCAAAAAGCTTCGCGATCTCACGCAGATGCTTGCCAAAGCCATCTGCGGGGCGTTATCCGGCCCTAACGTCGCGGGGTCAGGCTCTTGGCTCAATCAGGGGTGTTTGGATCATCGAACGGCGTTCACTTCAAGCTGGATACCCTCGTGCTGCTGAATCCGGCTGATGACCTCGAACAGGTTGCGGGCGTAGGGATTGCCGGTCGGTCCGAACATTCGCATGAGGCTCTTGGGCGACTTGTCGGTGAGGGAGGCAAGCTCCTCGAACCCCATGGTGGCGTTGATGTAGTCGCGCAGTACGATCTTACCCGTTTCGACATCTCCGGCAAGCAGGCATTCGACGCCTTCCTTCAGCAGTCCCTCCCGGAAGGCTGAGTCTCGCTCGGCGCGGGCCTGCACGGTCTCTTTGAAGTCACGAGTGAGCGGCATATCTCATACCTCCTGCTGCTTGCGGCGTCTATATTCTTGCCAGAGCTCGCGAGCATCCTCGATGTCCCTCTGCTGGCGCGCCTTGGTGCCACCGCCGAGCAGGACTATCAGCGTGTCGCCGTCTCTGCCGAAATATACCCGGTAGCCTGGGCCGACGTTGATACGGTATTCCAGCACACCGCTGCCAACGCCTCTTACGTTGGACAGGTTGCCAGCCTCCATGCGGGCGAGGGCTGTCCTCACCCTGGCCGCGGCCCCAGCGTCGAGATCGTCGAACCAGAGACCAAAGGGACTGCGTCCCCGGTCATTAACGTATTCTCTGATCTCGATCATGCCAATATGGTAACGAAAACGTTACCAAGATGCAATGTCGAGGCTCTGCGAGGCTGGTATGCGTCTCATCGGACTTGTCCGGCCAACCAGCCGAAAAAGAAGGCGCCCAGCATGACGGCGCCGTTGTGAGTCAGCTGCGTACAGGTAGTTGCCCGTGGTGTCCAGGCTGAAGGCGCGCGGCATCGCCTCGGTGGCTACCCGCCCGACTGCGGAAAACGACGTGACCCATAAAAACGCGGCCGGCTCATTGCGAGCCGGCCCGCTCTGCCGCGCGTATGATCCGCGGCGCCCCTCGGCAAAACCCCGTTCAGTCGATGGCCGGCGGAATGGAGATGGGGAAGGGCACGTCGGGATAGCGCTCCAGCAGGCGGCGCCACGACGCGTGCCCCACCGCTTCGGCCCGGCGCACCACGTCCTCCTCGTCGATGGTCAGCACCTTGCCGTCGCGCATGATCCATGCGCCGTCCACCATGACCGAGGTGATGTCCGCCGGCTGCCCGTTATGGACGAAGGCAGACACGACGCGCAGGCTGGGCACCAGGTGCGGCCGCATCAGGTCCACCACGAACAGGTCGGCCTTCTTGCCGACTTCCAGGCTGCCGATGATGTCCTGCATCCCCAGGGCTCTGGCGCCCCCGATGGTGGCCCACTCCAGCACGTCCTCGGGCTGGGGATAAACCTCGTCGTTGCGGCGCACCCGCTCCAGGAACAGCCCGGCCCGCATCACCTCCACCATGTCCTCGGCCATGTTGTCCGACCCCATGCCGATGACGCATCCCGCCGCCATGAGTTCCTGTATCGGGGCGGCGGCTCCCCGGCGCGCGGCGATGGCGGCGTTGTTGGTGATCTTGGTTCCCGTCTGTCCCAGCAGCGCGATCTCGGCCGGACTGACGTACCGGCAGTGGGCGGCCAGCAGGTCCGGACCCAGGAAGTCGTTGGCGAAGAGGTAATGGGTGGGCGATATCCCACGCACGGACATGACCGCCTCGATCTCCTGGTGGCTCTGGGACAGGTGAATGGTGTAGCCGACGCCAAGGCGTTCGGCCAATTCCCGCGTCCGGCGCAACAGATACGGCGAGCATGTCTCGGGGGCGTGCGGGGCCAGAAAGCAGTTGATCCGTCCCTGTTCCCGTCCCTGCCAGGACTCCACCAGGTCGGCGCTGCGCTGCAGGCCGGCGTCGGCCCGCGCCTCGTCAAATTCGTAGACACCGTCCCGCGCTTTCACTTCGTCCACGTCGTTGATGTTCTCCGCCAGAAACAGACGCAGCCCGGTGGCTGCCAGGTCGGATGCATAGCCGGCCACGTTGGACGAGATTTCCAGCAGGCAGGTCACGCCGCTGCGGATCGATTCCAGCACGCCCAGCAGGGCCAGGGTCTGCCGCTCCTCGTCGCTCAGCAGCGCGCGGGCGGACACGGGGAAGGTCAGCCGGGTCGGGAAGCCGAAGTCCTCCAGGATGCCGCGGTCGCCCGTGGCCAGCAGATGAGTGTGGCAGTTGATCAGGCCGGGGAACACCGCCTTGCCCCGCCCGTCTACCAACTCGGCGTCGGGGTACGCCTGCCGCACGTCTGCCGCCGGCCCGATGGCGGCGATCCGGTCCTCTGAGATGGCAATGCCGGCATCGTGCAGAACGTCCCGCCCCGCGTTGCCGGTTACGATGGTCGTATTGGCGATTACGGTGGTCATGTCCGCTCCCCGGAATCCTCACGCGTATTCAGTTTGGTAATTATCCCTTTACGGCACGTACCAATCTCGGTATGATGGGACATGGACAAATATACACTATCTGACTTCAACCGCGAGTTCCCTGACGATGCCGCCTGTTTGGAGTTTATCAAAAACTCCAGGTGGTCAGACGGAATCCACTGCGCCAAGTGCGACGCGGTTACCTCCCACCATCGCATTGAAGGGCGTAAGGTCTATTCCTGCGCCCTCTGTGGTTCCCACGTCTCGCCGACCGCGGGCACCATCTTCCACAAGTCCCGGACTTCGCTGCGGACGTGGTTCTACGCGATATTCTTGATGGCGTCCACGCGGACCGGCATCTCCGCCAAGCAGCTCGAGCGGGAGACCGGCGTTACATACAAGACGGCGTGGCGGATGTTTACCCAGATCCGCAAGCTCATGGCTCAGGACGGCGGCCTGCAACTGTTCGGCGACGTCGAAGTGGACGAAACCTACGTGGGCGGCAAGGAAAAGAACAAACACGCCAGCAGGCGGCTGCGGGCCGGGCGCGGGCCGGTGGGCAAAATCCCGGTGGTCGGCATCGTTGAGCGCGAAGGGCCGGCGGTGGTCAAGGTGCAGCCGGACAACACGGCGCTCACGCTGACCACGATGATCCAGGAGCACGTCCATCCGGGCCGGGCCATCGTGTTCACCGACGAATATGCCGGCTACAACCGCCTGACCAGCCTGGGATACGCCCACTACACGGTACAGCACAGGGCCCGGCAGTACGTTGACGGCCGGGCCCATACGAACAACATCGAGGGATTTTGGGGGAACACCAAGCGGGGGATCGACGGTGTCCACCATGTGGTCAGTCCGAAGTACCTCCAGGGTTACCTCGACTCTTACGTTTTCCGGTATAACCACCGGCGGGATCAGACTCCGATGTTCCGGACTCTGGCTGCTCAGATTCCGCTTCGGCTACGGGCTGGCTAGCCCGGTGGAGCAGACGATGAAACCCAGCGCGGGTCAGCGGACGTTCGTCTTTGGTGTTCATGGCGAGTGCTCCGCATGTTCATCGAAAGCCCGCCGCAGCTCACCATGGGCTTCGGTCAGCGCATCGACTTTGCCGTTGAGTTCGTCGATCTTTTGATTGACTTCTTCAAATCGAAGGTTCATATCCTGGCGCAACCCCTTGATCTCATCGGTCAAATGGGACAGTGAGGACATGATATGGTCGAGCACTTCATTGTCGATTTGAGTTGTCAATGAATTACCTCCTCTGGATTGTTCAGTAGCCGGCCGCTTGAAGGATCACGAGGCAGTCGTCCAGTTGGTCCAGCGTCATGCCGTACACCTCCGCAACCATGAGGATCGCTGTATCGGCTGCGGCATCCGGAGCGAGGCCGTCAATTTCGTAACCCTCCGCCACATAGTCGATGTACTCCCACACGGTGAGACAGGCCGAAACGGTGGTGTGCTGTTGGGCTGGCGTGGGTGCCGAGACTGGTACACCGCTTGGCGTCGAGGTTCGATCATCAGATTTCGGGAGCAGGTTGCATATCCCACAGGCCACGAACATCAGCAGCAGGGCAACCCCGAAAACAAGGAAACCTTGCCCGTATGACGGTCTACGGTTCGGTGGCGGTGGTGGCGGTGACGGAGGGTTTTGAGGCGCAAAGCTTCGGCTTACCAGTTCCCCGGTTCGTAGCGAACGACGACGGCGTACAGTGTGGTTCCTTCATCTGGCACCTCCCTCGCGGCCATCGAGAGGCCACTTGCTACGGTTGCCAGGTCCGATATTGGTCCCGCGAGAGAGGCATGGTTGCCCCTCTGTGAATTGACCAATATCGAAATCTGAACGGCGGATGCCCCGTCGAACCTTGAACCGTAGCACCGCCATTGTGCGCGGCTTATCGTCAATCTGTCAAACTTCTATCAGAAATTTAGCCGCAAATTTACGCCACGAGGGTACGTGCCGTCAGGGGATAATTGCCAAAATTTACGCCTACAGCCTGTCAGGTAAGATCCGCGTCACGGGCCGGGAGTTCGACCTGCTTGACACCGTTGATCAGGAGAACACTTCTCCTGATGGCATCTGGGCCAACGACGAGACCATGTGGGTGTCCGATTCAAACGCGGAGAGGGTATTCGCCTACAAGCTGGTGGACGACCCAAGCACCACGGATAACGAGTACGGCGAGCGCGACCAGACCAAGGAGTTCGATGCCCCCAGATTCACCGGAGGGCCCAGCTACCTCATCTGGTCGGACGGAACGACCATGTGGTTGGACTATCACAGCCTACAGGTTCTGGGCTACTCGCTGTCCGGCAAGAGCCGCGATTCGAGCAGGGACTTCCTGCGGCACGCCGATAATGATGATTCTGTGGGCATCTGGTCGGACGGGACGACCATGTTCGCGGTGGACAAAGCTGGTCTTTACGCAAAATTTAGGAAAAGTATAAAGACAGGGTAAGCTGGCTTGACCCAAACATCACTAAAGGTTCAGCCATGCTCAC
>DAOUHZ010000106.1:0-8023 GCA_034428455.1 Dehalococcoidia bacterium
GAGCGGACGCTGCTGGACATCAAGGCCATGCTGGAAAAGAACGGCGCGACAGCCTTCGTGAACGGCGAGGACCTGGTGACCAGGGACGCCTATATCGAGTTCCTGATCTCTGGCCTGCGCGTCCGCCTGATTATCAATATGCCGGCCTTCGACCAGTACAAGCGCAGCCCCGGAGGTCGGCATCGCAGCCAGCGGGACCAGCAAGCCGCGTGGGAGCAGGGCTGTCGTCAACGCTGGCGGCAATGGTGGCTGGTGATCAAGGGCAAACTGGAGGCGGTGGATATGGGCGTGACTACCCTCGACCGCGAGTTCATGCCCGACATCGTTCTACCCGACAACAAGACCGTGGGCGACTGGTTGGCCCCACAGATCCAAGAGGCGTATGCCAGCGGCCGAATGCCTGCCATGCTACGG
The DNA here is from genome assembly GCA_034428455.1 of Dehalococcoidia bacterium. GTDB lineage: Bacteria > Chloroflexota > Dehalococcoidia > Lucifugimonadales > UBA3495 > Bin87. The sequence goes on from DAOUHZ010000106.1 coordinate 415, forward strand.
TGTCCTGTTGGACATGCACGACCGCGCGGAGCTGACGGTCTGCGCCTGGGGCGTCCACGGCCACCTCCGAAATCGTGGAGACACGGTGGCAACCATGTTGAAGAGACATCGACCGGGGTCCCTGCACTGCCTCGGGATCACCAAGGGCGGCGCGCCCAAGCACCCGCTGTACCTGCCGAAGTCGGCGATGCCCATGCCTATGAGAACGGACCATACTGGAGGCCCGAATTGACAGTACCCGATATTGCCCGCCAGGACCCGTTCCTGGTTGCCGACCTTTTCTGCGGGGCCGGCGGTTCGTCCACGGGCGCGAAACACGCCATCGAGGCCCTGGGCCGCTCCATGGAGCTGGTGGCAATCAACCACTGGAACACGGCGATAGCCACGCACCAGGCGAACCATCCCACAGCCCGGCACCTCGTGGAAGACGTGAGCATCGTGGATCCCGAGGCCGTGGTGCCCGAGGGCCGGCTGGACCTGCTCATGGCCAGTCCAGAGTGCCGGTTCTACTCCCGCGCCCGCGGCGGCAAACCGATCCACGACCAGGGCCGCATGAACCCCTGGGCCATTCACAACTGGCTGACCAAGCTCGACGTGCGCTGCGTGCTCATCGAGAACGTCCCCGAGTTCGTCGAATGGGGGCCGTTGGACGAAATCGGCCGGCCCGACAAGTCCCAGAAGGGCAAGCACTTTGAAGCGTGGTTCTTGACCTTCCACAGCCTCGGCTACCGCGCCGAATGGCGAATGCTCAACGCGGCGGACTACGGCGACGCCACGACGCGAACCCGATTTTTCCTGCTGGCCCGCAAGGACGGCTGCCCCGTGCGGTGGCCGGAACCCAGTCACGCGAAGAGCGACACCGGGATGTTCCCGGGACGCAAGCCATGGCGCGGCGCCAGGGAGATCATCAATTGGGACAACGCCGGCCGCTCCCTGCTGGACGATCCGAAATACCAGAAGCGGCCGCTCAGTCGCAAGACCCAGCGGCGCATCGCCAAGGGGCTGAACCGGTTCGGCGGTCCGCTGGCCCACCTCTACGTCAGGCTGCTGGATCTGGACGAGGAAATCGCGGCTGATTGTTCCCAGGAACCGGCGCAGGCATTTGTCCTGAACCGCCACGGCGAGAACGGGCACGACCGGGCGCACTCACTGGATGACCCACTGCCCACCGTCACCTGCCGGGGCGCCGGCTACCTGGTCCAGTCTGGCGTCGATCCCTTCGTCGCCGCCAACCGCACTGAGAACGCGCCCAGGAGCATTGACGAACCGGTGCCGTGCATCACGTCCGCCCACGGTGGCGGCAGTATGCTGATCGAGCCGAACCTGCGGCCCTTCGTGCTATCCCAGCAGAGCAACGGAGCGCCCCGGGACACCGACGACCCGCTGCCCACCGTAGCCGCGGCCGGCGCCATCTCGCTGGTCAGGCCGACCATCATCCAGTATTACGGGCAGAGCTACGCCCAGGATGCCGATTACCCGCTAACCTCGATCACCGGGTGCCGCAAGCACGCCCTGATCAACCCTGTCCTCGTCGAGTACTACGGCGCCAGTGACGCGGTTTGCGTTGACAACCCGTTGCCAACGGTGACCACCAAGGCGCGGCACGGCCTCGCCAATCCCGCGATCATCGAGTTGGCCCACGGCAACGGCCTCATGGGAGATCGGGGCAATGACCGCCGCGTCCATTCCATCGACGACCCGCTGGGCATGATAACCACGTCCCCCGGTCTGTACCTGGCGCAGCCGTGTATCGTTCCCAACTTCGGCGAAGCGGAGAACCAGGAGCCGAGAGCGCATTCCATCGATGAGCCGTTGCCCACTGTCACTGGGCGCGGCGCCGGCAATCTGGTTACCCCAACGGCGGCAGCCACCGTCGTCCAGGAAGCGATTGAGGCCGGAGTCGACCCCAATCGCATTATTTTTGTGGATGGGCAGCCGCACCTGCTCGACATTCGTTTCCGAATGCTGGAAAACGGGGAATTGGCCCGCGCCATGGGCTTCGACGACGAGGAGAGCTCTTACGAGTTCGTCGGCAACATCACCGAAGTCACCAAGCAGATCGGCAACGCGGTCCCCGTCAACATGGCCGCGGCCCTGGTGCGGGCCACGCTGGCGGAAGCTCCACAGGCCGCGTGATCGCCGGCCCAACCAAAATCACCGTCGACAAACATCATGGCTGACACGACCGATCTCGCCGCCATCTCGCATGAGGTCCCGGACGATGGCCCATCAAGGCCACCGCCCCCGCCCATCGAGTGGCCCGAGCCCACCTTCGATCCGCAGATCCCCGATCAGGCGGAGTACCCCATACACGCATTGCCGCCGCTAATGGCCGACGCCTGCGACGCCCTTTACCAGATGGCCGGCAGTCCGCTGCCCATGGCAGGGACGGTGGTGCTCACCGCGTTCGCAGCCGTCGCCCAGGCAGACTATGTTCTCTACGGCCTGGATCCCGAGGGCGTTCCCCTGAGCATCTACGCCGTCTGTGCGGCGCCTCCGGCCCAGCGCAAGTCCAGCACGGCCAAGCACATGCTGGTTCCGATCCGCGAGGGTAGCCAGGCCGCGGTGCGTCGCTGGGAATCGGTATCGCGCAACTGGCAGGCCATGGACGCCAACGGGCGAAAAGGCTCACCGGACCTCGCTCCCGCGAAAATGGCCCCGTACATGATCCGGTCCGACGCCACAATCGAAGCCCTCGCCCAGCGCCTCGCCGGCGGCCGCGTCGCCCAAATGCAATATTTGAGCGAGATCGTCAAGTTGACTGGCGGGTGGTCCGGTCGTGAGGCCGGCCGCGAGAAAACCTACGGCGACTACGCCGACCTCTGGGACGGCGAACCCGTCCAGATCATCCGGGCCCGTGACGGCCTGGAAATCGACGTGCACAACCGCAGGCTGTCCACGCTCTACATGGGGCAGCCCAAGCCCGTGGCCGATTGGGTGCTGCATCCCGGCGCCGAGTCCGGATACGCGGCCCGCGTGCTGCTGGCCTACCAGACGGGACTATCGGGGCTTCCGCCCGACCTCGACCGCACAGCGCTCCGCGAAGCCATCGCAATGCTGGACGGCCTCCGCCGCGTGATGACCGAGGCCCTGCGCCAACAGAACGATGGCATCGAATACGCTTCGCACCAGTCTCCGGCCCGGTCCTCGATAACGCTGGACCTCGAAGCCCACGGGCTGATGCGTGCCTTCCTCGAAACCGAGCAGGTCCTGGCCGAGACCGCCTTCGGCGACGACGACGCCCTGATGGCGATGTGGCACGGCCGGTCCGTTGGGCAGGCCCAACGCATCGCGGGGCTGTTCGCAGCGCTCCGCGCCTATCAGACACAAGCCCTCGGCAACGAAGTCGTGATGACCCGCGACGAGGCGCAGAACGGCATCGATCTGGCCGAGTGGTACGGGAACGAACTGAAGCGGGTGGCTTCAATGCGCATGAGCACGGAGCTGGCTGAGGACGCAATGACCATCTGGCGGGCCATCGGCAATGCCATCCGGTCTCCGATGAAGAAGCACATCGGTCAGAACGCGGACGGCGAGCTGGAAGGCAACGTGCGCCAAATCGCTCACCAGTGCAAGAAGGCGCTCAAAAACGACCCGTCGCGGCGCAATGCAGCGATCCAGTTGCTGGAAATCGAGGGCCTTATCGAGGCCGTCCCGGGCAAGAAATCACGGTGGCTGATCCATCCCGGGGCCGAAAACGGATGATTTTAGGATTTTAGGACGTTTAGGACAAAGGCGGGTGAATAACCATAGCCAGACCTAAGGATAATCATTATCTATTTTTACGGACTCGCCTATGTCCTAAACGTCCTAAAATCCTAAAAATGGAGGGTGAAAATGCTTGGATCCACGACGAAAACCAAGGTCAAACAGGGCCAGCCTGCCGTTTGTCCGACCGGTCTGCCGTGCCCACACTGCGACGGTATCGTGACCGTCGTGCGGCCCGTGGGCAAGGGCCGACGGGGTGGCAGGTGAGTGGCGCGGGACATGACAGTCAACGACGCGAATATGCGGGCGGAACAGCTGAACGCAGCCGGCGCTCCGTGCGGTGACGACTGCGGCCGGGAGTTGGCGCCGGGCGTTACCTGGCGCTGCGCCGAGCACCGACGTCAGCCTTCCCCGGTAACAGTCGCGGCGAAATCGAAAAAGGGGCAATCCAAGGGCAAGCCGCGCCACGTGCCGGAGTAGATGGTGAGGCCATTATGACCACGACGAAAGTTCCCATCCGCAAACAGATCGCCGATATGCGCGCCCTGGTGGTGGGCCTCTATCCCACAGGCAAGGTCAACGAACGCACCCAGACGCTCCACGTCGGCAACTTCGAGGGAGAGCCGGGCCAGTCCTGCATGATCTCGCTGTCCGACGGCCACGGGTTCGATTTCAACGGCAAGGTCTACCTGGACGTCGTGGACGTGGTGGCGACCCGACTGGGCTGCGACGCGGCGGACGCGATCCGCTGGCTCCGGTCCAACAGCTGGCTACAGCGCGGCGGTGCCGGCAGCGTGGCGACGGCGCGGCCAGTCCCGCAGGCCAATCCCCCGACCTACCGCCTGAAGATTGCGCCGGCCGACGCGAAGTTCCCGAGAAAGGAGGAATTGGACTTCTGGGCCGAGAACCAGGAAATCGTGCCCACCGGGTCGCCGGACATTCACGTCTACCGTACCAGGGACGGAGGGATCGGCCTGCTGGTGATTCGCTGGCCCACCGCCACGGGGAAGGAAGTGCGCCGCGCCTCTTGGACGGGCCGGCGCTGGCAGTTGGGGGGAACGGCGGACGCTGTGTTGCCCCTGTATCGGCTGCCGGAGCTGCTGGCAAGGCCCGAGGCCACCGTGCTCATCTGCGAGGGCGAGAAGGCCACGGACGCCGCGGCCGAGCTATGGCCGCAGTACGCCTGCACCTGTCCGGTGGGAGGCTCGGGTCCGGCGCCGACCTCGTGGTGGCCATTGCAGGACCGCGAGGTGCTGGTGCTTGGTGATAACGACGACGCGGGCCGGACGTTCGTGCTCCGTGTCCGCGACCACCTGGACGGTTTGGCCGCACGGGTGCGGGCGCTGAACCCGCAGGACGTGTACACGGCCCTGGGCGGCTACGGCGTCCCTCCGAAGAACTGGGACGTGGCGGACCCGGTGTAGCGGACAGGGAACCGGACAATGTCCCAAGGCCAAACAGCAAGCATCGTGCTTGGAATAAGTGGACAAGGCAACGGTCAATGTCCACAGAATTGATCTCGGAAAAGGAGCGTGACGACGTGACTGAATTCAATGAACGGCCCTACGTGGCGGAGGCTGCGAAGGCTGCTGACGCCATTGATGCGGAGCAAATGCAAGCCGAGGCGGAGGCCACCGTTGCAATCTCCCAGGCCGACGACGAGCAGGGGATAGGGAGCCAACGAGAGGAGACCTTCGCGCCCACCGGCGAGGGACCGCTGGCCGACCTGATGCGGTACGAGCAGGTCCACGGCATTGGCTACGAGAAGAACGTTCCCCCGGACGGACGACAGGCCCCGCACCCCAAGGTGGTGACCGGCACGCTGCGGATCCTGGAGGACAGACCGCTCGGTCGCCAGGTGAGCGTCGACGGATTTGTCGCCGAGGTCGCGGAGATGACCATGCCCATGGTGCGGCAGTTGGCCGACACCGTGATCGTCGCGGAATTGATCAACAATCCTGACGGATGGTGGTGGCTGCATAACGTGGAGGGGGTTCAGCTTCTGGCCTGTGCCATCTGCGGCCTGTTCAAGGTTCCGTCTGTCTCCGCATCGGCGTTCTGCGATGAGTGCAGGGGCTTACGTCGAGTGGTGGATGATGCGGGACTGCTGCGGGTCTGGGAAGCCTCCGGCAGCCCCATACCCGCCCGCTACGCTGCGCCTGAACCGTCATCTTTCGGCTGGCGCCGGCTGGATGCTGAGGTGCAGGCCGAATTTCTCCGCTGGGCCGAGGATCAACTTTCCCAGCGGCTGGCCATCGGCGAGCAGGAGTACCAATCCCACATCCTCGGCTTCCAGGGCGACCCGCTGTGGCACGGCATCAAGGAGCAGCTCGACGGCCTTTTCTATTCGTGGATGCAACTGCGCCAGCGGGAGGCGGGGCGCGGCGCCGTCGACGACCGGGTCCTGGTGTTGCTGTGGGAAGCTTACTGCGATCAGTGGGGCAAGGCCGGACACTTTCAAAAGCCAGCAGACGCCATCGACGATTTCGTCTACTGGCTGACGCACAACGACCCGAGCGTGGTTGACGACCAACTCCCGGCCCTGCGGGAGGCGTGGCGCCGGTTTGTCGGGGATCCCGAGGCAGGGCAGCCGGCAGGAGGCGACTGATGGAGGGCCTCGGATTGACGCTGATCGAGCTCGAAGCTCACTTTATCGGCCAGCCATACGCCAACGACCGCGGCAACGTCGTGTACCCCTATGCGGATACGTTGGCCGAAGCCAAGGGCGTCCGATACCTCTGCCCGAAGTGCTTTGCGGAGAACGGTGGCCGCGTCGGGACGCATGGCGTCATCAATTTCTGTCCCGAAGTCGGCCAGGAGTTCCGGCCCACCCCGGGACGCTGGCACCTGTGCGGGACGGGCCTGCACGATCTCAGCCTGGTGAACGGCAGCAGCAGCGTCGCCTTGGACGGACACTGCGCCGCTCACTTCTTCGTCACGGATGGCAGGATCGCCGACCGGCGGTCCGAGCAGTACCCAGAATTCATTTAGGAGGCACCATGATGCTGATTTACGACTTGGAAATCATCAAGGCTATCCCGGACCGCAGCGGCCAGCGGGAGCCGGACATCGAATACTGTGCCGGCTGGGACGACCACACCAACATGGGCGTTTCGGTCATCGGCGCCTACGACGCTATCGAGGATCGCTACCGGGTGTTTACCAGGGAGACCTTCAGCGAATTTGAGGCGCTGGCCAATGACCGCCACCTGATCGGATTCAATTCCATTCACTTCGACGACCAGGTGCTGCATCACGTCGGGGTGGAAGTGGAAACCGACTACGATCTGCTGCAGGAGCTGTGGGGTGCCGCCGGGCTGGGGCGTCATTTCGAGTATCCGAGCCATGTCGGGTTTGGTCTGGACGCCACGGCCAAGGCCAACGGCTACGGCGGCAAGACCGGCTGGGGAGGCTATGCGCCCGTCCAGTGGCAGCGCGGCGAGTACGGCACGGTGATCGACTATTGCCTGGAAGACGTGCGGCTGACGTGGCGGTTGGTCCAGCAGGTGATGTCCGTGGGGGCGCTCCGGGATCCGCGAGACCCGAACAAGTGGCTCAACCTCTCCGACCCGCGGCCGCTGCCGTTTTAGCGAGGTGAGGACACCATCGGCCAGCATCGGGGGTGGCTGTACGCCATCCCCAACCGCGACGGCGGGCTGGTGATGACCTACCAATAGGAGAACCATCGTGCGGTACAAGTTGGTCTATCGCGGCCCTGAAACGACGCCGCCGGTGCCGGTCCGGTTCTGGGCCGTGGCAGCGGTCGACGATCACGAGGATTGGCGGTGGCTGGACGTTCGCCGATCCCGCGTCGACGCCTACGAGGACCTGAAACGGAGAATGGAGAGAGAACATGCCCGAAGTAGAACACACGCCACCGCCTTGGAAGCACCGGATCTGG
>DAOUHZ010000107.1:0-7898 GCA_034428455.1 Dehalococcoidia bacterium
GATTGCCGTTGCTTGGACTTTCTGGGTTCCTGCTTTCGCAGGAACGACGTGTTTCTGACAAGAGATCCCACAGACCCTGAACAGTTACGCCGGTAAGACGATTGCAAAACTCCCTCTCCCCTGGCGGGAGAGGGCTGGGTTGATGGGGTTTACAGCGGCCTTCACCCTCGCCCTGACCCTCTCCCATCAAGGGAGAGGGAACTTTGGAGTTTCACAATTGTCTCCTGACGGTCAGGGTTTTCTCCCGATTACTTCACCGAAGGCGAGGGCGCCCATTGCGCCGGGAGCGTCCTTGAAGTTGTCCATGTCAATCAGCCACTGGTCAAACTGTTCCTGCGTCGCCAGCCCGAGTTGTATGGCGGCTGTGACCACGCGCGGCATGAAGAACCAGTCGCCGATGAACGCGCGCAGGAAAGCCACGTCGGCCGGAGCGCTGAACACCTCGAAGGACGCGCCGGCCTGAACGTCGCCGAACCCCGCTTCCAGCAGCGCGTTCTTCAGTTCCCGGCCCATCTGAGGGTGTCCGCCGTTTGCGGCCAGCAAATTGCCGAAGGTTGCCCACGCCGCCGGCGTATGCTCGCTGCTGGGCTCCACAAAGGATGATGCGACAATCACCTCCCGGCACGCTATGACGCCGCCCGGCTTGAGTACTCTTTTCACCTCCCGCAAAGCCGTCTGGGTATCGGGAACGTGCATCAGCACCGCGTGGCAGTGCGCGGCGTCGAAGGAGTTGTCTTCAAAGGGCAGCTCGTACACGTTGCCCACGTGGAACGTGATGTTGTCATGCCCGCCGGCGGCAGCGGCAGCGCCCGCCAACTCTATCTGCGATTCCTCCATGTCGATGCCGTGGACTTCCCCCGGATGCGCCGCCGCCGCCAGGCCCACCGTGATGGTGCCCGGCCCGCAGCCGAAGTCCAGCACGCTCATGCCGGGCTGCAGGCGCTCCAGCAGGTGAGAGGCGTGGGTCTCAGCATTGCGACGGTCCAGCATTTGCAAAAATTCAGGGCTGTAGCCCATGGTGTATTCGTGGGTCTGCTCTGCCGGTTGAGACATATCGTGTCCTCCTTCCGAATTATTGTGTCGCCGGTTTCATGCCCTTTCCAGCGTAATTGACCCCGGACGCACTGACAAGCAGGTTGCTACCACGCCGGCCGCGGGGTACTATGACCGCACTTCGGGCCCCCGCCCGTTACAGCAGGTGAACCCATGGCGATCTACCGACTATACGCCGGTGACGACGGTCAGTCGCACATCGAAGAGACCAGTCTGGCCGACCACCCGGAATTGGGCGACGCGCAGGCAGCGCAGTCGATCAACTTCCGGGAATGGCCGCCGGGACACTTTATCGACTGGCACCCGGCGCCGCGCCGGCAGTACATCATCTCCCTTCGCGGCGAGATTGAGATCGGCCTCGGCGACGGCACCACGTTCCGCTACGGCCCGGGAGACGCGCGCCTGGTGGAAGACACCACCGGACAGGGACATACCACTCGTGTAATCGGTAACGTTCCCAGTCTCACCGCCGTGATCCCCCTGGCCAGTTGATCCACCGCCCGTTCACCCCAGCACACAGGAGGCTAACCTCATGGGACAGATAGTGCGCGTTTACACCGGCGACGACGGCGAAAGCCATTTTGAGAACCTCACGCCCGACCAGTTCGCCGACATCGCCAACAACGTCGGGCCGGGCGACATCAACGTCAACCGGCGTGAGTCCCCCAGTTTCTCCGATTATCATAACGCTCCCCGAAGGCAGTACGTGGTCAACCTCAACGGCATTGCCGAGTTCGAAGTTGCCGACGGGACCAAGGTGCGGATGTTCCCCGGGGACGTTTTGGTCGCCGAGGACCTGACCGGCCACGGACACATCGCCCGCAGCATCGGTGACGATTTCCGCGTCTCCCTGGCCGTTCCCCTCGCCGAGGGCTAGGCCGGCGGGCAGGAGGAATGGCGCGATGATTATCCGCATCTACGCAGGCGACGACGGCGAATCCCATTTTGAGGACCTGACGCCCGACCAGTTCGCTGATATTGCGAACGACGTCGGCGCTGGTGACATCACGGTCGGACAACGGCCCGCCGGGTGGTGGCAGGACTACCATACCGCTCCCCGACATCAGTACGTGGTGTTCATGTCCGGCGGGGCTGAGATCGAGGTGGCCAGCGGCGAAAAACGCCAGTTCGGCCCCGGCGACGTGCTGGTCGCCGAGGACCTTACCGGCCATGGGCACATCATACGGAACGTCGGCGAGGAACCCCGGGTTTCGCTTGCAGTGCCTCTGAAATAACCTGACCCGACAAAGCGGAGACGCAGGCGCGGGGGCGACGTGACGGCGCCCCCGTTGCCCAGACCAGGCTGTGGCGGCGCATCGCGAAGCACATCAAGAACCTGCCCCGTACTGGATACGGGGAACTCTCCGTCTTCGTGGCCGAACCGGAGGTGCCGTCGGACACCAGTACTGCCGAACGCAGCCTGCGCCCGCTGGTAACCAGCCGCAAGATCTGCGGGGGAACCCGGTCCCAGCGGGGCACTGACACCAAGATGGCCCTGGCGTCAGTCTTCGGCGCCTGGCGAGCGCAAGGCTTGAACACCCTCACCTCCTGCCGTCAACTGCTCGCTTCCCCTCAAGTCTGAACAGTTACTGGTCGAAATCCGAAACGTGGCTGGCCGTGTCGTGGCACAGGTCGGAGATCAGATAGCTGGCGGCGGCGGCTTTTTCGACCGCGGCAGCGGGGATTGTTCAGGACCCGTCTGGCGAGCCAACAAGATGAAAGCCCTGTTGTACGTCGAGGTTTACTTTCCAAAGCAGGATGGAACCCTTGCGCCGGAGGATGGGACGGAGCTTTGCTCCGTAAAGCTGATGCTGTGAGGGAAATGCCTGCAGGTGGCCGACGACTTCATTATTGAGGGGGCCATGTCCGGCATTCTGTCCATCGTCGCTTCCACGAGATATCTTTGGCGAAGCCGTGATCCAACATCACCTGCTGCGGCCCAAGAGGACCAGCCTGCGCGCAGGAGCGAACATGCGGCAGCACAGGACAGGGACAGCAGGCCCATCTCATTTGGAAGGCCGCGACGCCGCGATTTCGTCTGTATTCATCTCGAAGGGCGCGTCGGATCCCTCGACAGTTTCCCATCCGGCGGACACGACGTCCATGTGATGGTAGCTATCGCCGCAGCCAGCCTCGGGTTACCCGGATCATCGCGGTCGAGATGGCAATGACGCCGCCGAGTACAACCAGCAAACCAACTCCACTTACCAAGACGTCAGGTGAGAAGAACAACACCACAGTAATAAAACCGGTGACCAGACCCACGCTGGCCGCACCGGTAAACAGACCCACGAGGATGCTGTCCCAGCGTCCTCAGGACCCAGCTCCCCCGAAAACCGCGACGATGACCGGTACCAGTAGCGCCAACCCGAAAACGAAAAACAACGCAATGTAAAACACAGTGGGCCCTTGGCTTTCCGACTCCCAGAGCGATTGGACCGTCTCACGCACACTCCAAATGGCAGGATACCGTCATTCTACATCCGGGTTGACTCTGGACAACTACTGCGACTCGGCCGAGACAGTGCGTTCCTAGTCCGAGCGCAGTTCCGCCGCCGCCGTTGGAATTGAAATGACGGAGGTGGTCAATCTGGCCCCAGTCGGCACGGGCGTCGCCGAGGGAACTGCCTCCATTGATTTGCCTCCGCAACCGGAAAGTCCCGCCAATAAGAGAAAGGCCGCCAGCCAGATCCGCAGCATCATTTCGAACCGCTCCGCCGGCGCAGATGCCGTTCCAACCACCTTGCAAACCGCTTGACTGTTGGGCCGGTGGACCACAGGGCGGCGGTGGCGAACTTCGTGGTCAGAATTATCGCCGCCACCTTCACCGCGTACAGCATCGCCCAACCCAGGGTGACGCTTCCGTACAGGTCCGGCGGCCCGCAGGGAAATGTATACCGGTTGGGTTCGCCTGGCACCGGCACCAGGTCCCTGCCCGCGGCGTCACCCATATGGGCCAGCACCACCACCGCCAACACCCCCACGGCGGAGCCTATTACCAGTCCCGTCAGTTTCCAAGTCCAGCGACGCCGCCAACTTAAACTCAGCCCGGTCGCCGGGCCGGTAAGGAATGCAACGGCGAAGAGGAGTAGTTTGATCTCGTTGACCGGACACAAAGAGAACGTCATCGCGTTAGCCTCCAGGCTGCCTCGGTGGGAGCATCAGTCGGGCCGAGGACGCCGATCTACCAGAGACACTCCATGGTGACACTCTCCGTCGGGGTACAGTGCATTGGTGCCGGAGATACGCTGGAGGTCGGGCTCGGCCGTCGGTGTTGCCCATCGCCCAAACGCCGGAAACCGTGCCTGTTCTTAGCCGTTTCACTGTTGCCCCCGGTCTTCACACCGAGGCGTCCGGTTCCACAATCGTATCCGGCCGCCAATCCCTCCATCAGTCGGCCGGTAAGCGACCACTACAGCCAGTGCAATGCTTTCAACAAGGGCGAGCCATATGAACGACTCCGTTCCCCAAACGTACATTGCCGCGCCTTGGTATAGTGGCCCCAGAGGTCTTCCCAACGTCCCCAGCAGGATTACACCCAGAGCGAGCTTCGCGAAATGCGGTCTGGGAAGAAGATCAGCCATCAGCACCCAGGGGAGGCTGATCAGACCGCCCCGGACCAACGACAGGAGCAGCGCGCCTCCAACCGGGTCATCAGCCAGCCAGACCCCTGCCGCTGCCGGCAAGGAAAGTGCCGCCACAGCGATGAGCGGCCAGCGTACCGAAAGGAAATCGGCCGCTGCGCCCCAAACCACGGCGCCGATTCCTCCGGCCAAAGCCATGGCTGGGTACAACGCATCATAGTCGGCGCCAACCTCCGCTTGCGCCGCTGCTGTAACCCACCTAAGGTGGGTGGAACCCGCCGCCAAGATCATGGCTGCGATCAGGTAGACGACAGCGGCCGAGGCGAAGTTGGCTTTGACGCCGGGCACGGCAATGGTCTCCCGCAGAGCCGGGCCGGGACCGTAGGCGCCCCGGAACAATCGTGGGAGAAATATGTAGAGGACCATCCCACCTATGAGGACCAGCAAAAGCGCCAACCACCCGATGGGGATGCCAAAGTCCCAGTCGCGGATTACTCCGGCGCCCCGATTGGCTGCGAACACCAGGCCGAGGGCGCCGATGAGCGTTCCCTTGAAACGGACGCAGCCCTTGACGACAATCGCGTAGAACACCAGGGAGCCGAGAGCGGACCCTCCGACTCCGACCAGGAACAAACCGGCGACGGCGGCTTCGAAACTGCGGGAAGGAGTCACCAGGACGAGCCCGAGGGCAATGATGCCGGCGCCGGCCGTCATCATTGCGTGGGGAGGGCGGCGGTCCACCCAGATGGCTGCCAACACCACGAACAAGCTCCCGAGACCGCCCGCGAGACTGAGAAAATGGAGCGACCTGAACGTAGTGTCGAGTTGCTCTAAAACCAGCGACATCCAGGAACCGCCCGAGGAACCCATATCCAGGAGCAGCGCGGCCACCACCAATAGGAGGCCCAGCTTGACGTCGGGATGCCGGATGAACGACCACATGCCTGACATTGTAGCCGCGACAGAGAGTGTGCCCCGCGCCGGCGCCCCGACTGCTCCCTTCCTGATGCCACCGCCAGCGTCTGCCGGATCACCGGACTACCCAACTGCCCCGCGGCTCTGCGCCAGACCAGTCCCCGAGTTTCTCTACATTGCAATCCGCCATGATGATCTCGCCCGCCGCCTACGCTGACGGCGGGCACCATCCCCTTGGCGTGGCTACCATGACCCTGTGCCAAGCCGGACTGGATCGGACCCAGGCCACTGCGTATCTATCCGCCTCATCTCGTCGCCTCCTTCCTCAAGGTCGCCCTGTCTGCCAATCCCGCACTCGTTGAAAATGCAACACATATCAGTCGCTGATCCGCAACTCGTGGGGTGGCGTTACCAGTCTTTCAGGTGACTCCATTTTCAGGACGCCTCTGATCAGATAGTCGCCGGCGGGGACCGGTTCTCCCCGGTTGTCCACCTGCTCCCATTCGCCGACGAACTCCAGCTTCCGGCCGGGCAGCAGGGTATTCTCGACCAAGGGCAATTCCCGAACTCGCGCGCAATGCCAGTTCCAGACCTCTTCGCCGTCAGCGGTTGTGATTATGAAGTCATGGGGCGGCCGGCCACCGGTGAAAAACCGGATCGGTTTATAGCTGGTGTTCCGCAACTTCAACTTCAGGAACACGGTGTCCCCGTAGGGCGCTGTGGACGCGGCTTCCACTGAGTAGTCAATAGCGTGAAGGAACTTCTTGCTTGGATCTCGTCCCATGTTGTCGAGGCGCCATAGCGCGCCGGTCCGACATCCAACGTCAATTGCGACTGCCTCCCGGGGGATGTTCGCCCGGGCAATGGCAGCCTCCAACTGCTCGCGCACACCTCGCAGCGGGAGCAGAGCAATCTCGATTCGAAGGTTCCGTTCATCCAGGCCAGCCATCGAAAAACCTCGGCTTGGACCGGCCTTCCCCAAAGCCCGGTACCACGCCTTCAGTTCGGCGATTCTGGGGTCGGCCGTAGGTGGCTTGGGCCAGGCGGTCCAGGTGGGCGCACGCGCAGGCTCCCGGACGGCCGTGGTTGGCGGGGTCGTAGTGGTGGGTGCACGCGCAGGCTCCCGGACGGCCGGTGTTGGAGGGATCGCAGCGGTGGGCGTGGCCGGCGGTGGTTCGGTTACGCATCCGGCTATCGCCAGGACACCGGCAAGCAGAAAAGCGGCCTTGAACATCAGCGAGCCACCTGCGCTACAGGATCGACCGCGCGCGAACGTTTCCGGTAGGCACCCTTGTTCCGCTCTGCATTCCCGCCCCATTCCAAGGGGTTCAGCCACCCGACTTTTCGGCCTGGAACAGCAACACTTGATGGGAATCCGTCAGGATCACCAGCCGGTCCCCGAATATCATGTAGCGCCGCACCTGGGGCAGCAGTTCCAGGTAACGTTCGGCTTGGCTGGCTGTGTCTAGCTCGCTGGCCTCCTCTCTATCCTCGCGTGGGCACCTCCCGTCCGGCAGATCGTTGGACCAAGGGTCCAACCCAGCCAACCCGGCCGCGCTCCTCTCGCCGGGCTTTACCGCGGAGAGGCTCAAGCCGTCGCGACTGTATTCCCTGCGACCCACGGTCCCACGGACGGTCGTCTCAGTGAACTTGGCAACGATATCCGACTCAGGGAGCACGTTCTCCACGCATGGTGGTCCTCCTGCTCGGTATTCATTCCAACGCACTTCGATGAACGACCTCAGCCGCCACTCAGCGTCCGATATGCTGTCCACCGCCGGCAGGAGCTCCTCGAAGTCCAGCGGATATCCTTGGTCCGTGCGGATGCAAAGGAACCTGATCCCGCCCTCTTCCCGGACGGCGTGACCGCCGTATGACCTTATGCCCCGGAGGAAATCCTGCGCCTCCCGATCTGGGATGCGGGATACCCGGCTGGTCTCGGCGCCGGTCACAGCCATGGACCGGATGCGGTAGCTCGTTCGCCACTTGTCGTATTGGGCCACGAAGCCATAGTCGGCGACGGTTCCTCCCACGCATGCCTCGTCCCAGAAGGCCACCGTGGGCGTTATCCCGCGGGACGCTTTCCCGTCGGCGCATACGAGACGCCATGCGGTGCCGGTCAGGTCCTCGGCATCCCCTACCAGAGGGGACTTGTTGACCAACACCAGGCGGAGCTTCCCCGACCCGTCTCTTAGAACCCCTAACAAAATGGGTTGCCAATCCATAATCAAGGGGCTAACCTCTCGGTAAGTTCATCCCGTTGCTGTGGCATAGTATAGGCCGAAGCGGGAGGTCGTGTTCGATGGCGAAACCTTTGGTCAGCGACGAACTATGGGAGATCGTACA
>DAOUHZ010000108.1:0-3774 GCA_034428455.1 Dehalococcoidia bacterium
ATGGGGCCCGGTGGCTCTTGCGGACTTCAAATCCGTTATGCCTCGTGACGAGCGGGGTAGGTGGGTTCGACTCCCTCGCACTCCCGCCATAGGTACAAAATAAGCACAAATTGAGTGTTGACAAACGGCCTATCAGCCCCTATTCTTGTACAAACAGCCGCTGGTGCGCGCAAACTCAAAACGTACAAATGGGTTTGTACAAATGAGTGCCTCGCACTCCCGCCAAGCACGCCTGACATCAGGCGACCAGTCTGCGAGTGACTGCCACAGATTGGAATAGGCCCCGCCGTTTTCGTGGCGGGGCTTTTTCGTTGCAAGTGTCAGGCTGACGGCTCGGCAACGTCATCCGCTTCAGGATGTGCGGGCGGTCCGGCCATTTCCCGCTGGAGCTGCTCGCTCCAGTTTTGGAGCCAACGACGGAATTCATCCAGGGCGGGCGGGGCGATGTAGATCACTTCGATGTCGCCGGGAAACTGGACCTGGTGCCTTTCGTTGATGAGAAGCAGGCCGGTTTCGTCTTCGCCCAGCGTGTTGTCGATGACGTCGGCGACGAACTCGTAGCGACGGTGATTGGCTTCGCCGAACCACTCCTGGAGGCGGCCGGCGACGGCGGGGCTCATCAGCGGCTGCATCAGGCAGCGTTGCAGGTCCAGAGTTTCGGCGAGAATTTCCATGGATTCCGTAGTTTCCAGAACAGCGCCGGCTTGCACGAGGCCGGCGGTCAGCTTGTGGCTGCCCTGGGCGGTGGCTTCCAGGTAGCCGAGGCCAGCGTCACCTCCTTCGGGCAGGTTCTCGTGGTAGACGTGGGTGACGCTGCCCAGGGCGTTTTGCACGGCACGAACCTGGACATCCACCTGGTCCCAGTAGCGGGCGAGGATTTCGGTTCCGTCCACCGGCATTGACTCCGGGGGCACGGCCAGATGGATCAGCGGGGCCAGCAGCAACTTCCGCTTTCCCTGATAGTTGGCGGTCGCGGGGCGGGTGATTCTGCCGAGTTCTTCCACCATGGTAGCGCTCCTGTACGGGAATATGATGGCCGCAATATGATACCCATCGACCGCGTTGAGACCAAGACCGGGTGTCGGCTTCGCCTTGTCCGATGGGTGGCACTCTGCTAACCTTGCGGCGCCGCGAACGAGGATTTGTTTTGAGCCAGCCGCAGCCCATTCGGGCGTCCCTTTTCGTCACCTGCATCGTCGACCAGCTTTTTCCTGAGGTTGGGGTCAGTGTCGTTCGAGTGCTGAGGGATGCCGGCGTTGACGTCGATTTTCCCGAAGGTCAGACCTGCTGCGGCCAGCCTTTGTACAATTCCGGTTTCACGGTGGAAGCCCGCAAACTGGCGGAGCGCACGCTGGATATCCTGGGCGACCGGGACTACGTGGTCGTTCCGTCGGGCTCCTGCGGAGCTATGATGCGGGTTTTCTACCAAGACCTGTTCGCCGACGACCCGGAACTGCTGGGCCGGGCGGAAGATCTGAGCCGGCGGGTGTACGAATTCACAGAGTTTCTGGTGGACGTGGTTGGGTATGAACCCGGGGCGGTAGACGGACCCAAAAGCGGGACAACGGTTGCGTATCACCCTTCGTGTCACCTGCTGCGCGAGATGGAGGTCACCGAGGCGCCACGGAGTCTGCTGGATGCGGCGCCGGGGGTGGAGCGAGTCGAATTGCCGGACGCGGAACAATGCTGCGGTTTCGGCGGGACCTTCGCGGTCAAGTATCCGCACATTTCGGAGGAGATGCTGGCCGACAAAGTCGCGGCGGCGACGGCCAGCGGCGCGGACACGCTGACGGCGTGTGACATGGGCTGCCTGATGCACATCGGTGGGGCGGTAAGCCGCCAGGGGTTGCCCTTCCGCGTTCGGCACATCGCCCAGGTTCTGGACAGCGAGGCCGGTTAAGCATGGCAGAGGTTGTTACGCGGCAGTTCGTGCCCGCCTCCCAGGCAGCGGTGAAGGACGTGCAGCTGCGCCAGGCGCTGCGCCGCGCCGGGACGGGATTTGACGGAACGCGACGGGAGGCCATCGCCGAAGTTACGCCTGAAACGTGGGAGGAATGGCGGCAGCAAGCGCGTCGGATCAAAGAGCACACCATCGGGCACCTGGACTACTACCTGGAGATGCTGGAGCGGAACGTGACCGCGGCCGGCGGACGAGTGCATTTCGCCGCCGACGCGGCGCAGGCCAACTCTATCGTGTCGCAAATTGCAGACGCCAACGCCGTGCGGACGGTGACCAAGAGCAAGTCGATGGTGTCCGAGGAGCTTGGGCTGAACCACGTGCTGGAGGCGCAGGGGATCGACGTATTTGAGACCGACCTGGGCGAGTACATCATCCAACTGGCCGACGAGACGCCTTCGCACCTGGTGGCGCCGGCGCTGCACAAGACGCGGGGGCAGGTGGCGCAGCTGTTCGCGGAGCAACTGGGCGTACCGTATTCCGACGACATCGAGGAGATGGCACGGATCGCACGGGTGGTACTGCGCCAGAAATTCCTGGACGCCGACATGGGCATCAGCGGGGCCAATTTCCTGGTGGCGGAAACGGGCTCACTGGTGATCATCACCAACGAGGGGAACGGCCGGTTGTGCACTTCCGCGCCGCGGGTC
Organism: Dehalococcoidia bacterium; assembly: GCA_034428455.1. GTDB lineage: Bacteria > Chloroflexota > Dehalococcoidia > Lucifugimonadales > UBA3495 > Bin87. The sequence continues at coordinate 2,608 of DAOUHZ010000108.1, forward strand.
CACGTGGGACTGGCGGGTATGGAGAAAGTGATCCCGTCGTTGCAGGATCTTGCGGTGTTCCTGAGGCTGCTGCCGCGGTCAGCCACCGGACAGCGCATCACATCCTACTTGAGCATGGTCACCGGGCCGCGCCGTTCGGAGGACGAGGACGGGCCGGAAGAGTTTCACCTGGTGATCGTGGACAACGGGCGCAGCCGGTTGCTGGCGGACCCCGCTTTGCGGGAGTCGCTGTACTGCATCCGCTGCGGGGCCTGCCTGAACGTGTGCCCGGTCTACCAGCGGGTCGGAGGCCACGCCTACGGGTGGGTGTATCCGGGGCCGATCGGATCCATAGTCACGCCAGGTTTGGTTGGGGTCGGACAGGCCAAGGACCTGCCCAACGCGTCGACGCTATGCGGGGCGTGCCGGGATGCTTGCCCGGTGCAGATCAACATCCCCCGGATGCTGCTGCACCTGCGACACAACGTCGCGGAAGGATCGGAAACATATCGGCCCAGCGGGTCGGATACGGAGAGCCTGCTTGCCCGTGCATTCTCCACCGTTATGTCGAGTCCCAAGTTGTTGGGCATGGGGCGCAGGATCGGCCGGAAGTTGCTGTCGCCGATGGCTAAGGGCGGCGTTTTGGGTGCCACGCGGCTGCCACTGGTGTCCCGCTGGACTCGGTCGCGGGATTTGCCGATTCCAGCGCCCAGATCGTTCTCCGAAATCTGGCGGGACGAGCTGTCGGGCCAAGGTTCAAGCCGTTTGCAGGATTAGTTTATGGGTATCCTGTTCAATCGAGAGATGGAGCCGCACGTCGGCTCGTTGGGTATCCCATCGGAAACATTCCGGGCGACTGTGCGCGCGGCATTGGGCCGGCAAAGCGGACCGCCGGCTGAACCTTACGATCTGCTGACCCAAGAGCTGCCTGCTATCGAGGCCCAGGCGCAAGCCGTGCGCGAACGGATTGCCCGGGAACGGGCTGAACTCCTGGATCAATTGGCCGAGACCGCCGGCCTGCGAGGCTGGAACGTGCAGCGGTGTGAGGGACCGGAGGACGCGCTGGGTTATGTCACGTGGCTGGTGCAAAACCTGGGTGCGTCGTCAGTGGCCAGGTCGGAGCAAGCGGTGTTCGACACGGTGCCCGTGGATGCCGCTGTTGCGGCGGCGGGTGGGCTTTGCTGGCCT
>DAOUHZ010000109.1:0-3239 GCA_034428455.1 Dehalococcoidia bacterium
CCGGCCATGCTGACCCGGCTGGTCAAGGAGCTCATCGACAGCGAGAACTGGCACGGCCTCAGCGCCGACGTGAAGGGCGACGCCTACGAGTCGCTGCTGGAGCGCAACGCCCAGGACGTGAAGACCGGCGCCGGCCAGTACTTCACCCCGCGCCCGCTCATCCAGGCCATCGTGGACGTGATGCGGCCCGGGCCCGACACCACCATCTGCGATCCCGCCTGCGGCACCGGCGGCTTCCTGCTGGCCGCCCACGAGTACGTCCACCGGCATCATCCGACCATGAATCGGGAGCAGTCGGAGTTTCTGCGCAACGACGCGCTCCACGGCTGGGAGATCGTGGACAGCGCGGCCCGGCTGGGCGTGATGAACCTGTACCTCCATGGCATCGGCGGCGACCAGCCCAGCATCAGGGTGGACGACAGCCTGCGCGCGTCGCCCGGCGACCACTATGACATGGTGCTGACCAACCCGCCCTTCGGCCGCACGTCCACCCTGACCTTCGTCAACGAGGAGGGCCGGACCGAGCGCCAGAGCCTGACCGTGGAGCGTCCCGACTTCTGGGCCACCACCAGCAACCGGCAGTTGAGCTTCCTGCAGCACGTCCGCACGCTGCTCAAGACCAACGGCAGCGCGGCCATCGTGCTGCCCGACAACGTGCTGTTCGAGGGCGGCGCCGGCGAGACCGTCCGCCGCCGTCTGCTCCACGAGTGCGACGCCCATACCCTGCTGCGGCTGCCCACCGGCGTGTTCTACGCCCAAGGGGTCAAGGCCAACGTGCTGTTCTTCGACCGTAGGCCGGCCAGCGAGACGCCGTGGACGCGCGAACTGTGGATCTACGACCTGCGCACCAACCAGCACTTCACGCTGAAGACCAACCCGCTGACCCGCGCTCACCTGGACGATTTCGTGTCCTGCTACCGCGCCGACAACCGGGCGCAGCGGGTGGAGACCGAGCGGTTCCGCCGGTTCACCTACGACGAGCTGACCCAGCGGGACAAGGTGAATCTGGACATCTTCTGGCTGCGCGACGAGAGCCTGGAAGACTCCGAGAACTTGCCGCCGCCCGACGTGATCGCAGAGGAGATCCTGGAGGACCTGCGCGCTGCGCTGGAGCACCTGGAGGAAATCGCTGCGGATCTGGCATCGGAGTAACCAACGGTTGAGGTCTCAGTTGATTAGCAAAGGAACAGGAGTTCAGGCTCGTCGTTGCTGATGGCAACTCTTCTCAATGTAGTAACCGTTTGGCCAAGGTCGCCGTTGCAATACCGGACGCAACGCGGGTGTAGCGGCCGACCATGCCGCCGCCCTGCTTTCAGCGGCCCTGGCGTTCGATCTCATGGGTGGAGGCGCCGTTCTGGACCATGCGGCGGGCCATGCCGACCTGCCCGCTGTGGCCGCTGAAGAACTCCCAGTTCTCCAGTCCCACGGCCTGGGCGATGGCCTTCACCCGCCGGGCGATCTGGGACTCCGACAGCCGAAGACTTTTTCGTCGTCGCCAGCCCCTGCCGGCCGGACTTTGGTCCGCCAGCCGTCAGAACGATTTCCGGTGGCAATTCCATCTGCGGCAATCACTGCTTATAAGTAACGTTTTCTGTGAGGCAATGCGCCTGATGAGGTCTGCATAACATTTGCCGCGGAATCACAGAGATCCTATAATCCTGAGCGGTGGCATATTCAAAGCCCGCAACTTCCCGGAGACGCGCAGCAGGTCATCATCTGGGATCGTGGCCTACGCGATTAGCTGACGTACGGGCGGACATGAACCAATTTGCGGAAATAAACCGATTCTGTGCGATCGAAGGCACGATGTGCCACAAGCGCGTCCCTTACGAAGGAACCAATACGTTTTTCTTCGCCTACCCGTCCGGGGGCCATTGGCAGGACTTCTCGATGCGGTTGGTGGAAGAACTCAGCCTCCAAGACATCCATGGACGCAGATGGGAAGACACGGTCCACAATGATCTGCTGTATGCGAAGGTATGCGAAGGCATCTACGGGCATGATTACCTGTTGGCAGAGGTAACCGAACCGAACGCCAATGTGCTGCTGGAGATCGGATATGCTCTGGCCGTGGGTAGACTACCGATTCTGCTGAAAGACAAGAACCGGAGACCTTGGGAACGGGAACTCCTAACCACGCTGGAAAGTTGCTTCTACGAGACCCGCCCCGATGTGCTGCAGCACATCCTTTCGGTACAATCCGACCGTCGGGACCTGCCGGAGAGTCCGAGCCGGCGTTTGCCGTTTTTGGAGAAGATGGGCATCTTTGAGCGGACCGAAGAGCCAGGGACGGTCTGCCACCTGAAACCGAAAATATCCAGCGACTGGATAAGCGCTGTGGAGAGACAACTCAAGGAGAGCTATTTCCGATTTAGCGGCACCGACCCCAGCGACTCCGCCTACGACGATTTCTTCCCCCAAGCCCGGGCGATCCAAAGAGCATCGTTGATAGTCGCCAGCCTATTGAGCACCGACATCGACGCCTACCAGCAGCACAATGCCAACGTTGCTTTGCTCATCGGTTTCGCGATCGGATTGGGCAAAGAGGTGTTAGTCCTTCAACAGGAACCCAGAGCTTCGATTTTAGACTTGGGGAGTGTGTCCCAGCTGTTCACGACTGAAGGCCAGGCAGTACGTATAGTCGAGACATGGCTCCAACATCAGACTAGATCGGCAATTAATCAAAGGGCGGAGTCGCGGCAGAGGGCAACGGTCAGGGACCGCATCGACCGCATCCGCGATCTATACCTAGGGCATCCCGACGCACTCCAAGACACATCGCTGTTGGACTATTTTGTGCCAACGCCTGAATACCGCGACGCCATATCGGGCCATCGTATGATCTTCATCGGAAGGCGTGGTTCAGGTAAAAGTGCAAACTTCCAAGCAATAAGGGAAGCGCTCCGAGAGCGTCCCGGAACCGTGCCCGTGGAGATTGCCCCGGACGACTACGAATTGGAGCGCATTTCAGAGTTCTTGGACGTCCATTACCCGGAAACCAACCCAAAGCTACTTTACCGGAACACTTGGAACTATGTCCTGACCACCGAGATCGTCAAAGCACTCGCAGAAAAGACCGACCTGTTGTACCTGTCCCCAGACGACCAAGACCGAACTAACCTACACCAATACTACGAGCAGAATAGGTCTGCCCTAGAAAGCGGGCCGGAAACCCCTGGTTGGGAAGAGCGATAGCGCCAGCGTTGGCGCCCTGAGCCAAGCCAGCATCCAGGTTGGCA